>JBEVMZ010000026.1:0-43322 GCA_040508335.1 Sphingobium sp.
GACCCAGGCTTCCGCCATATGTCAGGTTCGTCACGCTGCCGGAAATCAGATCGGTGTTCGGGACGATGACTTCGTGGCGATCGAATGTCTCGATATGTGTGGAGCGAAAGGCGATCTTCCGGACATGACCTGAATAGGCGCCGACCTCGATCCAGTCGCCGACCTTGATAGGGCGCTCAATCAGCAGGATGATGCCGCTGACGAAGTTAGCGACGACCGACTGCAAACCGAAACCGACACCGACAGAAAGTGCGCCAGCGACAAAGGCGAGGCTGGAAAGATCGAGGCCCGCAGCGGTGATGGCGACCAGCGCGGAAAGGGTAAGACCCAGATAGCCGAAACCCGTAAGCACCGCAGCGCGCGCGCCCGCCTCTATGCGCAATCGGTCCAGGACGGCGAAATGCAGGACCCGTTGCAGCCAGCGGGTCAGGGCATAGCCAAGCAGGAACACCAGGGCGAACGTCATCACGCTGCCGAAGGATACGCGGATCTGGCCGACCTCCACGCCGTTCTTGAGTGCCAATATCCAATCGATGATCTTTTCGGCGCTCACGCCCCACATCACCGCAACGACGGCCAAAGTGAGGAAGAACAGAATAAAGCCGAAGGCCAGCGGTAGGAGTTGGAGGTATCGCGATCCGTTACTTTCGCTCTTGTGGAACAGAAGCTCGCTTGCTTCCGTCAGCGACCGGTAGAGAAACAGCGCGGTGCATATGACTGCGACGGACATGAGCGTCGATGTCAGCAGATAGCGCGCCAAAGGGATATAGCCCGCAAGCGCCGCCAGCACGCCGAACGCCGCCGCAAAGGTCATGATCTGCGCGGCGGGCTGTACCATGTCCGTCCCGCGGCTCGCCTTGTTGCCATAAGCGGCTGCTTCATCGGCTGCCGCTCTGGCCCCGGTCGCGCCTTCAAGACTGCGGGCAAGTCGCCACGTCAGAAACCCGGTCGCGACCACGATAAGGAATGATGCAAGAGCGCCGGCCGCAGCAGAGTTGCCCGGTTGCTGTTCGGCATAATCGGTCAGCTGATCCGCCGCCATGACAACACCCAATAGGGTCATGATTCGGATCGCGGTTTTACTTCCGCCATTAGGAATGCGCACCAGTTGCGCTGGGGGAAATGCAGGGCTGAAAATACTTGTGCCCAGCCACCGTACGAAAATGACGGTCAGGCCGGCGGCTATGATCTGCCCACTGAGGGAGGCCACGAACGGCAGGTCCGCCGTGAGCAGTGTGACGCTGGCCAGAACGACGAGCAGCACCGCTGCGGGCATCGCGATTCCCAGCACGTCACGGGCAAACGCCGGCCCCAGAGCACGGCGAGGCGAGCTTGCCAAAGTGCTGCGTCGATCAAGGGCAGCACGCAACGCGCGACGGCACTGCACGGCTATCCAGACCGCTACGATTGCGATGCCCGCAACCAGGGCGAGCCTGACCAGCAACGGCACGCCGACGAGTTCGGGATGCGGCTGGCGGATCGTGGTCTGCTGCGCAAGATCGATCCGACCGGCGCGAATGTCACTGATGGCGTCGGCCCAAGTACGTGTGCTCAAAAACGGATGGTCATGCGAGAACAGCTTGTGCCGCCGCTTCTGGCGCAGGATCTGGTCGATGTCCTGTATCAGAACGCCATTGCGCGCTTCGATGTCGCGGGCCGCGATAGCGGGGCCTTCTTCGAACGAAGCCTTGCGGTCCAGTTCGCCACGCTTTTGCTTGACCCATGTAGGTTCGCTCTGGCCTTTTGGCGTAGCGGTATCGAGTTCGGCCAATTGCGCTCTGGCGATCCGACCTTTGAGCGTGCCTCGATCGCTCATGATCAGTGCCAGTTCGCGCTGGACGGTCAGGTCGAGGCGAAGGTCTTCCCACTGGTCGATCGTGACGCGATCGCGTCGGACGAGCGGAAGGTCGAGCAGCGCTTCGGCTTTGGCCGCTGTCTTTCGCCATTCCGCGACGGATCGCCAATCGTCGGGCATCGTCTGGGCCGCGATGGGAAGGCAAGCCGCCGCGAAGAGGAGCGCGAGGTTCAAACCATAGAGAAAGATGCGAGCGATACGTGCTGCCTCCTAGCGATCTATCGGCACAGCTGTAGCGAAAAGCGCGAAGTTCCAGAAGCCCTTGCCGAATTGCCTTACGGGCTTACGACAGAAACCGACTTTTTTCGCATACGCGGCTCCCGCGGTTGTCAGGACGCCCAGTCCTTCAAGCCGGCCATCCTTCAAGAACGATCTTTCCGATCGTCGAACCACCCTCTACCATCTTATGGCCATGACGCAGATTTGCGGCATTGATCGGGCCGACAACCTCGCCAAGGGTCGTTTGCAGTCGCCCGCTGTCGATCATATCCGCGAGCGTTGCGAGCAGGCGATGCTGCTCGATCATGTCGGATGTCTGGTACATCGACCGGGTGAACATGAACTCCCAGACAAAGCCCGCGCTCTTCGATTTGAGCGGTTCAAGATCGAGCGGCACCGGGCTTTCGACAATGGAGCAGATCATGCGCTGCGGCGCGATCAGGGTCGTTAGCGCCGGCCAATGATGTTCCGTGGCATTGAGGCAAAGGATATGATCGACCGTCTCCATCCCCAGCGCCTTCATCTGCGCGACCATGTCTTCGCGATGGTTGATGACATGGTCGGCTCCGAGTTGTTCGACCCAGGCCGTGCTTGCCGAGCGAGAGGCCGTCGCGATCACGGTCAGGCCCGCGCGCCGCGCCAGTTGGATGGCGATGGACCCGACACCGCCGGCCCCGCCGACGATCAACAGGCTCTCGCCGCGATTGGCGCCATCGGGATCGATGTGCAGTCGGTCGAACAGCGCTTCCCAGGCCGTGATGCCAGTCAGCGGCAATGCCGCCGCCGCGCCGAAACCAAGCGTCGTGGGCATCGGCCCCGTTATGCGTTCATCGACCAAATGATAATGGGCGTTGGTGCCGGGCCGGGTGAGGTCGCCGGCATAATAAACCCGGTCGCCCGGCTGAAAGAGGGTGACGGCATCGCCCACTGCCTCAACCACGCCAGCGGCATCATAACCCAACACGCGTGGCATAGGCTCTACCTTGTCCTTTGGCGCGCGCACCTTGGTATCGACGGGATTCACCGATACGGCGTCGACCTGGACCAGCAGATCATGACCGGTGGCCACCGGCCGCTCAAGTTCCACATCGATCAGCGAACGGGGATCGCTGATCGGCAGATAATGGGTGAGTGCGACGGCCTTCATGCTGCGGCTGCCCTTCCTTCATAAGCGGTATAATCCACATAGCCCCTCGCGTCCCCGCCGAACAGCGTTTCGCCATCGGGAGCCGCCAACGGCAGCTTACGGGCAAAGCGATGCGGCAAATCGGGATTGGCGATGAAGGGCCGACCGAAAGCCACCAGATCGGCAAGCCCATCGGCCAGGATCTTCTCGGCCCGCGCCGCATCATATTTGCCCGCAACGATGATACGGCCATGATATGCCGCGCGCAGCCGGTGCCGGAAATCGTCCGGGACGACCGGCGCGTCGTCCCAATCCGCCTCAGCCAAGTGAATATAGACCAGGCCGATCCGGTCGAGTTCGGCTGCTGCTTTGAGGATCGTCGGAATGATCTCTTCATCAGCCATGTTGCGCTGAGTGATAAACGGGGACAGGCGGATGCCGGTTCGCTCGGGTCCGACCTCGGCCGCGACGGCGGCTGCCACTTCGACCAGAAAGCGGATACGATTGTCCTGATCGCCGCCATAGCGATCGGTGCGGTGGTTGGACGACCGGCGCAGAAATTCGTCGATCAGATACCCGTTGGCGCCGTGAATCTCGACGCCGTCGAAGCCTGCCTCGATAGCATTACGCGCAGCGCGCCGGAAATCCTCGACGATCCCGCCAATTTCATCGATCGCCAGTTCGCGCGGCACCGGACATTCCACCATGCCGCCCTTTCCCGTCAACGGATCAACCATCCATATGCGCGCATCGGGTGACAGGGCCGACGGCGCGACCGGCTTTTCACCACCATGAAAGCTCTCATGGCTCATCCGTCCCACGTGCCAGAGTTGCAGGAAGATGCGCCCGCCAGCGTCATGAACCGCATCGGTGACCAGACGCCACCCGGCAATCTGCTCCGGCGAATGGATGCCCGGCGTATAGCTATACCCTTGTCCCTGCTGCGAAATCTGGGTCGCTTCCGTGACGATCAGGCCGGCGGATGCACGCTGAGCATAATATTGCGCCATCAGCTCGGTCGGCACATTGCCCGGCTGGGCGCTGCGGGAGCGTGTCATGGGCGCCATGACGATGCGGCTGGGGAGCGAAAGCGGACCCAGGGTCAGAGGGGAAAACAGGTCAGTCATCATCGATCTCCGGTTCAGGACTGCGAAACAGGGGCTTGTGGAAACAGCATTTCGACCTTCACGCCTTAGGGGCCGAGCACGAGTATCTGCATGTGATTTTCCGCAGGTACATGGCGAACCATGTAGTTGGCGTCGGCCCGTCTTAGCCTCTCCATCAGCGCGTCAGGGGCCGCGCCGGTCAGCGCGAGATGATCGATGGGACCGGTCCTGCCTCGAACGGCATTGCCAAGGTAAACCGCACGTTCGACATCGTCATCGCCCTGCGCAAGAATGGATCCACGTCTTGCCTTCGATGTACAGCCAATGGCCAGAAAAGGAAAAAGGCGGCCGAGGACCGTCTTCGAATCCCATCACATCGACGAAGAAATCGCGCATCGCGGACATGTCGGCAGCGATGTCCAGAAGGTGGTTGAGTTGCATAATGGCGCTCCTTGGCACCGACTTATCCACAGCCTGAACGATTGATAATCGGCCTAGTGTGAAAATCATTATTCGGATAAGCCGAACTATGGATCGTATTTCCGATATGCAGTTCTTCACTGCCGTGATCGACGCTGGTGGTATCGGCGCGGGCGGACGTCGGCTCGGCCTGTCACCGGCCAGCGCCAGTGAGCGTTTGGCCGGATTAGAAGCGCGGAGCGGTGCGCGCCTGCTCGTTCGGACGACACGTTCCCTGACGTTGACCGACGAGGGCCAGCTGTTCCTTGAAGCCGCGCGCGGGATACTAGCGGAAATTGCTGATCTCGATGCCCGGCTGCGCGATGGGGCCAATCGGATTTCAGGGCGCATCCGCGTAGAGACGCCGGTCGATCTTGGGCGCAATCGGATCGCGCCTATCCTTGACATGTTCATGGCGGCCCATCCCGATGTCTCAGTCGAACTAATCCTCGGAGACGGCTTTTCGGATCTTGTCAGGGAGGGCATCGACTTTGCTCTCCGTTTCGGTGCGCTGGCCGATACCAGCCTAGTAACGCGCAGGATCGGGCCGAACCGCCGGCTTCCTTGCGCATCACCATCCTATATCGCCCGCCATGGCACTCCCCGCGTTCCGGCTGAGCTGGCGGAGCACGACTGCCTCGTCATGCAGTTTGGCAACCGCCCCGATGATCGCTGGCGCTTCAGAGGCGAGCAGGGCGACATCGTTGTACAGGTCAAGGGTCGCCGAAAGGCCAATGACGGCGACCTTATCAGGCAATGGGCAGTTGCGGGCCACGGGATTGCGATGAAATCAGTTTGGGATGTAGGTGCGGATATCGCTGCCGGGCGCCTGGTTGAACTGCTCCCTGACCATAGCCTGGCAGGCAGCGCATTGCAGATCATATACCCCGCCGGCCGACAGCTACCCCGGCGTAGTCGCGCACTCATGGATGCCGTCGTTTTGGGATTGGATCGTTTAGCCGGATAGCGAAGGACAGATTTTTCCAAATGTCTTCAGGGGGAAACTTCGCCTAAATGACGATATCTGGTCGATAACAGCCGAACAGTCTGCACTCGAGCAAGGAATATCATCGATTAGGTGTCTTCAATGGGCGGGCTGCGACATTGATGACACGGATTTTTTGATGACACGGATTTTTTGCGCGGGCGTTCGCCAACGCGCGCTGCCGATCAGACTTAGTTTTATGACTATTTTTATGACGAATTCTATAAAATATGATTGAGCCAGCTTATTTGCTGGGCATTGTGTCGGACACCCTCTCCGCCAATTATCCTGCCGCCACGAACATGAACGAATGTTCGAGGCCGCTATTTCGTCAATGAGTTGGTACTACTCGACGGCATGCGGGTCGTGGGACATTATAGCCGTTGTCGCAGACCATCTCAAAGGGCCGTTTCTCGCTCAACAGCGGACATTCTTACTCTAATCAGCGGCGACGTGCAGCCGATAACCGATGCCCAGATCATTGCCGATCATTTGCGGCCGCTGCGGATCGTCTTCCAACTTTTGCCTGAGGCCACGGATCAGGACACGCAGATATTCGACATGATGTTGATGCTCGTTCGGCCAGACATGGTCCATGATCTGGCGGTGGGTGATGACGCGGCCGGGGAAGCGGGCGAGCTGGGTGAGGACCGCATATTCCTTTGGCGTCAGATGGATTTCCGCCCCGCCCTTGGTGACGATGCGGCGGAGCATGTCGATCTCCACATCGCCCGCCCGGACCACCGACAGGCCGCCGTCGCGGGTCGCGCGATTGCGCAATGCGACGCGGACGCGGGCAAGGAGTTCGTCGGTGTCGAACGGCTTGGTCAGATAATCGTCCGCGCCCAGATCCAGCGCGGTCACTTTC
Source organism: Sphingobium sp. (assembly GCA_040508335.1). GTDB lineage: Bacteria > Pseudomonadota > Alphaproteobacteria > Sphingomonadales > Sphingomonadaceae > Sphingobium. The sequence goes on from JBEVMZ010000026.1 coordinate 6,619, forward strand.
TCTTCCGTCGCATCGCGGGCCGAGACGATGATGAGCGTGGTGTCGGAGTGCTGCTTGAAGAGAGGTACGAGCTCCAGCCCGTCGCGGTCCGGCAGGCCGAGGTCGAGGAGGCTGATGTCGGGCCGGTCGCGGCGCAGGGCATCGAGCGCTGACTTCGCATCCTCCGCCTCGACAGTATCATAGCCAGCGCGCGTCAACGCGGTGTGAAACAGCCTACGGATAGGCGGCTCGTCATCGACGATCAGGACTTTATGGCGCGTCGTCATGCGATATCTTCCAGCAAAGCGGTCTTGAGGATGAGGGGTTCGGGTATGCGGATGGTGAAGGCCGCGCCCCGGGGGTTCACCGAGTTGGAGGCCGCCACCGACAAGCCCATGGCCTCCGCGAAACCCTTGACGATGGCAAGGCCGAGGCCGGTGCCATGCTTGGCGCGGTCGGTGCCCTCCAGTCGGGTGAAGGTGTCGAAGACGCGCGCTTCCGTCCCTGCTGGCAGGCCCGGCCCCTCATCGATCACGGACAGCAGGATCGCGTCGGAAAGCCGCTGCGCACGAACGAGCACGGCCGTGTCCGGATCTCCGTAGCGTCCGGCATTATCGAGCAGGTTGATGAGACAATGGTGCAGCAGTGCCGGATCGACGCGGACGAGGGGAATGTCGGGCGGTATCTCAACCTTGACCTCTCGGCCCGCCAAGGACTGGCGCGTATCGTTGACGGCGCTCGCAACGGCGTCGAACAGCTCCGTCGCCTCCTGCCGCAGGATGAGCGCACCTGTCTCTACCCGCGCCATATCAAGGAGGTTGGCGATGAAGCGGTTCATGCGCTGCGCTTCGCCGCTGATCGTATCGACGAGCGGGGACGCGGTCTCGCGTTTCAGCTCATGAGCCGCCGATATGACGGTGGTGAGCGGGGTGCGCAGGTCATGGCTGACGGAGGAGAGGAGCGCCGAACGCAGCCGGTCCCGCTCGCGTATCTTGCCCGCCTCCGCCATTTCCTGCTCCAGGGCGATGCGGTCGAGGGCGATGCTGGCCTGATCGAGAAGGCTTGTGAGCAGCGCAAACTGGTCGGAACGGAGCGGCGCGCCCGCATCCTCACGCGCGACGCCCAGCACGCCCAATATGCCGCGCTGGGTGCGCAGCGGATGGAACAGCCAGTCGGAGGCCGTGAGCGTGGAAGACCCGCGTCCGGCGGGCTGGTCATTGTCCATCGCCCATTGTGCGGCGGCCATCTCGATCTGCTCCATCCGGTCTTCGGGCGGCCAGGCGGCGCGGAGTTTCGGTCCATCGGCAGAGGGTTTGAGGAGAACAGTGCGCACATCGAGGAGTCGTCCTACCTCCCCGCATATGCCCTGCATCAGCTCCTCCTCGTTCGTCGCGGCGGTAAGCTGCCGGGAAAACCCGGCCAGCGCCGCATTCTGGCGTGCGCTGTTCTGCGCCAGATCGGCCTGCGCACGAACCCGCGCAGCAAACTGGCTGGTGACAATGGCGACACCTAGCAGAACCAGGATGGAGATTACATTCTCCGGATTGCTGACCGTCAGGGTGCCGGTGGGCGGCAGGAAGAAGAAATTATAGGCGAGGCTGGAGGCAAAGCCCGCAATCAGGCCCGCGCGCAGGCCGTAGGTGGCGGCGGCAAACATCACCGGGACGAGATAAAGAAGGGCGATGTTGCCGAGGTCGATAGCCTCGATCAGCAAGCGTCCGAGCGCCGTCATCGCTGCGACCATCAGGATCGACCAAAGGTAATCGACCGGCTTTCCCCAGTGGGCATGCGCGACCGTCCTGCGCGTGCCAGGCAAGGGCGCGTCGGCTTCGTCCGATGGCAGTACATGCACCGCGACGGAGCCGATGTCGCGCACCAGCCGATCGACGACCGAACCGTTGCGAAGCTCGAACCACCAGGATCGATCCGACTTGCCGATCACAATCTGCGTTGCGCGCGCGTCGGCGGCAAAAGTCTTCAGCCCCTCCACCACGCTTTGCGCGGGAATGGTGGCGGTCGCTGCGCCAAGGCGCGACGCGAGCGCCAGAGTGTCGGCCAGCGCGCGGCGCTCCGCATCGGTGAAGCCGCTACTCCGCCGCGTCTCGACATGGACAGCGGTCCATGGCGCGCGCAGCGCATCGGATAGGCGTTTGGCGGCCCGGACAAGGCCCGGGGCTGCGGCTTGTTCGCTGACCGCGACTATAATGCGCTCACCCACCGCAAAGCTGCCCGCCAGCGCATGCGCGCGGACATAGTCGAGCATCTGCGCGTCGACCGCTTGCGCCGCCCACCGCAGCGCCAGTTCGCGCAGCGCCGCGAGGTTGGACTTGGAGAAAAAGTGGCCAAGCGCCCGCGTCGCTTCATGGGGGATATAGACTTTGCCGTCCTTCAATCGCTCGATCAGTTCGTCGGGCGGGATATCGACGACCTCGATCTCCGCGTTTTCCAGGATCGAGTCCGGCACCGTTTCGCGCACGCGCACACGAGTGACCGAGGTGACGACATCGTTCAGGCTCTCCACATGCTGGATGTTGAGGGTCGAGTAGACGTCGATGCCGGCGTCCAGCAATTCCTCGACGTCCTGATACCGCTTGGGATGGCGGCTGCCAGGGGCGTTCGTGTGCGCAAGCTCATCGACCAGGGCAAGGGCGGGCCGCCGTTCGAGAATGGCGTCGATGTCCATCTCGCTCAGATCATGGCCGCGATGATCGACGATGCAGCGCGCGATCACTTCATGCCCCGACACCAGCGCCTCCGTCCCACGGCGCCCGTGGGTTTCGACTACACCGACAACTACATCTGCGCCGGCCTTGCGCCGCTGCATGCCATCGGTCAGCATTTCGTAGGTCTTGCCGACCCCGGGCGCCGCGCCGAGGAATATCTTGAGACGGCCGCGCCCTTCCTGCGCGGCCTCGCGCAGAAAGGCTTCGGGATCGCGGCGTGTGTTTTGATCGCTCACCCCGTTGCTTTAGCGCCAATGGCATCCAGCCGTCGATTGATATCGAGGAGGTTGACGCGCGCTTCACCAAGGAAGCCGAGGATGGGATGCGCCGTCGCTTCATCGACCAGCCTCTGCAGGCGCGCTTCGGGCAGAGCGCGCGCCTTGGCGATGCGGGAGATCTGAAAACGCGCATTCTCCGGCGAGATATCAGGGTCGAGACCGGAGCCGGACGCGGTGACGATGTCGGCAGGAATCGTCTCCCCCGTCTTCGCGTCGAGCCTGGTCACATCCGCCTTCACCCTATCGACGAGCGCCTGTGAGGCGGGGCCGAGGTTGGAGCCTGATGAGGCGATGCCATCATATCCCTTCCCTGCCGCCGAGGGACGGCTGTTGAAATAACGGTCGCTTACAAAGGCCTGACCCACGACCGAAGAGCCGATGGCCCGGCCATGGTCGATGACAAGGCTGCCGTTCGCCTGACGCGGGAAGAACAATTGGCCAAGGCCGGTCATCGCAAGCGGATAGCCGATGCCCAGCAGCAGGGCGAAGAGCAGCCCCATCACGAGCGCTGGGCGGAGCGAGGTTGCGAGGTCTTTCAACATGGGAGAAATCCTTATGCGAGCCCGAGGCCGTTCACTGCGAGGTCGATCAGCTTGATGCCCGCGAATGGCGCGATCAGACCGCCCAGACCGTAGACGGCGAGATTGCGGGCCAGCAGCGGCCCCGCACCGATCGGGCGATAGCTCACGCCCTTGAGAGCAAGCGGGACCAGACAGGGGATGATGAGGGCATTGAAGATGATTGCGGACAGGATCGCGCTTTCCGGCGTCGCGAGCCCCATCACGTTAAGGACGCCCAGCCCCGGATAGAGCACCACGAACATCGCCGGGATGATCGCGAAATATTTGGCGACGTCATTGGCGACCGAAAAAGTGGTGAGCGCGCCGCGCGTCATCAGCAGCTGCTTGCCGAGGCCGACGACCTCGATCAGCTTGGTCGGGTCGCTGTCGAGATCGACCATATTGCCTGCTTCGCGCGCGGCCTGCGTGCCGGTGTTCATCGCGACGCCGACGTCCGCCTGCGCCAGGGCCGGCGCATCGTTGGTGCCGTCGCCGCACATGGCGACCAGTCGTCCCCCCTCCTGCTCCTTGCGGATAAGAGCCAGCTTGTCCTCCGGCGTTGCTTGGGCAAGGAAGTCGTCGACGCCCGCCTCTGCCGCGATGCTCGCGGCGGTGAGCGGATTGTCGCCGGTGATCATCACCGTGCGGATGCCCATCTGGCGCAGCTCGCCGAAGCGTTCGCGTATGCCTGCCTTGACGATGTCCTTCAGGAAGATCGCGCCCAGCAACCTGCCGTCCTTCGCCACGGCCAGCGGCGTGCCGCCCGCGCGGGCAATCTCGTCCGTGACACGGCGCAGTTCGTCCGCGAACGGAGAAGTGACGACTTTCAGGACTGAGTCCGTGGCGCCTTTGATAACCGTCGTATCGCCCAACTTTACGCCGGATATGCGGGTCTGCGCGGTGAAGGGGATAATTTCCGCGCCGTCAGGCAGGGCGTCGAGTATCTGGCCGAACTCTCCGCGGGCAAGCTGGACGATAGAGCGGCCCTCGGGCGTTTCGTCGGCGAAGCTGGCGAGCAGGGCTGCCTCGGCAAGGTCGGTCTGGCTCACCCCGCCCACGGGCCGGAATTCGGTCGCTTGACGATCGCCGACGGTAATGGTGCCTGTCTTGTCGAGGAGCAGCGTGTCGATATCCCCCGCCGCCTCCACCGCACGTCCGGACTTGGCGAGGACGTTGAAGCGCACCAGCCGGTCCATACCCGCAATGCCTATGGCGGACAGCAGCGCCGCGATCGTCGTCGGGATGAGCGTGATGAGCAGCGCCGCCAGAATCGCGACCGGGATCGACCCGCTCGCATAGCTGGCGAAAGCGGGGATGGTGCCGACCGCGATCAGGAAGATGATGGTCAGGCCGACGAGCAGCAGGGTAAGCGCGATCTCGTTCGGCGTTTTCTGCCGTTCCGCGCCCTCCACCAGCGCAATCATACGGTCGAGGAAACCCTGACCCGGATTGACGGTGACCCGCACCTTGATCTCGTCCGAAATAACGCGCGTGCCCGCCGTCACGGCGGAACGGTCACCGCCTGCCTCGCGGATGACAGGCGCGCTCTCACCGGTGATTGCCGCCTCGTTTACGGACGCAACGCCGGATATAACCTCGCCATCGGACGGGATGAGATCGCCGGTCTGGACCAGGACGATCTCGTCTTTGCGCAGTTGCGTCGCGGGCACGACCTCGAACACGTCGCCCACGCCCAGCAGGCGTTTCGCCCTCAGTTCGGCTTTGGTGTCGCGGAGGGATGCGGCCTGTGCCTTGCCCCGGCCTTCTGCGACGGCTTCGGCAAAAGTGCCGAACAGGACCGTGAGCCAGAGCCAGATGACGAGTTGCAGCTTGAAGCCGGTAGCCAGGCCGTCCTGCCCGACGATCAGCAGCACGGTCAGCAGGACCGCGACGACAGCGGTAGTGAACATTACCGGGTTGCGGATCAGCTCCCTGGGATTGAGTTTGCGGAAGGCGTCGCCGATCGCGGGGACGATCAGGTCGGCGGTGAAGAGCGATTTGGACGCGGTGCGTGCCATCACTGGGCTCCGATCAGAAAAGCTGGCCACGGATCATTGCGAGATGATCGGCGATGGGTCCAAGGGCGATGCCGGGCAGGAAGGTAAGGCCGCCGACAATCAGGACGATGCCGACAAGCAGGCCCGTCCATAGCGGTCCTGTGGTCGGGAAACTGCCCGCCGTCTCCGGCGTGTATTTTTTGGCGGCGAGCCCACCTGCGATGGCCAGCATCGGGATGATGATGAAGAAGCGACCGATCCACATCGCGACGCCCAGCATGCCGTTGTAGAAAGACGTGTTGGCAGTGAGACCCGCAAAAGCTGAACCGTTGTTCGCCGCCGCACTGGTGAAGGCGTAGAGGATTTCCGAGAAGCCGTGCGGACCTTTGTTCAGCGGCCCGGCAAGACCCGCAGGCAGCACCGATGCGATGGCGGTGGAACCGAGGATGACGAGCGGCAGGATGGCTATGGCAAGGACCGCCAGTTTCACCTCGCGGCTCTCGATCTTCTTGCCGACATATTCCGGCGTCCGTCCGACCATCAGGCCAGCGACGAAAACAGCGAGGATGGCGAACAGCAGGAAGCCGTATATGCCCGCGCCCACGCCGCCGATGACGACCTCGCCCAGCTGCATATTGAACAGCAGGATCATGCCACCCAGCGCCGTAAAGCTGTCATGCATGGCATTGACCGCGCCGCAGCTTGCGGCCGTGGTGACGACCGCAAAAAGGGCGGAGGCGGCGGCGCCGAAGCGGACTTCCTTCCCCTCCATATTGGATCCGGCGATGCCCATTTGATGCAGCACCGGATTGCCCGCCGCCTCCTGCCAGTAGGTGACGGCCGTGCCCAGGAGGAACAAAAACATCATGGCCGCCAGTATCGCCCAGCCCTGACGCACATTGCCGACGGCCTTACCGAATGTGTAGGTGAGGCCGACGCCGATGAGGAAGATGGACAGCATCTGGACGAAATTGGTAAGCGCATCCGGGTTCTCGAACGGATGCGCGCTGTTTGCGTTGAAGAAGCCGCCGCCATTGGTGCCCAGCATCTTGATCGCTTCCTGGGAGGCGACGGGGCCGAGGGCCAGAGTCTGCCTGGCGCCTTCCAGCGTAGTGACGTCGACCGACCCGGCCAGCGTCTGTGGTACGCCGCTGGCGATGTAGAAAAGGGTGAGGACAACGCATAGCGGCAGCAGCAGATAGAGCGTGACCCGCGTCATGTCCGCCCAGAAGTTGCCAATGCCCTTGGCTGACCGGCGCGCGAAACCCCGGAACAGCGCGAAGGCCAGCGCGATACCGGTCGCGGCCGACAGGAAATTATGGATGGTCAGCGCCAGCATCTGACTGAGGTTCGACATCGTCGATTCCCCGCCATAGCTCTGCCAGTTGGTGTTGGCGGTAAAGCTGATCGCGGTGTTGAAGGCGAGATGCTCGCTGACCGCACCATAGCCCAGAGGGTTGAGCGGCAACATGCCCTGCAAGCGGAGCAGGGCATAGGTCAGGGCCAGCAAGGCTGCATTGAATATCAGCATGTGCACGGCGTAGCGCCGCCAGCTCTGATCTTCATTCGGATCGATGCCCGACAGGCGATAGAAGCCTGTCTCAGCCGACCCCAATATGACATGCAGCGGGGTGCGTCGCCCTTCATACAGGGCGAAGAGCCACAGACCGATGGGCTTGGTAAGGGCGAGCAGGATGCCGACAAAGGCGAAGATCAGCAGCCATCCGGAGAGGGTCATGAGGTCGCTCCTTTCCTAGAAGCGTTCAGGTCGCGCGAGGACGGCGACGAGATAAAGCAGAAGGCCGATCGCGGTGATCGAGGCGAGCCAGAGGTCGAGCGTCATGGCCAAACCCTCAGGCGCGGTCGCAAAGGGCAGCGTAACCCAGGCTCGCCACCAGCAGCACCAGGATCAGGCAGATCCAGAGAATGTCTTGCATAGGATAATCTCCCGCAGACCGGTCACGGGAGATGGGACCGCGTCGTCTGCGGCTGATCAATTGGAGCCGAAGGGCATTTGATTGCGAGACGTCCGTGGGCCGTTTCGCATAGTATTTGCATATGATTTTTGGACGGCCGGTACGCGCGGAATGATGGTGGGCCGGGGGTCAAAAAATCACGAATGCCTGTTTAAGTGAATGCCAGAATGTTGATGTGCCGACCGACCGCCTTTGTCAGGGAACGGCCGTTCGTTCGTGCATTGGTGAGCGGCCGACTTTGGTGAAAGCCGATGCTGAAGTAACGGCGCTGTAAAAGCGAGAGTTGGCTAACTGCTGCCGAAAGTGAACGCCGGGTTTTGGACAACTCGTCTTTCCTGGCAGAACCCGAAGCTTCTGTTTGCGTAGAAACCTGCCACTCGGCACGATGCATGGACGAGCAGCGCTCGCCCCCTGACGTGCAGCAACCGCTCGATCGTTCCGGCAAACTATGCTGTTGTTTCCTAAAAAGCCGTCAGGGCCTCGCGAGCATCATATTCATTCCGGGCAGCATCGACCTGCGAAGCATAGCGCTCTGTCCAGTCGAAAAGGGCCGAGAACGGTTCGCTGAGCGTCTGGCCGAGAGGGGTCACGCGGTACTCCACAGCCACTGGAGATGTCGATCTGACGATGCGTTCCAGGATGCCGTTCCGCTCAAGTCGCCTTAATGCCTGAGTCAAAGCCTTCTGAGAGATCCCGGGAATACTGCGCTTGAGCAGATTGAAGCGCAGCGGTTCCTGACAGATTTGCGACAGGATCAAGATAGACCATTTGTCGGCGATTTGATCGAGAAGCAGTCGATTGCCCAAATCCGGGTTCTGAGCGTCGAGCATGAAGTTTCCTCATGTATACCTAGGCGATCTCTAGTGCCTAATTGACGCTAGGTTTCGATGCTATACCATTTTCTGTGCCAAAATACAAAATGGCTCTTTGGCTCCCTGCAGAGGGAGAAGTTGGCAGAAGTGATAAAGACAGTCCCTGGAACATCGCGAGACGATACTGGCTGACATGCTCACCTCTGCGAACACTCTGCTCGGATCAGTTCAGGAAACCACACATGTCACATGAAGCGTTGTTCGAACCTTTTTCACTCAACAAACTGGTGCTCCCCAATCGTTTTATCATGGCACCTATGACGCGCCTTTTTGCAGATGACGGCATTATTCCTCCCGAGGCAGGAGCCTATTATCGCAAGCGTGCGGAAGGCGGTGTAGGTTTGATCCTGACGGAACTCAGCGTTGTCGATCGTGAGGCTTCCCACGGCGACCCCGCCATGCCCCGGCTGAATTCAAAAGCTTCGTTCGAGGCCTGGCGCCGGGTCGTCGATGATGTCCATGCGGCGAATGGTCGGATCGGTCTTCAGATCGGCCATCTCGGAGCCAATCCAAATCCGATAACTGGCTGGTTGCCGGAAGGTCGTATCGACAGCGTCTCTGGGTTCGATAATGCCGGCAATCCGCTGGGCGAGCCGATGCGCGACGCCGACATTGCCGATACCATCGCCGCCTTTGCGAATGCCGTGGCGGAGGCGCAGCGCATAGGCTTCGACACCGTTGAGATTCATGGGGCGCACGGCCATCTTATCGACCAGTTCGCCTGGGCGTTCACAAATCGTCGCGGTGACGCATGGGGCGGCAGTATGAGCGGACGCGCGCGATTTGGTGCCGAAATCGTTCGAGCCGTCCGCGAAGTCACCGGCCCTGATTTTCCGATCATCATGCGACTCTCGCAATGGAAGATCGGGCATTATGAGGCAAAGGTGGCAGCGACACCTGCCGAACTCGAAGCGTGGGTAGCGCCCCTTGTCGATGCCGGAGTCGATGCTTTGCACGGATCGCAACGCCGCTATTGGGAACCGGAATTCGAAGGTTCCGATCTCAACTTTGCCGGATGGTTGAAAAAGCTTAGCGGCAAGCCGTCGATCACTGTCGGATCGGTGGGCCTGTCCGGCGAATTCATGGCCGCATATGCCGGCGAGAGCGCAGAGCCGAGATCCATTGACGGACTCTATGAGCGGATGGAGCGCGGCGAGTTCGATCTGATCGCGGTAGGTCGGGCTCTGCTTGGCGATCCCGATTGGGTAGAGAAGGTGCGGGCTGGGCGGATGGACGAATTGCGCACCTTTGACCCTGATGCGTTCAAAACATTGGCATAGTCGTTTCAACGCCATGCCAGAAATGGTGCGAACCGCGCTGGCACCGAATATGGCGTATCGTGATGCGATTGTAGGTGGGTAACCGGACGAGATTCATGTAATTCCCGATTCATCTGGATGGACGTTCGTGTCGCTTCGCCGTGAAGTACCAGCCTCATTTTGGATTGTGAGCCGCAGCAACGGAGTTTCACTCCGATCCCAGCGCAAATGGCAAGGCAACTGGGCGCAGCCAGCGTGGGCGGAACGCCAGCATCAGCGTGACCGTCACGAACACAGCCGCCAGCATAAACAGCCCGAGCATGGTTCCAAAGCTGGCGCCATCGCGAGCTATGCAAAGCGCAAATGTGAGCAGGGCAAAGGGCCAGCCGATCCGCCGCATCCTGTCCCGCCGCCCTGCGCCAGGGCCATAGGCGATCCGCCAGTTTCGTTCCTGGCTCAGCGCCAGCAGTATGGCGCTGGCAAGCGCCGAAACGATCGCAAGCATAAGGAGGCCAAGCGTCATGGCGCATCCCCCACGGTCAATGTCGACTGTCCGAGCCGCCGCGCCGCATAGATTGCGACCACCGCATTCAGAAGTAACATCGAATCCATCCCCACGATCGCCCAGAGATCGCGATTGATCGCCGCGATCGGGTGGTGGCCCGTGGTAAGCCAATTGAGCAGTATGGCGGCGACCGACAGGCCGGCGATCACCCATGCCTGGTCCTTCCATGCGCTCGCTTGGCGCACACCGGCGTGAACGGCCGTCGCCAGCCATGCGCCGAAGAAGGTCAGGACCTCGATCACGAAGCGCGGAAACCCTCCTGGTGAGGCACCTTCCGGGATCATGCGATTGACGACGAAATAAGCGCAGGTGGCGAGGATCACGCCGCTGACCGCTGCGACCGTCAGTGCCTCGACGAAGCGCACCTTGAGAGGTTGCGTCTGCGCATCCCGCTTCCGGCGCGAGACGCTCCAGAAGACGAAACCGGTCGCGATCATCAGGCAGCCGGCGAGGCCGCCGATGAAGTAAAACCAGCGGATCAGCCAGTGATCGAACCGGACGAGGTGGAATCCCTCCAGCCATTTCTGCACGGTGCGTGTTGTGGTCGGCGTGGAATCCTTCACGATCCGGCCGGTCGCCAGGTCGAACACGATCTCGTCAACGTCCGACACCATGCGGCGCGGGGCGTTACCGCGCACGGCCATATACCCTTGCGCGTCACCGATATGATCGATGTCGATATAGTCGGCGGGCGTTGCGGTGCCGTGCCGCACCCGCCAGATCGCCTCTGCGCGCTGAACGAGGGGGGCGAGAGCGACGCCGCCGCCCGGCCGCCCGGCTGCCTCGCGCCGGAAATGACCATATTGATCGGCTTCGTTGATGAGTGCGGCCACGGGTTCGCCGACCGAAGCGGGCGCGACATACCAGGGGATCGAGGTGTACCAACCGGAAAACACCATCAGACCGGAGAAGGTGATCAGGAAGTGGAACGGCAGGAAGATGGTTCCTGACAAGTTGTGAAGGTCAAGGCTCGATCGCCGCAGCTTTTTCTCCGGCCGGAAGGTGAAGAAGTCCGCGAAGATCTTGTGGTGGATGATCACGCCCGTGACGAGCAACAGCAGCATCGCGATCGCCGCGAACATCACGATCCACCAGCCCCATACGCCGGGCAATATGAGGTTGATGTGCATCGGATAGAGGAAGCCCGTGCCGCCCAGTGAGGCCGGTTCCGGGATCAAGCGGTTGGTGATGGTATCGACGACCAAGGTCCGGCGGGTCTTGTCGGCATAAGTGGCGTGGATCGTGGCGAACGGCGCGCGCGTGTTCGCTGTTCCGATCGTCAGCTTGGTCAGTTGCTTCCCCGGCTCGGCCGCCCGTGCGATATCCAATAGGCTGTCATAGCTTGTCGTTGGCGCGGCGGGGCTGGCAAGCCGGGTCTGCGGCTGCATCCAGCGATCGATCTCCCGATCGAACACGCTCATGGTGCCCATCCAGAAGATAATGAACAACAGCGCGCCCAGCACTACGCCGGCCCATGTATGGACCCAGTTCATCGACGGGCGGAAGCTGGTGTTGGGCTGATCCGCCATCAGGCACCCCCCGATCTGGCGAGCCAGGCGGCGGCGGTTGCCGCGGCAATCCCGCTGAGCGCGATAACCGTCGCCGGTCGCCACCGCAGCGGCGCTGCGAAGCCCCAGATGATGATCCCGACGTAGCAGAGGCTCCCAAGCATCGTTGCGACCAACATTGCGTCAGTATGGCTAAGGCCAGTGTTGCGGAGCGCCACGCCAAGCAGAACCGCGCCGCCCGACCAGAGCGCATAGCCGCCGAGCAGCACGCAGGCGATACGACAGGGCATCTCTAGAGCCGATCTCAATGCATCACACTCCGGCCGCTTCTAAAAGGGGCGCCAGGTCCGCGGCATGGCGGCGCCAGCGCCCGACGCTGCCCGTGTAGAGCGGCTGCCGCACCTGCCACCTTGAAGGCGTCTGGATCGAGCGGCTGACCTTGTGGAAGTCCAGGACGCTAGGGTCCCAGGGCAGATCGAGAAATTCGAGAAGCCGCCGTGCCTGACCGGGTAGATCGGCGACGGTCTTCTCATAATCGACGTTCAGAAACGCAAGCTGCGTTACCTGCTGCCAGTGACCGACGATGCGACGGTAGCCGCGCCAGTAATGCGCGATGTCTGCCAGGTCGGTAGACCAGCGCTGCTCGTACGCGAAGTCCTCGGAGAAAATCGACAGGGCATTGTCTCGGATGTCGCGTCGGCAGTCGATGATCCGCGCACCCGGCAGGGCCATCGCAACCAGGCCAAGGTGCCAGAAATTGAGCGGCTGCTTGTCGATGATCCGAAGTGCCGTCGTGGGCGACAGGCGATCAACGCGGTCGAGATATTCTCGGCCAATCGCCTCTGCGCCGCCGTTCGGCAGATTGCAGGCCGCTTGGGGCCAGGGCGGATCGGCACGGCCTAGCCTGTTGGGAAGCCCCGTCGCCAGATCGGTCAGGAAATCGAGTTCCCCCGCGCCATATACGTCGGGGTGAGCGGCGAGTATCTGCTCGGTCAAAGTCGTGCCCGATCGCGGCAGGCCCACGATGAATATGGGCCGTTCCGAAGCCTGCCCCCATCCTGCTCTTCGTGCAAAGAATTCAGCGGAGAAGGTTTCGATAAGCTGGTCTATGCGATGGTCGAAGGCTTGGGCATCGAAGGGGCCCGTGTCGCGCCTGCGCGCAGCATTTGCCGCCTTCACCGCTGCCAGGGACGCGTCCGCTTTGCCTGATCGGGCGAGCGCCTTCCCTAATGCATAGTCGATCAGCGCCGCTTCGTGATCGTCGCTTGCGGACACCCTGTTTTCGGCTCGCGCGATGGCCGCAGTCAGGTCAGCGCCGTCGGCCACCGCCAGCAGGCCGCTCAAACCGCGCGCCGAGCCCGGGTCGGCATTCAACAGGCGGTTGTACGTCCCGGCAGCCTGCTTACGATCGCCCTCGTCCTCGCACAAAGCTGCGATGCCGAGGAGCGCACCGGGCGAAGTGGGATCGAACGCAAGTACAGCCTCGAAGGCGGCGCGCGCCCGTTCCCCCTGGCCGTCCGCGACGAGGATTTCTCCCATCATGATCCTGGGCATGGCGTTTTTCGGCTCGCAGGTGATCGCCTGCCTCAGACAGGCGATCGCTTCCGCCCGCTGGTGATTGCGCGAGAGTATGCGGGCCAGGCCGATATAAGGAGCCGCGTTGGTCGGATCGGCCTTGGCGGAAAGGCGGAAAGCCTCGAACGCTCCGGGAATGTCACCCGACTGCTCACACCGGATGGCATCGTCGAAGTAACTTTTACCTTCGTCCGCCATACGCCACCTAAAATCTGGCCCGCACGGTAAGATAGGCCGAACGTGGGTTGCCGAAGCGATGCCCTGCGGCCGGGTTCCCATTGTCGAAGCCGACGCTTTCTCGATATTCCGTATTGAGCAGATTGTGAACATTGACCTGGACGTCGATCACGTCGCTCAGCGGATAGCCGATATTCACATCGACCAGAGTATAGCCACCATAGTCGATATCGAAGCGTGGCGCCGGACGGGCTGAAATCCCGCGAACCCCTACGCCCATGCGCAAGTCGGCAAGCGGCCCCGACGGCACGGTGTACGATCCATAGGCGCTGAACGTGTGGGTCGGAGTAAGCGGCACCGTATCGCCGACATCCTGGCCATTGCCCGGATTGATGACCTTCGTGACTTTGGCATCCACATAACCGTAGGCCAGATCGAGGTTGAGGCCCGGGACGATATTGACCTGGGCGCTGACTTCAAATCCCTTATGCTCCTGCTCGCCTGTGGCGATGACGTAGGATGGAAAGCCGACGACATTGTTGGGGTCGGCGGTCGCGACGTTCTGCCGCTTGAGGAGGAACGCCGCCGCCGTCAGCTTCACCCGATTATCCAGCAAAGACCCCTTCAACCCCACTTCGTAGTTCGTGGCTGTTTCGGGCGCGATGGGGTCGCTGAGTGCGGTTGCACTCGTATATTGCTGTCCACTCCGGATCGTTCGTCCGCTCTGCGGTATGAAGCTTTCCGCATAGCTGACATAGGCATTCAGCCCTTGCGTAAGCGTGAAGGTCCCGCCGACGCGGAAGGTGACGTCGTCGTCGCGAATGACCTGACCGCTCAGGAAATCATTTCGCTTATTCTCGTCATAACGGACGCCCGCGGCGACGGTCAGCCAGTCGGTGGGCCGCAGGCTCGCTTCAGCATAAATCGAATAGAGGTCCGTTTCGAAGTCCTGGAATGGATTGAGGACTATGGCACCGAAATTGGGTCGGATGAGCGTGGCTGCTGCTGGGTTGGTGATGTCGACCGTGCCGAGCACGCCGCCATAACCCCACTCATTCGCGAACTTCTCCCAGCGGTACGATCCGCCGATCACCCAGTCCTGTTGCTGGCCGAATGCCTGAAAATTACCTTGGAGCTGAGCGTCGGCATAGGCGACGTCCTGATCACGAAAGCCCCGCGAATAGGACAATTCGGCAAGCCTGTCGGCAGGATTTCCTCCGGAATAAAAGCCCCTTCCACCGGCATAGTTGGTGGCATCCTGACTGGTCTGGTAGTCGAAATCCGCATTCTGGTAGCTGCCGCGGAGAACCAGCTTCAGATTGTCGAGGAAGTCGTGCTGGAATTCAGCATCATAATAGAGGTCTTCGCCGCCTTGTTTCGAGGGGAAGCCGAAATAGCTTTTCTCATCGATCGCATCGGGCACCGAGCCATCGGCACTGACGGCAAATCGCGATCCCGGCACGCCGTCGCGCTTAGTATAGGCAACGGAAAATTGCGCACGCGTCCGGTCGCCTAATTTGAACTCCACCACGGGCCGGATAGCGATGGTTTCTGTGTGCTCGGGATCCTGCCGGCTCTGCTGATCTTCGTAAGCCGCGGTGATGCGGAAGCTAATGGCGGAGGACCCGAAAAGCGATGCAATGTTCGCGTCCGCTTCCGCCCGATACGTACCATAGCTGCCGCCGCGGAGCGTCAGATTGACAAAATCTTGGTCCTGCGGCGACTTCGTCACCTGGTTGATGACGCCGCCCGGGATCACCGGACCAAGGATGATCGACGAGGGTCCTTTGGCGACTTCGATCCTTTCGATGTAGGAGATATCGCGGCGACCGGCGCCTCGGCTCCCGCCCTCGGGCCGGTTGTTCGTCAGCACCGAGGCGACCAAACCACGGATGTTGTAGCCGCCGCTGCCAGGCAACAATTCCGTTTGCCGCCTGAAGACGTTTGGCAGGGTCTCCAGAATGTCGAACGGGTTGAAAAAGCCGCGTTCGTCGATCTCCTCTCGACCGATAACATCGACCGAGAAGGGCAATTCGATCGGATCGATCGGCAAGCGGTTCAGGAGCGAGTTCTGAAACTGCCCGGCGACAATGATCGTGCCATTCTGGACTTGCTCTTCCGCTGGCTCCGCATCCTGAGCCAAAGCAGCGCTCCATGGCGCGATCAGGGCAACAAAACTGACGCCGAGCCTACCAACCCCCATAAATACCCCCAAGCAACATTAATGCGAATGCGACGCAAGAGCGCTTATGGAATGATCGGAGCAGACGCAAGCATGAATGATGCCGCTGTACGGTAATCAGGTAGAATCCGTCACGTGCGGTTAGGGCACAACCAGTCTTTCACGCGCTAGTGTCGGAACGACGTAGGTTGGTCGACAGCCGCAGCCCAATGAGAACATCAATGATCAGGGCTGGATCGCGTAGACCACCTGCACCTTTACCTGCGTTTCTATCGCGCGGGGCTTTAAACCGACAGCGATTGGCGGCGGGGGTGGAGGTGGTGGCGGCGCGCTGACACGCTGCGCCGTCGCAACGATCTCGTCATAAGGGCCAGGGCCGTTGAAGCTCAGATTGGAAACGCTGAGAACGCTGCCAAGCCTTACGCCGGACGCCCGTGCAATGGCTTCCGCCTGCAGCTTGGCTTCGGCGAGCGCCTCCGCGATCCCGCGCCGCCGGATTTCCTTGTCCTCAGCGAGGAAGAAGCGATCGATCCGGGGGTTGGTGGCGCCGAGACGACCGGCAAGCGACACCATCGTCCCAGCCTCGTTCACTGCGGTGGTGCGAACCTCCATCTGAAGGTCGGCGGTATAACCAACGATCGCGCATTCCCCCGTCGATAGCTGCGGATTGCCATAGATGTTGCGATTGCAGTCACGCCCGCGCACCTCCGCGATTGCGACTTGAGCGGCGCGTATGTCGGCTCCGGCGGAGATGCCTGCCAGTCCCTTCTCGATATTGTCCCGTCTTGCCACCATGGCGCGCACCGCCTCGTCACTGGTCGCACCTTCGCCATGAATGGAGAAGCTGACGACGGCTCGGTCGGGCGGACTGGGGATCGTCGCAGCACTGGTGACCACGATCCGGGGGCGCGGATCCTCGCCGGTTTGCGCGATTGCTGCGTACGACGCCAACATCGGAAGGAGAGCAGCAAAGCGGCGCATCAAATATCTCCAATTATCGAACGCCTACGTTCCGCCGCACCGATACGATCTATCAACATGCGCTGGCGCTTCAGCAACTTTTGCGAATCTCTCGCAAGAGCCACTGGTAACGTACAGGCGTGCTTTGTCAAAAACCGACACTCTCTTCGCCATTTACCCCTTTGTGATGAACGCGGCTGTTCACCATGCATAAGACTTGCCGCCATTCGCTCGTCCCTGGGCAACGATCAGAAAATTGCGATCAGATTGAACGAAGTATACCGTGTCCATCTGCCCTCGGTGGCGTTCGGCGCGTCTTGCAGAAATCTGCCTTTGGCAAGCAGCAGGCCATCGAACTCGAACTGCAGCCGCGTCGGGACGAGCCAGTAGCGGATACGGGCTTCCCACTGGTGGCCGGCGAAATCACCGGACGCGCCCGAGGCATCACGGACGCCGGTGGACGAAAAACTGTCTCGACGCGCGGCGAGCCACAGGGGCCGATAGGTTGCGAACCAGTCGAGACGTTTGCTCGGCTTGGCTTCGAGCCTGACCCCGATCGTCTCGATGTTCGTGCGTGCGAGGGCGTTGTACAGGCCCGAAGGCGCAAGATCGGCACGCCTCATGCCGAAGAGCGTATCGAAACGGCCGAACCTGTCGCCGGGCTTGTCGCCGCTCGCCCGATCATATTCAATCGACAAGCGGGGCGTCCAGGCGCCTGGGAAAGTGTAACCAGCGTCCGCATGGAGGAAATACGCAGCGACCTTTTGACGCTGCGCGGTGGGGGAGGTCGACTGACTTACCGTGCCTGTTTGATTGAAAAATTCGACCTCATAATCGAACCGACCCGGACCTGGATCGCGCATAAGGCGGGCACCGAAGGTGTTCAGCGAGCGATCGCGCGTGGGACGGTCGGGCGCATCGCGCTCACCGAGATGGAAATAGCTAAGCTCCAGGGTTGCGGGGCCGATCATTTTCGTCCGGCTTAGCTGACCGCCCCACAAAACGAGATCGAAACTTTCCTTGTCGACCCTGACCTTGGCCGAACGAACGTCATCAAGCGCGTCGGGTAAGCGGAGTTGCGGCAAGGTGTAGATGAAGCTCCCCTTCCATCCGCCCCCCGCCGAGAGATCGAGCTTCAGTCCCGTATAGCTATTGGTCGTGTTGCGATAATCGTCCGCCGCCACCAGGCGACGGGAACCCAGATTGAGCATCATCCGACCGGCCGTAAGCGTCAGCTTCGACCCGTCGCCCAGCGTGTCTTTCAAAGTCCCGGAGATATAGGCCTGCACCGGTTCAAGGGCGTTGACCTCGTTGGTCGACACGGGCGTGCCGACATGATCGCCCCAGACCCGGCTGTCATAAAGCTCGACGGCGACCTCTATGTCCGACTCGCGATACCGCGCCAGCACGTTCGTGCGAAGGTTCGCCAGATCGTCGCTCTTGTTGAAGCCTACACGAGATTGGCCGCTGATGGCTTCGTAGCGCAGGCGCGTCGCGCCCGACACGGAGAAGCCATCTCTGGGCTCATCCGCCCGCGCGGAATTGATGGCGAAAAGCAGGAACGTCGCGCCGGCCAAGACCCGTTTGTTCGTCAATTTGAGATATACCTGTTCTTTCGCATCGTACAGCGTGATATGACTGTATCATGAACGATGCAATATCTTCCGTTGGGTGGATCGCCCTGCTTCATCGGCTGCCCACCAAGCCGCCCTATCTGCGCGTGAAGATCTGGCGTCGTCTGCAAGCGGTAGGGGCAGTGGCGATCAAGAATGCGGTGCATGTCCTGCCCGCAACCATCGCGCACAGGGTGGTCTTTGAAGGCTTGTTAAGCGAGATCGTCGCTGGCGGGGGCGAGGCGATCCTGATCGAGGCAAAGCTGCTCGACGGCATGACCGATGCGGACGTCGAGATGCTGTTCAATGCTGCGCGGGACGGGGAATATGACGATATTACGCAAAACGCGCGGCGGCTCCTTGACACCGGACCAGCGAGCGGAGCCGAGATCGCGCGTCTGCACAAGCGGATGGGCGAAGTCCGGGCACTGGATTATTTCGGCTCTGTCGGGCGCGCGGATGCCGAGGCAGCGCTCGCCCAGCTCGATCGCCGACGCTACGAGCATCCCGACGTCGGCCGGACGGCGCCCTTCGCGGCGCGGCCGCTGGACCTGAAATCGAAGATCTGGGTGACGCGCCGCGGCTTGCATGTCGACCGGATCGCATGCGCATGGCTCATCCGCCGGTTCGTCGACGCGGACGCGACGTTCAAATTCGTCGACGCGCGCACCTATCTGCCGGGTCCGGGTGAACTGCGCTTCGACATGGCAGACGCCGAATTCACGCATGAGGAAAACCGATGCAGCTTCGAGACGATGATGCTGCGGGCAGGCCTTCGCGACGACCCCGCTCTGGTCGCCATCGGGGAGATCATCCATGACCTCGATATTGCGGACGGGAAGTTCAACCGGCCGGAGACGCCCGGCCTGGGTGCGATCCTTTCCGGCATATGCGCCTCCACCGACGACGATCTGCAACGGATCGCGCAGGCGAGCGAGGCACTCAATCAGTTTCACGCATTTTTCAGCGCAAGCAGGGTGGAGCAGCAAGCATAGCGCCCACCCACGCGCCGGTTCACGTCACGCCGCTTGAAGGGTGCGTCATCCGCCCGCGAGTTGCGCCAGCATCGGGCCGGCGCTGTTCGACCTGGGTTTCCACAGCCCGCGCTCCAGCGCTTCGGCGAGACGGGCGGCGGTTTCGCGCAACGCGGCCGGGTTGGCGTCGGCCATGAAGGCGCGCACGGCCTCATCCTCGATGAAGGCGGCGTGGACGGCGTCGAAATGATGGTCGCGCACCGCATGGGTGGTGGCGGCGAAGGCAAAGAGATAGTCGACCGAGGCGGCGATTTCGAACGCGCCCTTATAGCCATGGCGCATGACGCCCGCGATCCATTTGGGGTTGGTGACGCGGGCGCGCACGATGCGGCCGATCTCATCCTCCAAGGTGCGGATGACGGGGCGTTCGGGGCGGCTATGGTCATTATGATAGCTGACCGGCTTTTGCCCACGCAGATGCTCGATGGCGGCGGCGATGCCGCCCTCGAACTGGTAATAATCGTCGCTGTCGAGCAGGTCATGCTCACGATTGTCCTGGTTCTGGACGACGGCGTCGACCTCACCGAGACGCGCGGCGAACAGCGTGCGTTCGGCGTCCCCTTCGACGCCCGCGCGATAGGCATAGCCGCCCCAGTCGAGATAGACGTCGGCAAGGTCGGCCCGGCTGTGCCACAGGCGCTCGTCGATCATCGCCTGAAGGCCTGCGCCATAGGCGCCCGGCTTCGATCCGAAGACGCGGGCGCCCGCACGGCGCCCGGCGGTGGTTTCGTCCTGTCCCTCGGCGATCAGGGCTGCGGCCTCCCGCCGATGGCGCGCGGCGGCGGGATTGTCCTCTTCGAGTTCGTCCAGCGCCATGACGGCACGCGCGGCGCTGTCGATCAGGTCCATCTGTTCGGGGAAGGCGTCACGGAAGAAGCCCGATACGCGAAAGGTCACGTCGACGCGCGGCCGGTCCAGTTCGGCGAGCGTCATCATCTCGAACCCCACGACGCGCCCGGATGTCCAGTCCCAGCGTGGACGGACCCCCATCAGCGCCAGCGCCTGCGCGATATCGTCGCCGCCGGTGCGCATGTTCGCCGTGCCCCAGGCGGACAGCGCGATCGCGCGCGGATATTCGCCTTCGCGTTGCAGATAATCCTCGACCAGCAGTTGCGCGGATCGCTTTCCCAATTCCCATGCGACGGCGGTGGGGACGGCGCGGGTGTCGACCGAATAGAAATTGCGCCCCGTCGGCAGCACGTCGGGCCGGCCGCGCGTCGGCGCGCCCGAAGGCCCGGGCATCACGAACCGTCCGTCGAGGCCGGCCAGCAGCGCGCGCGCCTCCTGCCCGCCGCAGGCATCGACGCGCGGCGCAAGGTCGCCGGTGATGGCGGCCACCACGGCGGCGCTCGCCGGGCCGGGCGGGTCGCGCCCTTCGACCAGCGCCGATGCCAGCAGTTCCAGCCGCTCGATCGTGTCGCCATGGGTGCGCCAGGGATCGTCCGACATTTCCGCCAGCACCGGCGGGCGCGCGCCGTTCCATGGGTCGCCCATGCGGCAATCGAGCGGATCGAAGCCGAGGCCAAGATCGTCGGCCATGGCGCGCAGCAGCGAGGCCTGCCCGCCATGATCCAGCCCGCGCGACGTGCGCGCCAGCGCGACGAGCAGGTCGCGGCGCAACGCGCCTTCAGGTGAGCGCGTGAAGACATGCAGCCCGTCGCGGATTTGCATTTCCTTGAGTTCGCACAGATAATTGTCGATCGCCGACAGCGCGTCGTCGCCCTCTCCCTGTGCGCCGGCGTCCTTATCGAGGCCGTTGCTCTGCGCCAGTTCCAATATGTCGCGACGCAGCCGGTCGAGGCGGCGCGGATCCATGCCGGCGGCCAGATAATATTCGTCGACCAGCGCTTCGAGCTGTTTGAGGGGGCCATAGCTTTCCGCGCGGGTGAGGGGTGGGGTCAGATGATCGATTATGACCGCGCCGATGCGCCGCTTGGCCTGCGTGCCTTCGCCCGGATCGTTGACGATGAAGGGATAGAGTATCGGCGTCGGGCCGGCGCAGATTTCCGGGAAGCAGTTTTCCGACAGCGACACCGCCTTGCCGGGCAGCCACTCAAGATTGCCATGTTTGCCGACATGGACGACTGCGTGCGCGCCGAAATGCCGGTTCAGCCAGACATGAAAGGCGAGATAGGCGTGGGGCGGCGGCAGCGCCGGGTCGTGATAGCTGCTCTTGGGGTCGATCTGATAGCCGCGCGCGGGCTGCACCGCGAGGACGACATGGCCGAAGCGGTGGACGGGCAGGCGAAAGGCGCCATCGCGCACAAAGGGATCGGCGGCAGGATCGCCCCATCGCGTGCGCATTGCTTCGCGCGCGGCTTCGGGGATGGTGGCGAAAGCGGCTTGATAATCGGCGAGCGGCAAGCCTATCTCGCCTGGCCTATCTAGCGAGGCGGGGGCGTTGGTCACGCCGCCCGTCATTTGGCGCATCAGCGCCGCGCCATCTTCCGGCGCGTCGCCCGTTTCATAGCCCGCCGCGCGCAGAGCGGAGAGGATGGCGGCCGCGCTGGCGGGCGTGTCTAGGCCGACGCCATTGCCGATGCGCCCATCGCGATTAGGATAATTTGCCAGAACCAGGGCGATGCGCCGCTGCGACGGTGGCGTGCGCCGCAGCCGCGCCCAGTTGGCGGCGAGATCGGCGACGAAGGCGACCCGGTCGGGCGCGACCCGGGGCACGACGATGCCGCACTGGGTCGTTTCGTCGAAACGCTCGGCCGCCTTGAAGGCGACGGCGCGGGTGAAGATGCGCCCGTCCACCTCCGGCAGCGCGACGTTCATGGCGAGGTCGCGGGGGCCAAGACCACGCGCGGCATCGTTCCACGCGACCTGTTCGACGCCGGCGAAGGCGATCTGCAGGATCGGGCAGTCGGCGCGTTCCAGGACGCCGGGCGCGCGCGGCTCGCCCGAGGAGGAGGCAGCAAAGCTGGTCGCATTGACGATGATGTCGGGCGCGATCTCGCCCAGCAGTCCGCTCAGCCAGTCGATGGCGAAAGGTTCGCGCAGGGCGCGGACGTGGACGGCGGCGACATTGAAGCCGCGCGCCGCCAGTGCGTCGACCATCGCATCGACCGCGTCCAGCGTGCTCGCGACCATCAGCGCGCGATAGAAGACGAGCAGCGCGACCGGCGCGCCGTCCCGCCAGCGTGCGCGCAGGTCGGCAAGGGCAGGGCGGTCCACGCCCGGCAGATAAAGCCCCGCATCCGCCACCGGCACAGGGTCGTCGGGCAATCCCGCATCGCATCCGATCGTGCGCGCGGCGGTGCGCAGAAAGGCCAGCGCATTGGCGGCGCCACCTTGGCGCAGATAGGCGCGGAGGCGCTCGATCAGCGCAGCTGGAACCGTGGAGGCGCGGTCGAGCGCAGCGTCGGGCTCGCGACCTTCGGCGATGGCGGCAAAGGCGATGCCCCGGTCCCGTGCCACCTGCGCGATCTCATCCACGCCATAGGGCCAGTAGCTTTTGCCGCCGAGCAGGATGACGCAGACGAACTTTGCCTTTGCGATCACCTTTTCGACATAAAGATCGACCGAATAGGGATGACGTAATTGCAGCAGGTTGGCGAGGCGCACGCTGGGCGCGCCCGCCGGCAGCGCGGCGGCGGCCTTGGCGAAACAGGCAAGGTCGCTGTCCGCCACCGTCAGGATGACGATGTCGCCCGGCGGCTGATCGAGGTCGATCGCCTCGTCCCCGTTCGAGATCGTCCCCGGCGTGGCGGACAGCAGATGCATCAGCCGATGACGCCCGCCAGCATGGCTTCGATCGCGGCGCGGTCCAACCCCTTCTGGCCGATCACGACAAGCTGGGTCCGGCGTGGCTCATCGCCCTTCCAGGCACGGTCGAAATAATGCTGGATGCGCGGACCCACGCCCTGCACGACGAGGCGCGACGGCCGGCCCGCGACGGCGACCATGCCCTTGACCCGCAATATGTCATGGGCGGCAATCGCCTCGTTCAACTTTGCGACAAGCACATCGATATCGGCGATTTCGCCGCCCGACAGGATGAAACTGTCGAAATCGTCATGGTCATGCTCTTCCATGCCGTCGATGTGCGAAGGGCGGGCGTCGAGATCGTCTTCGGCGGCCGCAAACAGGCCGAGCAGCGCCGCCGGATCGACCGCGCCGTGATCGGTGTGGACGATCTTCACGCCCGGCCTGGTTTCGGCGCGCACCTGCGCCTCGACCGCGCGCAGCGTGTCGGGGTCGACGAGGTCGGTCTTGTTGAGGACGACCATGTCGGCACAGACCAGCTGCTCTTCGAACAATTCCTCGAGCGGGCTGTCATGATCGAGATTGGGGTCGGCCGCGCGCGCCGCCGCCAGCGCCACCTCGTCCGTGGTGAAACGCCCGGCCGCGACCGCATCGGCGTCGATCAGCGCGATGACGCCGTCAACCGTCGCGCGTGTGCGGATGTCGGGCCACTGGAACGCCTTGACCAATGGTTTGGGGAGGGCAAGGCCCGAGGTTTCGATGATGATATGTTCGGGCGGATTGGACCGGTCGAGCAGCTTCTGCATCGTCGGCAGGAAATCGTCGGCGACGGTGCAGCAGATGCAGCCATTGGCCAGCTCGACGATATCGTCCTCAGGGCAGGCTTCGTCATTGCAGCCTTTCACCAGCTCCGCGTCCACGCCGACATCGCCAAACTCGTTAATGACGAGCGCGAGGCGGCGGCCCTTGGCATTGGTCAGCAGATGCCGGATCAGCGTTGTCTTCCCCGCGCCGAGAAAGCCGGTGATGACGGTTGTGGGCACTTTGCTCACGCTTCTTCTCCCTCTTCGATATCGATCGGTGTTCGATCATGGAGCGCGCGCCAGGGCGCGACGTCGCGTTCGCCGGCGGCGGCGAGGCGGCGCAGCACGATGCGCGCCTTGGTCCGTCCGCGCCGCGTTTCGGGCCAGTCGGCGAATTCCGGCACGGCCCGGTCGGCGATGGCGGCGCGCAACCGGTGATCGACCGCTTTGTCTTCGGCAAGGCCGAAGCGGTCGAGCAGGGGCGCGAAGGCGATGTCATGCTCCGCCATGAATTCATGTCGTTCGCCCAGCATCGTGCGCCAGGGCGAGCGCGGGTGCAGGCTGAGCGCGGACTGATGTCCATCGGGGATGGGGACATTGGACGAATGGGGGCGGTCCTTGGCGATCAGCTTTGCCAGCAGATGCGTGTGCGGACCGATGGGCGATTTGCCGTCCGTCGGGGGGATCGGCTGGAACACCTCGATCCGCCCGGCGGGGGAGAGCAGGACGCGGTGGGGCTGGGCGCGCAGCATTTCGGTCATCACGCTCATGGCGGAGAGCAGCGGCTGTCCTTCCAGAGCGGTCAGCGCCGCGATCAGGCCAGCATCGCCCGTGCGCGCCGCCATGGTGACGGCGCCTGCGGCTACGCCCAAGTCGAAGAGATGATGGCCGCGATCCTCGGGCCGGATGGCGCCGCCGTCCAGCCCCATGAAGCGCACCGTCCGGCTCGGCGTTTCCGGGCGCGGGCAGCAGAGGGCGAGGGCATGGCCCCAGCTTTCGCCATCGCCAGACAGGCTGTCCCAGGCGACGGGGGCAAGCGGCATGGTCGGCGCGATGCGCATAGCGCCGCGCGGCGTCACGATTTCGATAAGGCCAGAAGTGCGCCGCACCTCGGTCGGTTCATCTGCGTCGCGCACGAATTCCCCGACCGCGCCGAAGCTGCCGATGCTCCAGCCATTTAGCGGGTCCATGGCGAGTTTGGCGATCTCTTCGAAATCAAGCTGGTCCGTGGTCACGCAGCGTCTCCCATAAATCGGACGGAAAAGCCTTCCGCATCGCGGCTAAGCCGGACGCGAACGTCGTAGAGCGCGCCCAGCATCGCTTCGTCGACCACCGCGTCGCGCGGCCCGGCGGCGATCAGGCGACCGTCGCATATCGCCACGATGTCGTCGGCATGGTTGAGCGCGAGGTCGAGATCGTGGATGGCGACGACCACCGTGCGTCCGCTTTGGGCGCGGTCACGCAACCGGCGCATGGCGTCGAGCGCATGGCGCGGGTCGAGGCCGGCGGTGGGTTCGTCCACGATCAGCAGTTCCGGATCGCCGACGATCGCGCGGGCCAGCATGGCACGGGCCAGCTCGCCGCCCGACAGGCTTGTCGCGGCGCGATCCCGCAGCGCGACGAGATCGCAGGCGATCAGCGCGTCGTCGATGGCGGGCAGCATTTCTTCAGGCAGCGGGCCGAACGCCGGCAAGGTCGGGGTCAGGCCGAGCGCCACGACCCGCTCGACGCTGATCGGCCATTCGACGGCGGCGCGCTGCGGCAGATAGGCGCGGCGGCGCGCAAGGGCGCGGCGGCCGATCGCGGCAAAATCTTCCTCGCCCAGCCAAACCGATCCGCTGTCAGGCGTGCGCAGGCCGGCGGCCACATCGAGCATCGTGCTCTTGCCCGCGCCATTGGGTCCGATGACGGCGGTCAGGCGGCCGGCCGCGAAGGACAGGGATATGGCGTCAAGGATCGTCCGTCCGCCGCGCGCGACGTCGACCCGATCGAGGGTGAGCGCGCTCATGCGGTGCGCCTGCGGATGTAAAGCACCAGCCACAGGAAAAAGGGCGTGCCGATGAGGCTTGTGAAAACCCCGATATTGAGCGGCGCGCCGCCCAGGACCAGCGTGCGCGTGGCGAGGTCGGCCAGCGTCACAATCAGCGCGCCGGCGAGCATGGCGGGGAGAAGCACCCGGCCCGGCTCATGCCCCACCAGCGGCCGCACGACATGGGGCGCCATCAGCCCGACGAAGCCCACCGACCCGGCGATCGCGGTGGCCGCGCCGACGCTGAACGCCGTGCCGGACAGCGCCATCAGGCGGATATGGGACACGCGGATGCCAAGGCTTTCCGCCTGCACCTCGCCCAGCGCAAGCGCATCGAGGGCGCGGCCCGTGAGCAGCAGTAGAGCAAGGCCGGGCAGGATGAAGGGCAAGGCGAGCGCGACATGGTCCCAGCTTCTGTCGGTCAGCGACCCCATCAGCCAGGTCATGATCTCATAGGCGGCATAAGGATTAGGCGCGAGGTTGAGCGCCAGCATGACCAACGCGGAGGTGATCGACCCGATGGCAACGCCGGTCAGGATCAGCGACAAGGTCCCGCCGCTGCGTGCCAGCAGCAGGGCAATCATGCCGGTGAGAAAGGCGCCGGTAAGCGCGAATAAAGGCGTCGCAAGCGAGAAGGCGCCGGCAAACCCGAAATAAATGGCGATGACCGCGCCCAGCGAAGCGCCGGAAGTGACGCCCAGCAGGCCCGGCTCGGCCAGCGGATTGCGCAGCAGCCCCTGAAGCACCGCGCCCGAAAGGCCGAGGCTCGCGCCGATGGAAATGGCGAGGATGAGGCGGGGCAGACGGATTTCGAGAACGATGAGCGCGGGCAGATCGGTCTGCGGCGCGAACAGGGCGGAGCCGACCAGCGCGGGGCTGAGCCAGACGGTGCCGGCATGGAGGGAGATGAACGCCGCTGCCGCCAGCAGCGCGACGAGCAGCGGGTTCAACCAGCGGCTCATAATTGCCGGGCCGGCGCGAACGGCAAAGGCGCTGTGGTCTGCGCGGCTGCGGCGCGCAGTTCGCGGCGCAGGGTCATAGCGGCGTCGGCGACCATCGGCGTGCCGCATTGATAATAGGCCTGCCGGATGGTCAGGGTACGCGCGCCGTCCCAGTAGCGGCGCACGAGCCTGTGCCGTTCGACATTGTCCCGCAGGCTCGGTTTGCGACCAAGGCCCGCACCCTTGACCAGCAAGTCCGGGGCGGTCTGGAGCAGCACTTCGACATCGGGCCGGCCATAGCCGGTCGCGGGCGGGCGATTGGCGACATTGACCGCGCCCGCCGCCTCCAGCACCGTGTTGAACAGCGATCCATCACGTGCATTGAAGCCTGCCCCGTCCCAAGCAGCCACGCGCAGCGGCGGGCCGCGGTCGCGCGCGAGGGCGGCAAGCTGCCGATCCATGCGCGCGATCAGCGCCTCGCCGCGCGCCTGCTCGCCCACGGCTTTCGCCACCTGACGGGTGATGCGGCGGATATCTTCGAAACTGTCGGCATGATCGACCTCGATCATCGGATAGCCCAGCCGTCGCAACAGTGCGCGGGTCGCGGGCGTGGTGAAGCTTCCCGCCACGACGAGATCGGGCTTTTGCCGAACGACTTCTTCGGACAGGCCCCGATTGATCGGAACATGCGCCGCTGCCCGCGCCATCAGCGAGCCTTCGGGATCGCGCGCGAGCCAGGTGACCGACGCGATCCGTCCCGGCGGAAGCAGCGCGAGGACCAGTTGGTCGACGCACTGGTTCATCGACATGACCCGCATCGGTCGCGGCGACCGAGGAAACACCTCCGCGCCGCCGACGCTCGTCGGCAGCGCGGAAAGCAGGAAGCCCGCCAGGAGGAGGGGCAAGCGCATCAGAAGCGAACGCTGACGCCGCCATAGGCCGCGCGTCCGGGCGTCGCGAAGCTGAAGACCTCCTCATAATCCTCGTTGAAGAGATTTTCGACACGGCCGAAGATCGCGACGCCGGGCGTGATCTTAAATTCGGCGCTGAGGTTCACCAGCACATATTCCTGCAAGGAGATGCGGACCGGAACATAGCTGGGGTCGGTATAGGCGACGTCGCTCTGGCGGCCATTGTAACGCAAGGTGAGCGTACCGGAAAAACGCTCGTCGCTGTTGAAGACGGTCGCGTTGAAGCTGGCGACATGCTTGGGACGGCGCACTTCCTCCCGGCCATTCTCGCGCGCCTTCAAATAGGTGTAGGCAGCGTCGAGCCTGATCTGCGGGATCGGCCGGGCGCTGACGAACAGCTCGACGCCATGTTGCTTGGAAAGGGTCGCGCGGTTGGAGGGCGTCGCGATGAAGGCGGGCGCCGGATAGCTGACGTAGATCTCGTCCTTGAGGCGGCTGTCGAAATAGGTCGCGCCGAGGGTCGCGCGATTGCCGCCGAAGCTTTGCTCGATCCCGGCCTCCCAGCCTTGCGACTTTTCGGGTTTCAGGTTCGGGTTGCCGATATAGCGGCCGTCCGAATAGCCGAACAGTTCGTTGTATCCGGGATTCTTGACGCCCGTGCCATAGGCGCCGCGAATGCGAGTGCCGGTCGCGAAGCGGTAGCTGCCCTGCGCGCGCCAGGTGGTGACGTCGTCGAACCGGTCATTCTCGTCGCGCCGTACCGATGCGCCGAGCGACAGGGCCTCGTTCACCAGCAGTTCGTATTGGCCAACGATGCCGACATTGTCGGTATGACGCTTGCCCTGGAAGGCGAAAGCCGATGGCGTCAGATTCTGAAACTGCTCACGCTCCACGTCGAGCGCGGCGGTCAGGCGATGGACGACGCTGTCCGTGCCGAAGCGCAGGCTGGATTCGAAACTGCCCTTATAGCGCTGCCCCTTATTGCCATAGTCGAACCCTTGCGCGTCATAGCCCCGGCGCGTGGTGTCGGCGATCTGGGCGGATGCCGCATTGATCCAGCGCCCGTCGAGCGCGGTCCATTCCGCGCGGATCAGCCCGTAAAAGGCCTTGTTCCGGAAATGCACGCCGGGGCTGTCCACCGTGTAACCGAACAGCGGACTGGTCGGGTCATATTCGCTATTGTTGGTTTTGGCGTCGGTGTAGCTGTAGCGCGCGACGCCCGTGACACGGAAGTTGTCGGCGGGCGACCAGATCAGCTTGGCCGACAGGCCGGCGCTGTCGGAGCCGACATCGCGCGTGCCGTAACGCGCGGTGGGCGTGCCCCCGCTATGATAATAGGCGCCGGAAAGGGCATAATCGAGCGTGCCCGTGACGCCCGCCGCGCGGACGCCGCCGGTGACGGTGCCGAAGGAGCCGCCCTCCGCCCGTGCTGAAAAGCCGGGGGCTTCCGCACCGGTCAGGGTGATATATTGGATGACTCCGCCGATCGCGTCCGATCCGTAGAGCGAGGATTGCTGGCCGCGCAGCACTTCGACCTTGGCCTGCGGGTCAGCGATCAGCGTGCCGAAATCATATTCGCCATAATAGGGATCGGACGCCTTGATGCCGTCGATCAGGACCAGCACATGATTGCCTTCCGCGCCGCGCACGCGGATCTGCGTCAGGCCGCCGATCGCGCCTGTGCGGTTGACCGCGACGCCGGGCACATCGCGCAATATGTCCGACACGATCCGGGTCTGCCGCGTCTCGAGCGCTTCGGCGTCGACTATGGTGACGGACGCGCCAAGCTGGTTGACCCGTACGGCATCGCCCGAGCGCGACGCGGTGACCACGATCTGTTCACCCTGTTCGTCGGTCGTCGGCCGTGTCGGGTTCGACTGGGCGAAAGCCGTGCCGCTCGCGGCGATGGCGAGCGTGGTGATGGCGAATAATCTTTGCATAAATACCCCCTTTGGCGCCGGAACGACGCACGACAGGGGCAGCCGCGACACGGTGTGCCGCAGCCGGGCAGGCGCCATGAACGGGCGCTCGCCCATGGACGCATGACCGTGCGGCCCCGGCCGCACCTGCATGTCGTCGCTCAGACGGAGATACCGTGCCTCGACCATCCCCTGGGTCCAGGCAAGAGCGACCAATACGCCGGCAGGTCTCCTGGCTCGCGGGTCAAGGCTTGATGCACGCCTTCCCAGGCCCCGCATTTACACGTCCGGCCCAGTGGCTGTGACCTCTTTGACAAAGGGCCACGATGTGCATCGCGCTCGCCGCTTACAGTTGCAGGGACAGCTGCGGATTTGGGCGCTTTTGGTGCCCTCACCGCCTTCCCATTTTAATCCCCTTCCGGGGAACCGGCGCGATCAACGATCGAATATACGCATTCGATCGCGGGCGCTCATAATCGGGTTCGAATGTTTTGCCAAGACCGATACGCCATCCGGTCTAGTTGCGCGCGTTGAGCAGCATCAGGCGGCTATGTTCGGCGACGCCATAATGGGCATAATCGACGCCGATGCCCGATTGCTTGGCAAAGGGCATGGGGAGGGCGGCGGAAAAAGCGCCATGCTGGTTGACCCAGGCGGTGCCGCACTCCAGCCGCTCGGCAAGATCGAGACCGCGCGCGACATCGGCGGTCCAGATCGATCCGCCAAGGCCAAGCTCGCCCTTGTTGGCGTCGTCGATCGCCGCGTCGATATCGGTAAAGGGCAGGATCGGCAGGACGGGGCCGAACTGCTCCTCATCCACCAGCGGCACGCCATGGCCGACGCCGGTGAACAGGGTCGGCGCAATGAACAGGCCTTGGCCGAGCGGATGTCCGCCCGCGACGATCGTGCCGCCATGGGCGGCCGCGTCGTCGATCAGGGTCCAGACACGGTCGAACTGCTTGCGGTTCTGGATCGGCGTCATGGTCGTGGCGGGATCGAAGCAGGAGCCGATGGTGGCGGCGGAGAGACGCTTCGACAGGCCGTCCGTGACGGCGTCCATAACGCTCTCGTGCACGTAGAGCCGCTTGATGCAGGCGCAGAACTGGCCGGCATTCTCGAACGACGTGCGGTAGAGCGTGTCGCAGAGCAGGTCGATATCGGCGTCGGGCAGGACGATGGCGGCGTCGTTGCCGCCCAGCTCCAGCGTCAGCCGTTTGAGCGTCGGCGCGGCGGCGGCGGCGATCAGCTTGCCGGTCGCGGTCGATCCGGTGAAGGAAATCTTGGCGATGCCTTCATGCGTCGTCATCGCCGCGCCGACATCGGCGCCGCCGGTGATGACGTTGAAGACCCCGCGCGGGAAGATGCCGCGCCCGATTTGTCCGAGCATCAGCGCCGACAGGGGTGTGAAGGGGGAGGGGCGCAGGATCAGCGTGTCGCCCGACAGCAGCGCGTTGGCGATCTTCGCCACCGCCAGGATGACCGGGCCATTCCACGGCGCGATTGCGCCGACCACGCCCAGGGGCTTATGCACCAGCCGCGCCTGCGCGCTGTTCACGTCATAGCGGGTGTCGGGCAGTGTCTGCGCGGCGAGCGTGCGGACATAGTTGATCGAGAAAAACACTTCGCTGGCCGCGCGGCGCAGCGGGCGCCCGGCCTCTGCGGCGATCAGCAGGGCGAGCGGCACCTGTGCCTCGGCGATCGCATCGGCGAAGGCTTCGAGCAGCGCGCGGCGATCCGCCCAGGGCGTGCGCGACCAGGCCGGAAAGGTGGCGCGCGCGGCGGCGACCGCCTCGTCGACATGATGAAGGCCTGCATCGGGCGCGCGGGCGATCACCTGCTCGTCGCAGGCGTTGATGACGTCGATCTGCCCGGCGGGCGCGGCATCCTCGCCGTCTATCGTCATGGCGAGCGACTGTTGTTCGATCCAGCTCGCGATGTCGGCGGGCACATGGGCGTAGATGTCGTCGAAATTCATGGGGCGGCCTCTCCATGTGCTGCACAGGGCGGCGATGCTAATTCATAGGGCGAAGCGAGGCCGCCCCCGGCCCCGATATTATCCGCAGCGTGAGGATTTTCAGTCGGCTGTAAGGTAGCGGGACAATATGTCGCGCCCCGGCTCGTCGCGCTGGCGTGCGGCGATCTTTTCAGGCGTCAGCCAAGCGAACTCCGCGCCATGGGCATGGTCGGCCGCGAAGATGTCGCAGGCCCATGTGGCGATGGTCTCGACATTGTCGCCGATCACATTGACCCAGCGTTCGCGCGCGTCGCGCTCCGGTCCCGGCGCCGCGCGCGCATGTTCGCGCAGGAAGCCTTCGGTCATGACCAGGCCCGGACTGATCGCGCCGACAAGCACGGGGCCGCCCGCTGTTTCCTGCGCAAAGGATTGCGTCATATACTGAAGCGCGCGTTTGGTGGTGGCATAGCCGATCATGCGGGGCACCGGATGGCCGTCCGCACCCGCGCCCAGCACATTGTAGATGCGCCCCGACCGCTGCGCTGTCATGCCGCGGTAGGCTACCTGACAGCCATGCATCGCCCCCAGCAGATTGATCGAAAGCATGGCCCGGAAATCCTGCGAGGGCAGGGCGGCCAGGTTGGGGCCGGTGAGCGCCAGGCCCGCATTGTTGATCCACAGGTCTACCCTGCCAAATCGCTCGACCGCCCCGTACCACAGCGCGGCGACCGCATCGGGATCGCTGACGTCGCAGGCGATGCCGATTGCGTCGGGCGCGATCTCGCGGGCTACACGCGCGCTGTCTTCGCCGTTCTGCGCGGTAATGCACACGCGGTAGCCGCGGCGCGTCAGTTCTTCGGCGAACCCACGGCCAAGCCCCCGCGTGCTGCCGGTGATGATGGCGGTTTTCTTCATGGGGATTGTCTCCGCGCCTCGGGTCAATAATAGGTCCAGCCGCGATGGCTCTGACCGGCGAAGCGCCAGGGCAGATGGCCTTCCAGCCCCGCCTCGGTGATGAGTGCGGTCATAACCGCGTTCGCTTCGCGCATGACTTTCTCTTCGTCAATCAAGGTGGGGCGGCCCCCGTCGAGCAGCCTCACACCGTCGACAAAGACGCTGTCGACATTGATGTTCGACCCGCCCCAGACGAGCGCGCCGATGTCGCGTCGGCCATCGGCGCTGGGGCCGGTCGTTGCCTGATCAAGATCGACGATGACGCAGTCCGCTGCCTTGCCGACCTCAAGCGACCCGGTGTTCGCGTCCATGAACAAGGCGCGCGCGCCGCCCAGCGTCGCCATTTCCAGCATCGTCTCGGCCACTGCCCAATGATCGGGATCGGGCGCAGGCTCGCCAGCGGCGCGTTCGCGTTTCACCGCGATATTCTGTGCCAATATGGCGAGGCGCATCGCCTCGAACGGGCTCTGACAGTCGCTGACGAGCGGTGCGTCGGTGCCAATGGCGGGGAGGATGTCGTGGCGCAGGAAGTCGTGAATCTGAAGCCCGGTGCCATCGAAGAAGCGCAGCATCGGCACCAGCGCGACGCGTGCGTCGCTATCCTTGAGCAGCGCATATTCATGGGGGCGGACCGACACTGCCTTGCCGGCGTAGATGGGGCGGTCGAGCAGACCGAAGCGCTGATAATAGTCAACCTGTCCGCCCTCGAACCCGCGTGCTTTTAGCGCCGCGCCCCGGCTGTTGTCCGTCATGTCGACATCGACCCTCATGCCGATCGCCGCCGCGCCGTCGACGATCCGACGCATGTCCTGCGGGTCGCTTAGAAACTGAAAGTTGAGGAAACCGGCCGCTACCTCGATTCGGTCGGAGGAAAAGCGCGTCCGCAGCCGCTCTGCTTCGATCAGCCCTTGTTCCGCCGTCTCGCGCCCGGCTTCGTCGATCCGCTCGGCATTGACGATGCAGCGGCAGAGGAAGCCGCGCATGCCCGATGCTTCGACCGCCGCCCAGCTGCCATAGGCGCTATCCGTGCGGATGTTGGTGAAATGTTCGTCATGCGTGGCGGTGTAGCCCGACTTCAAAAGGTCGAGCATATGTGCGCGCGTCAGGATGAAGGCGCGTTCCTCGTCCAGCCGGGCGGTCAGTGCCTGCAACTGCATGAGCAAAGCGGCGACGGCGGCGGGAATGTCGAGCACCGGCCAGCGCGCGTCATTATAGCCGCGAAAGGCATTCTGGACGAGGTGGTTGTGCGCATTGGCGATGCCCGGCAGGACCATGCGGCCGCGCGCATCGATCGTGTCGCGC
The DNA here is from genome assembly GCA_040508335.1 of Sphingobium sp. Taxonomy (GTDB): domain Bacteria; phylum Pseudomonadota; class Alphaproteobacteria; order Sphingomonadales; family Sphingomonadaceae; genus Sphingobium. Next base: position 40,398 of record JBEVMZ010000026.1, read on the forward strand.
GCGGCAAAGCAGCAGTCCGCCATCGCGCCGACGCCGGCGATCCGCCCGCCGTCAAAGGCGATCCAGCCTTCGGTGAAAACGCGCCGGGCACCGTCCATCGTCACCAAATAGGCGTTGCGGATCAGTGTATCGACGATGCGCGGCGCGTCGGTCATCCTATCAGCGCGGTGTGCGGGCCGGCGTGGCGCGGGCCATGCCGCCGAACACCTTCCACGCGCCATTCTCGCGGACCCAGGTGTGCGTCACCTCGAACCGGTCGTCGGCGGGCGTACCGTCGGAGCGACGGGTGCGGTGCGTGTCGTAATAGATGACCGCCGTGTCGCCGTTCACGGCAAAGCCAGTGAGGTTCATGGCGAGCTTTTCCTGGTTCTTGCCCTTGAGTTCGCGGCCCGTCTTGTTGAGACCCTCATTGCCTTCGGGTTTCGCCCGCAGCGGCGGCCAGGCAAGATAGTCGGTCGCGGTATTGGACAGATAGACGCCGATGTCGCCGCGCCCGCGCGCAGCATAGATGGCCTGTTCCTTGGCCCAGATCTCGGCTTGGATCGCGGCCTTGTCTTGGCGGGCGGGGGCTGGCGTCGTCGCGTGGGCGGCGCCCGGAACGGCGGCGACTACGAAGGCGGGCAGCAGATAGCGCATGAGCATATAGTCTCTCCTCCTCACCCTTTCGGGCATTCGAAACGAGGATAGGGCTGCTTCTCCCACGCCAATGGCTCTTTAACCGGGATATCCACGGTGCGGAGAAAATGGGCCGCACAGCTGTCGCGCTGTCATACCCGTGCTCCATCATCCGGGACGATATCCAGCGGAGGCATTTTGATGAGCAAGGCGTACATCCTCACTACCGTCGAGATCAGCGACGCCCACGCCTTCGCCGCCTATCGCGCCGCCATTGCCGGGCTCAACGATCGGATCGGCGGCGACATGCTGGTGCGCGGACGGACGGTCGAGGTGCTGGCGGGCGAAGCATCGGCGGGCGAAGTGGTGATCCTGATCGCCTTTCCCGACGCCGATGCCGCCCGCACCTATATCGCTTCGCCCGATTATCAGGCCGCCCAGCCGTTGCGCGACGCCGCCGGGCGATTTCATATCCGGCTCGTGGCGTGACGTCACGCGCCGTGCGTTCAGGCCGCGACCGGCCTGCGCGCCCGCGTGATCCACGGATAGCCGTCTGCGCCGATCGCATAGGCTTCGACATCGGTAAATCCGGCTTTCTCCAGTTCCTCGCCCCAATCGGCGAGGCAGGACATGGAGAAAAAGGGCTCCTCGCGATGGTCGGTGTCCCAATCGAGGACCACCGCCTGGAAGATATCGACCGCGCGGAAGGGCGGCGGGTCGCTCAGCAGGATGTCGCCGCCGGGTTTCAGGATGCGGAACATCTCGCGGAACAGCGCGGCGTTTTCCTTGGGTGGGAGCTCATGTTGGAGGGCGTAGGTCACGACCGCATCCACGCTCTCGTCCGGCTCGCCAGTCTCGGTCGCGTCGCGCTGCTTGAGTTTTACGTCAAGGCCCTGCCGCGCGGCGAGCATCGCGCCATTGCGCAGCAGCAGGGGCGAAAGGTCGCAGCCGGTCAGCTTTGCTTGCGGGTAGACCGTGGAGAGCGCGCGGAAGGTGGAGACGCCGCCGCAGCCCGGCTCGTAAATATGGTCGTAGCGATCGCGCGGCAGCTGCTTCACCGCTTCTACGCGCTGCTGTGTAATGTCCGCGCCCGCGCCGACGGCCGCATAGCCGCCATGCCGGAACACATGCGGTCCGACCGCGAAGGCGAAGAGCGGGCCGTAAAGATCGTAGCCGTCCCAACCGCCCGGTTCCAGATGCCATTCGGTCTTGGCCTGATAGGCGGGCGGCACGAGGTCGGGCGCAAGTTCGAGACGCTCGGCGGCGGCTTCTTCACCGGCGGCAAGAAAGCCGCCGAACATCGCGCGGCGTTCCTCGATGGCAGGGATGCCCCGGTTAAAATTCTCCTCCGCGACGTAGCGCTGGAAGAAACGCTCGAGCCGGAACAGCGGATCGGTATGCGCAAGTGCCTTGGCTTTGTTGACGCGCGCGGCGACGGCCTTGCTGTCCTGCGCCCCGCCGCGATGGTCTTGCGCGAGCGCCGCGCCCTCGGGCGTGCCATGGAAATGCGCGCGGGCGGCGGGGCGTAGCCGGTGCGCGGAGACTTTCTGGATCGCGCCAAGCATCTGCATGCCCGCCCGGCCATGCTGCGTCAGGCCCAGCGATGGCTGCGCGCCCGCTGGCGCGGCACTGGTGAAGAATGTCATGGACCCAGCTCCGTTACGGTTTCTTTACAAGCAAATCTAAAGCAAGCTCTCATGACCTTTCAAACTCGATATAGTCGTGTGTCGATGACCTAAAGTCATGGCTTTGATCGCCTGGCGAACAGTGGTGCCCCTTTATGGAAATGCAGCATCTTCATCATTTCATCGTGACTGCGCGGTTAGGCAGCGTCGGCCGCGCCGCCGAGGAACTGAACCTTACCCAATCGGGCATCAGCCGGTCGATCCGCACGCTGGAGGACTATCTGGGACTGCCGCTGTTCAGGCGCGAATCCAAGGGCGTGACGCTGACCGAATATGGCGAGCAGCTGCTCCCCCGCGCGCAGGGCATATGGAATGCACGGGCGCGCACCTTAAACGAGATGATGGCTTATAAGTCGCTCAAAAGCGGCCATGTCGAAATCGGCATCCACAATGTCTTCGCCTATGCGATGGCGACCGAGACGCTGGCCGATTTCACGCTGGCCTATCCCAATGTCGACATGACCGTGGTCACGCGATCCGACCCGGAACTCAGCCGCCGGCTGGTGAAGGAAGAACTGGATTTTGGCTTTACCCTGTTCGTGCCGGGCTTTCGCGATCCGCGTCTCGTCTATGAAACGCTATTCGTCCTGCCGTGCAGCACCTATGCGTCACCGGGCCATCCGCT
>JBEVMZ010000040.1:0-3883 GCA_040508335.1 Sphingobium sp.
TTGATGAACTGGACCGCGAGCAGCGAATGGCCGCCAAGGTCGAAGAAATCATCCTCGCGCGCGATCCCCTCGACGCCGAGCAGATCGGTCCATAGCTGGGCGATCCCCTGCTCCATCGCGGTGGCGGGCGCGGTGCCCCCTTCCCGCTGGGCCGCCGCCTGCGGCCGCGCCGCGCGCGGCGGCTGGCGCAGGCGTTTGAGTGCCCCGCCCAGATCATAAGGGGAAATGAGGACATGCGGGCGGGCGCGGCCGCCAAGCAGCTGGTCGATCACCGCCAGCCCCTCTTCGGGCAATATCCCCTCCAGCGCCGCCTCCGCGCTGTCCATGGCCGGCACGTCGGTCCGCCTGCCCATCGCCGCCGGATCGGCGATCCGCATCATCGTGAACTCGCCGATCTCCGCCAGGACATTGCCCGCCGGATCGGCGATGCTGATGTCGAAGGTCGCGCTCATACCCGACGTTTCGCTATGGAAACGATGCCGCACATGGCTGACGATCGTTGCGGGCAAGGGCGCGTGGATCGTCATCCAGCGATAGGAAAAGGGCGCGAAAAAGTCCTTTTTCGGATCATAGCCGTCGATCAGCATCTGCGCACCCGCGGTTGCAAGGTCGAGCAGCGCGGGGTGGAGCGCGATCCGCCCGCATTCGCCGGCAAAGGCGGGATCGAGCGACAGATGGAGCAGCGCCTCGTCGCCGCTCCGCGCGATCCGTTGAACATTGTCCCAACGCGGCCCGAAATGGAGCACGCAGCTTGCCTCGCTGCCCCTGCCCACGACGGCGGAGCAGCGGGTCATCAGAGCGTCCAGATCGAGCCGCGCCGGGTGGGATGCCATGGGGCGGGCACAGCAATAGCCCATGGCATGTTCGGTCCATTCTCCCCTGTCTCCGAGCGCGCGCCCCGCTATGACGAAGCGCCAGTCGCTCCCCACGCGCCGCCGCAGATGTACGCGCAGTTCGCGCGCCGTCCCGTCGGGCACGGCGAAGGGGGTGAGGAAGGTCACGTCGGACAAGGTGATGGGCAAGGGGTCGACCAGCCCATAGGCCGCCCGCGCCAGTTCCAGATAGCTGGTCCCGGGAAGCAGCGCCCCGGTGCCGTCGAGCCGATGTTCGTCCAGCACCCAATGGGTTTCGGGCGAAAGCGTCGCTGAGACGACATATTCGTCCACCGACAGCCGGTGCAGCCGGTCGAGGAAAGGATGGTCGATTGCCTCCCCCTCCCCCAGATCGTCGGCCAGGCCCGATGCAGCGGCGGGTGCCGCGCCAAGGCCGGCGGCCATGCCGACCTCGCGCCACTGGCTCCACCCGACCGACAGGACGCGCGTGACCGGATCGTCGCGGCGGCCTTGCGCATAGGCGTCGAGAAAGGCGTTGGCGGCGGCATAGTCGCTCTGCCCCGGCATGCCCGCCAGCGCGCTGACCGAGGAAAAGAGCATCATGAAGGCGGGCGGATGGTCCGCCAGCGCATCTTCCAGCGCCAGCGTGCCCTGCACCTTGGGTCGCAGCACCGCCGCCATGGCGGAACGGCTGCGCGTTTCGAGCAGGCCGTCGTCGAGGACGCCGGCGGTATGGAAGACCCCGGTGATCGGCCCCAACGCCCCGACGATGGCGCGCACGGCGCGGCGCAGCCCAGCGCGATTGGCGACATCGGCGACGAACAATTCGACCTGCGCCCCGCTCGCTTCCAGGCCAAGGATGCGCCGGATCCTGTCCTGCACCGGCTTGGCCGCCTGCGCGTCGCCAAGCAGCTGCGCCCATTGTTCGCGCGGCGGCAGCGCCGTGCGCATGAGCAGGGCGATGCGCGCGCCTTTGCGTTCCGCCAGATGGCGCGCGACCATCATGCCGAGGCCGCCAAGGCCGCCGGTGATAAGGAACACCCCATCCTCGTCGATAGGCGGCACAGGCGCGGCCTGCTGGCCCGAGGCGCTGGGGCGATGATCCTGCACCCAGCGTTCGCCGCTCCGGTAGCAGATCGGTCGTGCCTCATGGGGGCCGGCCAGTTCGGCGATCACCGCCTCGGCCAGTTCCGCGCGCGCGCGCCGGTTCGATGCGGCGGGCAGCGCCACGTCGATGCAGCGGATGCGGACCCTGGGATATTCGGTCGAGATCACCCGTGCCGCGGCGATGGCGGGGGCCTTGGCCGGCATCAGGCCGGCTTCTTCGGCGATCCGCTGCGCATGATCGGTGAGCAGCGCGACCTCGACCTCGCCCTCCTCTTGCCGCGCCAGTTCGGGGACGAGCGCGGCAAGGCTGTAGAGGCCAAGGTCGAGCAGCCGGTCGGTCGCGACCCCGCTTCCCCGCGCCGCGCCGGTCAGCAGCCAGCCATGATAGATATGCGTCGGAAGGCGCTCTTCCGCGCTCAGGCAGTCGAGCAGATGGGCATAATCATTGGCGTTGGCCGGATCGATGCTGAACAGATCGGCGGAATGGCGGCGAAAGCGTTTCCCTGCGCGCAGAGTGACGACGTCGCGCCCCGCCTGCCGCAGCCGCGCGGTAAGGCACGCGCCAAGGCCGCCTTCATCCTCCAGCACCAGCGCCGGCCCTTCGGCCACCGCCGCGGCGGGCTCCGTGGCGCGGACCCAGACCGGCTCATATTGCCAGTCCTGCGTGTCCGACCGCCTTATGAGCGCCGTCTCCTCCTCTTGCGCCGCAAGCGCCGACGTGCCCGGTTCGATCCAGTGCCGTTCGCGCTCGAAGACATAGGTCGGCAGCGGCAGCCGCAGCCGCTTCTCGCCCGACCAATAGGCGTCCCAGTCGATCTCCACGCCTGCCGCCCAGAGCTGTCCCACGGCCTCCAGCCAGAAAGCATCGTCGGCGACCGCCTGATCGGGATGGCGCAGCGAACTGGCGACGGGCTGCTGCCGCGCGCGGTCGGGATGCTGGCGCGCCAGGCTCGCCATGCTGCGGCCGGGGCCGATTTCCAGCAGCAGCTGGTCGGGATCGTCCAGCAGGCGTTTCAGCCCATCGGTAAAGCGCACCGTCTCGCGCAGATGCCGCACCCAATAATCGGGATCGGTGACGTCGCGCGCCGACACCCAGTCGCCTGTCAGGTTGGAGGCGAAGGGAATTTGTGGCGCGTTGAGCGGAATCGTCTGCATCAGCGCGCGGAATTCGGGCAGGATCAGGTCGAGCATCGCCGAATGGGCGGCGACCGCGATGTTGACCAGCTGCGCTTCGATCTCGCGGGCTTGCAGTTCGGTGTGGAAGCGGGTGATCGCGTCTGCTGGCCCGGACACCGCGCAGAGGCTGGGCGCGTTGATCGTGGCGATGGCAAGTTCCGGTGGCAGCAATGGCGCAAGCTCCGCCTCGCTCAGCGGCACGCTCAACATGCCGCCCGCGCCGGTCGTCTCGAACAGCCGCCCGCGCGCCGCGACGATGCGCAGGCCTGCCTCCAGATCGATGACGCCGGCGATGTGCGCAGCGGCATATTCGCCCGAACTATGGCCGATCATCGCCTTGGGGCTGACCCCCAGCGCCATCCACAGGCGCGCAAGCGCGGTCTGGATGATGAAGAGCGCCGGCAAGGCGATGGACGGGCGCGCCATCTGCGTGGCCGCCTCTTCGCAGTCCTGTGCCTCCGGGAACAGCCAGCGGCGCAGTTCGGGCACGCCGATGCGCTCGGCGGTGGCGAGCGCAGCATCGACATCTGCGCGAAACCCCGCCTCCGTCTCATAGAGGCCGCGCGCCATGTCGACATGCTGGGGTCCGGCGCCGCAGAAGAGGAAGGAAACCGGCCGGTCGGGCAGGCAGGGCACGGCGCTCTGCGGCGCGGCCAGCTTCGCCACCGCCTCGGCGCAGTCCTGCGCCACCACGAAGCGCCGGCGAGGAAGCACCTGCCGCCCGACGCTGAGCGTATAGGCGGTGTCGGCAAGGCTGTCTGCCGGGT
>JBEVMZ010000099.1:0-5264 GCA_040508335.1 Sphingobium sp.
CTCGACGAAGCGGGCCATCGCAGCGTGCAGCGCCCGAGCGAAAGCGCGCTGGCTGCGTGGCAGCCGGAGCCGGCCGCGCCGCCCACGCCCAACCTTTGGGGCGAAGGGCAATGGGAGGCCCCACGGCCCGAGAGCCGGCACGCGGTGTTCGACCGTCGCGAGCATTTCATCGCGCCGCCGATGGCGCGCGCCGAAGCCGCCTACGCGCCGCCGCCCGATACCATCGCCTTCCCGCTGGGCGTGGCGCGCGGCCAGGTGGCTAAGACCTATATCGTCGCCGAGGCCGAGGACGGGCTGGTGCTGGTCGACCAGCATGCCGCGCATGAGCGGCTCGTGCTCGAACGGATGCGCAAGGCGATGGCCAATGGTGGTGTCGCGTCTCAGGCGCTGCTGCTGCCCGAGGTGGTCGAACTCGACGAGCCGGCGTGCGACCGGCTCGAAGCGCGCGCGGCCGAGCTGACCGAGTTCGGGCTCGATCTCGAACGCTTCGGCCCGCGCGCGATGCTGGTGCGCGCTGTGCCCGCGATGCTGGGGCAGGGGGACGTCACCGGGCTGGTGACGGACCTCGGCGACGAACTTGCCGCGTTCGACGAAGCGCTGAGCCTGAAGGAGCGGCTCGATCATGTCGCGGCGACCATGGCGTGCCACGGATCGGTCCGCGCCGGCCGTATCCTCTCGGTCACCGAGATGAACGCCTTGCTGCGCGAGATGGAGATCACGCCGCATTCGGGCCAGTGCAACCATGGCCGGCCGACCTGGGTGAAGCTGGCGCATGGCGATATCGAGAAGCTGTTCGGGCGACGGTGAAGCAAGCTGTCGCGGTGGTCGACCGGGAGGCGAGGGCAGCGCAGACCTCAACCGAAGAAGAACGAAGTAAAACGCGGCGCCCCTTCGGAAAACGCGTCAGTAAAGACTCTATTTTGCGAGGCCACGTAGACCCGCTTTTTGCGTTGCGCCGATCGGGCACCCCAAGCATGACGACAGAAAATCCGGCTCCTGTATCGCTAACGCGGGAAATCCGCCAGTCACCGTGGCGCGCATCGGGGCACAGGTATTCGGTATATAGTTGCCATTTATGAGAACGCATCGCGCTGACTGAGGGCGTTCTGCCCCGATGTGACTGCGCCTGATCGAATACGCCGAGCGTCTTTGGAGCGGAGTCGTGCCAGGGCGATATCGCGGTGTGGGAGCGGTGCCTGCCGGCGGCGGCGCGGCCGAGCGGCGCGTTATCGGAGCCGAATCTCGCATAAGGAACGGGGCCGTTGTCCCTGGAAAGTCCCCGGCCGGGCGGTTGGCGCGATTGCGCAGTGAAGCGACTGAAGATGTGTTGGACAATGTGCGGCAGGCCACGGCTCCGGCCGGGTAATCATGCATTTTTCGGAGACGATTCCCGCCATTCCCGGAAAAGCGCCAACTTGGGGTTGAGCGAGTATTATTGGCAGTCGCCATCGAAAGGATGCGCGGGAACTCGGCGCTCGCGTCGGAACGCCGCATAGCGGACTGCCCCGTTATTGGCGCTTTACGCGACGCATTTTCGGAGTCCTTCTTGTTTTTCATGATCGTTTCTTCGTGCGAAAAGGGACGGTGCCCGGGCGATCCGGGACGCCTGGGAGTTCAGCACGGAAAGAGGCCGGATTGAATCGGCAGGTTCCATCCCGGGACTGTGCGACCGGCTATCGCAGTAACGAAGGCATCATGACCGTCTGGGAAAAAACGCCGATCCCGCCGGGCACGCCCCCTTCTTAGCGCCCAACACCCGATTGTGAGGCGCTCTGCGGAATGTCACCACGCAGTGCAACGGAAGAAGCGAACCGCCTCCTTTCCCCGATTGGCAAAGGCGTGGGTCTGCGCGCTGTCGAAGACATGGCTCGCCGCGCTGAGCTCAATAGTCCCGGTTTCGAGTTCCAGGGTCAGTCGCCCCTCGACCACGAAGATCATCACGTGCCACCCGACCGGATCGGCCGCAGCCTGATAGCGTTCGGCGGGCTCCAATCGCCATTCCCACAGCTCGACCTCGCGCCGCGCATCGATGCTCCACCGCAATATCCCTTCGCCACCCTTGTCGCCGCTCCAGCCAATCCGGTCGATCGGGGCGCTACGCGATGCCGACGGATCAGCCACCAGATCCGCGAGCGTGGCGTTCAACGCGATTCCAATCCGATCGAGCGTCGCCGTGCTGACGCTGGTCGCGCCATTTTCGATTCCGCCGACCATGCGCAGGCTGACGCCGGAGGCATCCGCCAAAGCTTTCTGGCTCAGGCCAGCGGCCGTGCGACGCGCGCGGACATTGGACGCCACATGCGTCAGGAATGAAGGCGCAACTTGACTAGGCAAAATATTGCCTCCATCGACTAAGCAATATTTTGCGTATCGGATTTTGCGGATGATGCCAATTCCCTGGCGAGGTTGCCGCCTGCTTGCTGCAGCATATATGCTCGTCGCGGCCACGGCTGCTGCCGATACGCCCAAGCCGGCCACCACGGTGCTGACCCGGGCTGGCGCAAATGAGGATCTGGAACTCGCCATCGCTGCGGTCGAGGCGGCCATACCGAATATCTACTGGCATCAGAGTCGCGGCGCATGGGCGGCGGCCAAGACCAGGGCACGCGCAAACGTGGCACGCGTTACCGACAGCGAGGGCTTGTGGCGCATCCTGCGGCCGCTGCTCAGCCAGATTGGCGAAGGGCATCTGAGCCTCCAGCTCAGCGACGCCATGAGTCAGCGTTACCGGGACGCTCCCCGTTTCCCGCTGGATCTGCTGTGGACTGATCAGGGTGCCTTCGTCCTTGCCGGCTATGGCGACGCGGCGGACATTCCAAAGGGCATGCGGCTGGTGTCAGTCGACGGGGTCAGCGACACCGAATTGTTGCGCGAGATGGTGGCGGTCACTCCCCATGACGGCGTGATCCGCACCGGCACGATGCGCGATATCTCGGGGCGCGGCTTCGCGGCGATCCTGTATCGTTTGCGGGGAGCGCAATCGCACTTTCACGTTGTGCTCGACGGCGCCGCCGGGCGGATCGAGCGCGACCTCGCAGCGGTGCCGCGCCTTGCCCGACCGGCGGAAGGCGACGACCCCCCGCCATTGCCCGCGCTCGAGTGGCTCGACGGTCGCACCGCCTATCTGAACGTGCCGACCTTCAGCAACGCGCGAATGCGCGCGGTCGGGGCGACCTTTCCGGAGGCGATCCATCGCGTGTTTACGGAAATCCATCTGCGCGGCGCCCCGGACCTGATCCTCGATCTGCGCGAGAACGGAGGCGGCTCGGAGCCCAATGAAAGCATCCTGTTCTCCTATCTGGTCGAAAAGCCGCTGCGTAAATATGCCGCGGTCGAAGCGCGTGCCCGGCACATCGCCGTGACCAGCCTCAGCGGAAAGCTGTTCGAGACCGACGTCTTCGATGAAGACGATCAGGACCAGCAGCGCCCGATCCGCAACGGGCGCTGGACGCGGCGCAACACCCCGCCGCATGGCCTGATGTCGCGATGGACCTCGTTCACCCCGGTCTTCCACGGTCGCCTCGTCGTGCTGGTAGGTGGAAACACCTTTTCGGGCGGGGCAGAACTGGCATCCATGCTGCGTCACACCAAGCGGGGCGTATTTGTCGGGGAAGAGGTCGGCGGTACCGACGAAGGGAATACCAGTGGCTATCGCTGGAACCTCGAACTTCCCAACAGCAGGATGAAACTTGCCATACCGCTGCTGCAGTTCCGCATGGCATGGGCGGGCAGGCCGCGTGGGCGCGGCGTCCGGCCGGACTGCCCGGCCCCTCCCGAGGCGATGCACGCCAATGAACGGCGAGATCATGCATGGCAGGTAGCGGTAGCGTTGCTTCGCCAGAACTGGCGGCTGCCGCATAACGCCGTGTGTCTTCGAGGCTGATCAGGCACGGGCTGGGGACTGGACCACCAGCGGCGGCCATGGCCTTCCCCCCGCCACCTGTGCGGGACCAACGGCGATTGTGGGACCGAGAACCGCGGGGCGAACGGCGCTCTCGGGTGCATCCGCACGCAACTTTTCCCCCCGAATGCAAAACTCCTGCGATCTGCGTTGCCGGAGCGTCGTCAGCGCCCTGCCATGGCGTTGGTCGCAGTCTCGAAAATATTGACGAGGCTAAGCCCGAGCGCCTGAAACGCCATGATGCAGGCGACCGCGATCAGCGCGGCGATGAGGCCATATTCGATCGCGGTGGCGGCCGTTTCGTCCCGGAGGAAGTGGTTGCGGCGCATGTATCGTTCCCCTTGTCTCGCCCTAGTCGGCCAGCTTGTGTTGCGGACGGGTTAAGGAGTTCAGGACTGGTTGCCCCGCAGGCGATCGTAGAGTTCGTAGGCGCTTCTCTCGACCCAGCATTCGGCGAGACGCCCGTCTGCCACGCGCCAGATGGCAATGCCGGAGAATTCGACGGGTTCTCCTCGCGCGGGCAGGCCGAACATTCCTTCATTATATCCGCGCGTCACCCAGCGCGAGACGACCCGATCTCCGGCATCGTTGGTGAAGATCTCGAGATGTTCATTGGTCGCGTCTCTGACCAGCCGCTGCATCGCGGCGACCCACGCCTTGAAGGCGTCGCGCCCTTCCACGACGTTCCCTGCCGTGGTGATGCGGTAGTCCTCCGTCATCAGTTCATCGATGGCGCTCAGATCATGGGGCGGGCTCCAGACCCGACGAAAGAATTCGCGTGCAAGATATTCGGCGTCATGCATTTTTTTCGTGTTTCCCTTGCAAGCCCCGTGGGACGATTTCAGGCTGAGCGGTCAGGCTTCACCGTGCGGCGCGCGTGGACCTGGCCATTCATCGCGCGGATTGTCGCATACCAGGGTCATGCCGATTCCTTCTGTCGCACGCACCGGAAGCGATGCCACATCGAACCCGTCGAGGCAGAAGATGTTGACGCCGAAATGATCAGGCGCGGCGCGTTTGCGGTGGAACACATAGATGCCGCAGCGGCGGCAGAAATGATGCTTTGCGCGCTTGCTGTTCCATTCGTACGTCGCGAGAAGCGCTTCGCCTTCGTCGAGGCGCAGGGCCGCTTCCGGCACCTTCGCCATCAGCGCGTTGCGCTTCACGCAGAGCGAGCAGTCGCACGTCGTCAGCTCGACGGGCCGGTGAGTCACGGTGAAGCGGACGCCACCGCAGTGGCAGGAACCGGACAAGCTCACCATTGCGCGGTGCCTTCCAGATAGAAAATGCACGATCCACCAAGCTCGACGCGATCGCCGCGCAGGCCGCAGCGCAATTCGCCGCCGCGCGCCGAAGCCTGGAA
>JBEVMZ010000122.1:0-16129 GCA_040508335.1 Sphingobium sp.
TGACCGAAAAACCGCCCGGCGTCGAACGCGTTTCGAAGCTCTGCCGTTCCGCAAAGGCCTGGATCAGGCGATCGCGGATATTCGCCAGACCAACGCCGGTTCCAGCGCTCTCGGCGAGATGTCCCCTGCTGGCACCCTCGATCAATCCCGGCCCGGTATCCGATACGACGATCCGGACGTTTTGACCGGCAGGCTGCGCCAAAATCAGGATTTCCGCGCCTTCCTCCTTGGGCGTCACGGCATATTTGATCGCGTTCTCGACGAGCGGCTGGAGCAGCAGCGAGGGGAGCCGGACCTGCGCCACCGCCGGATCGATGTCGAAGCCGGCGCGCAGCCGATCCTCGAACCGCATCTTTTCGATGTCGAGATAGAGTTTAAGCGTCTCCACCTCCTGCTCGAGCGTCACCAGCGCGGTCGGTTCGTTGATGAGGGTATAGCGCAGGAAGGAGGACAGGCGCGACAGCATCGCATTGGCGCGATCGGTCTGTTTAAGCAGCACCAGCGTCGAGATGGAATTGAGCGTATTGAAGAGAAAATGCGGATTGAGCTGATAGCGCAGCATCGCCAATTGCGCGCTCGACGCCTGATTTTCCAGGCGCAGCAGCTGGTCGGCCTGCTCCTCCACCGTCAGATAGAAGTTGATCGCATAATAAAGCGCAGACCATGCGCCGATCAGCGTGATCGACAGATAGAAAGCGCCAAGAAATAGTTGCAGCCCCGCCGTCTCGCTCGCGCGGTTTTGCGTCGAAAACACCCAGGAATCGATGAAGGCGACAAGACCTGCGGCCACCACGACCGCGACGATCGACGCGCCCCAGGTGACGATCGGCCGCTGTTTGAGCAGAGTGCGGAACATCACCGCGATCAGCAACGTCACCGAATAGCCGGTGACGGTCGAGATCATCACCGGAATGAGCGTCGATAGCGGCTGACCATTGGCGATGGTCGACGACCCGCGCAGCAGGAAGGCGCCGGCCCAACCGGCCGATTGCAGGTTCCAGAAAGCCCGGTTCTTGTCGGCGAAAAAAGGCTGCGGCTTAATACGAGGTACGGACATCACCGGCAGCCTAGGCGATCGGGCGGCGCCGGTGAAGGCCGGTTTTTCCCCAGGCTGCCCGACCTCAGGCAGCGGCCGGCTCCGCCGCTTCGGGACACAGCCAGACGAGATCGTCGAGATTGAGCGTCCGACCGTCCTGCGCCTGCATGACGATCGGCCGCACCGGCAATCCGTCGCGGCGATCGGCCAATATCTGGCAGGTCGGCGGCGCGCAGCCCCATTTTTCGCCCCACTGACGCAGCGCGATCATCACCGGCGCCAGTTCCTCGCCTTTTTCCGTCAGGCGATACTCAACCTTGCGCCGGTCGCACTGCATCGGCTGACGCAGCATGATGCCGTTTTCGACCAGGCGCGTAAGGCGATTCGCCAGTATGTTGCGGGCGATCCCCAGCGAGGACTGAAAATCCTCGAAATGGCGGATGCCGCACATCGCTCCGCGCAGGATCAGAAAGGACCAGCGTTCCCCCATCGCTTCCAGCGCGGCGGGAAGCGCGCATTGCTCCAGATCGAGGATATGATTGTTCATCATGGTCATAATAGCGCAAAGTCAGCGGCGGGGCAAAAAAGCGACGCTCTCGACGGTGGAGATCGGGATTTTTTTGTTGCGCTGCAACCCTCTTCCAACACAATCGGGAAAGAATGCTACGCCAATATGAACTTGTCGAGCGCGTAAAGCGCTATGATCCGGACGCGGACGAGGCGATGATCAATCGCGCCTATGTGTTTTCCGTCCAGAAACATGGGTCCCAGAAACGCGCCAGCGGCGACCCCTATTTCAGCCACCCGATCGAAGTCGCAGGCATCCTTACCGACTTCAATCTCGACCACCAGACGATCGTCACCGCGTTGCTGCACGACACGATCGAGGACACGCTCGTCACGCAGGAGGAGATCGAGCAGGCATTCGGCAAGGATGTCGCGCGCATGGTCGATGGCGTCACCAAGCTCTCAAAGATCGAGGCGATGAGCGAGAATGAGCGCGCGGCGGAAAATCTGCGCAAGTTCCTGCTCGCCATGTCGGACGATATCCGCGTGCTACTGGTCAAGCTTGCCGACCGGCTGCACAATATGCGCACGCTCCATTTCATCAAGAACCCGGAAAAGCGCCGTCGCATCGCGCGCGAGACGATGGATATCTATGCCCCGCTAGCCGAGCGGATCGGCATGTATGATTTCATGCGCGAGATGCAGCTGCTGGCCTTCCGCGAGATCGAGCCGGAAGCCTATGACAGCATAACCCGGCGGCTTGAGCTGCTGAAGGAAGGCGGCCATGGCAAGGTCGACCGGATCGGCGCGGAGCTGCAATTGCTGCTCGGCGGATCGGGCCTGTCCGTTACGGTTTCAGGGCGCGAGAAGCATCCTTTTTCCATCTGGAAGAAGATGCAGGAGCGGCACATCAGCTTCGAACAGCTGACCGACGTCATGGCGTTCCGCGTCATCACCGACAGCGTCGAGGATTGCTATCGCGCGCTCGGCGTCATCCATGGCACGTTCAAGATGGTGCCCGGCCGGTTCAAGGATTATATCTCAACCCCCAAGCGCAACGGCTATCAATCGCTGCACACCACCGTTGTCCATCGCGAAAATGCGCGGATCGAGGTGCAGATCCGCAGCCGCGCGATGCATCATGATGCCGAACTGGGGCTGGCGGCGCACTGGGCCTACAAGCAGAAGGGCGATGCACGCGACCAGCATGCCGCCTGGCTGCGCGACCTTGTCGAAATCCTCGAGCAGAGCCAGGACCCCGAAGAACTTCTCGAACATACGCGCATGGCGATGTATCAGGACCGCATCTTCGCCTTCACGCCCAAGGGGGAGCTGCACCAGCTGCCCAAGGGGTCTACGCCGGTCGATTTCGCTTACGCCGTCCATACATCGCTGGGCAACCAAACGGTCGGGGCAAAGGTCAACGGCCGCGTCGTGCCGCTGCGCACCAACCTTGAAAATGGCGATCAGGTCGAAATCCTGAAAAGTCAGGGGCAGGAGCCGCAGCCCGGCTGGCTGACCTTTGCCATCACCGGCAAGGCGCGCGCGTCGATCCGCCGCTTCATCCGCCAGAAGCAGCGCGGCGAAACCATCGCGATGGGCGAGAAGCTGTATGAGGAGATCATCGGCCGTTTCCCCGCAGACCTGCGCGCCGAACTGGGCACGAAGGCGATGGCCGCTGCGCTGAAGCGCCTGCGGCTCGATGATCGCGCCGCGCTGATGATCGCGATTGCCACGCATCGCCTGCTCGATTCAGAGGTGATGGAGGCGATGATTCCTGGCTCGACCACCGTCCACGGGATGGAGGAAGCGCATCCGCGTCAGCATGCGCCCGTTTCCATCCTCGGCCTGACGCCGGGCATCGCCTTTGCGTTGGGCGATTGCTGCCATCCCGTTCCGGGCGACCGCATCGTCGGTATCCGCCGCACCGGCGAGCCGATCGAGGTGCATACGATCGACTGCCGCTCGCTTGAGGCCGGTCAGGATGACGACTGGGTCGATCTTTCCTGGGACAGCCGGTCGCGCGGCGGCACCGCGCGGCTTTCGGTCATCGTCCAGAACCAGCCCGGCGCGCTCGCCGCCGTCACCAACGTCTTCGGCGCGACCCGGGCCAACATCCTCAACCTTCAGCTCGTCAATCGCGAAGGACCGTTCCACACCGATATCATCGATCTGGAGGTGGTGGACGCACAGCATCTCAACCGCATCCTGTCAGCCCTCCGCTCCCTCGATATCGTCGTGCAGGCCGACCGGGTCTGATCAGCCCGTCAGGGCATGAAGACGAGGATCAGGAAGACCGCGAAGAGCGAGAGATGAACCGCGCCTTCGAACATGGTGGTGCGCGATCCTGAAAAGGTGATGCCGTTCAGCACCAGCGTCATCGCCAGCAGCGCCATGTTGGCGGCGGAGAGCCCCAACACGACCGGCTGGCCGGTGAACAGGCCGATGAGAAGCACGGCCGGGACCGTGAGGCCAAGCGTCGAAGTCGCCGCGCCCAGACACAGGTTGATGGCACGCGTGAGCTGATTGGCGGCCACCGCGCGCAGCGAAGAAATCCCCTCCGGCGTGAACACGATCATCGCGACGATGATGCCGCCAAGCGCCGTGGGCGCCGCGAGCGCCTCGATCCCTGCGTCCAGCAGCCGGGCGAGGCTTTTCGACAGGATGACGATCGGCAGGATGTTGGCGAGCAGCAGGATGACGTGGCGCGTGCGCGAGACCGGAGCGGCGCCGTCGGACACCGCACTATGCGGCAGCGGGCTGGCATCGACTTCCTCGACATTCTGGGTCGGTTGGATCGGCTGGAAGAAACCTTTGTGCCGCCCGGTCTGCAACCACAGGAAAATGCCGTAGAGAGCGATGGTGAGCAGCGAGAACAGGATCGCCTGCCCGGTCGAGAAAGTGCCGGGCACGGTCGACGTCGTAAAATTGGGCAGCACCAGCGCGATGACCGCGAGCGGGATCGTCACCGCCAGATAGGCGCTCGCGCCCTGAAGATTGAAGCTTTGCTGATGATGGCGCAGACCGCCGACCAGCAGCCCCAAACCGACCACGCCGTTGAGCACGATCATCAGCACCGCGAACATCGTATCGCGCCCCAGCGTCGGCAACGCTTTTGGCCCCAGCATGACGGCGGAAATCAGCGCGACCTCGATAATGACGATCGACAGCGTCAGGATAAGCGTGCCGTAGGGTTCGCCCAATATGTCCGCCAGTTCCTCCGCCTCATGCACCACGCCGAAAGCGGCCCAGAAGGTGATCGCGAGCAACCAGGCAAAGAGCAGCCCAGCATAGAGGATCGGCATGGAGGTCGGCACAATCGCGGGCGCGAACGTCACGGCGGCCACGGTTGCCCAGGCGAGCGGCAGGCGGAGAGAGGAATATTGCATCGCGGTTGCTTAGCAAGCCGGGACCTGACAGTCTCCCCCTGCGCTTGTAACTTTTCGTGAACGCGCCTTCAGGCTCGGGGCACCTCCGACAACTGCCGATATTGTCCAGCAAAAACCTATAGATGGCTCGGCTTAACCATGCATTTCAAGAGAAAGTTCAGCCCCTCGCCTGCATGCTGCCGGTGCCCGGGGGGTCAACGGGAGAATATGATGGACGGGATGACTGGCAGCCATGGGCACGAACGGCGCATGGAACCGCGCCACCCCTCCCGCAGGGAGGCGGTGCTCTATTGCAACGCCGTGGGCGAACCGGTGGTGGTGACGAACATCTCCTCCTACGGCGCGATGCTTGCCGGGCGCAGCTTTCCCTCCGTCGGCACCTATGTCACGCTGGCCGTCGCGGGGCAGGATCTCGTCGCGACGGTCGCGTGGTGCGGCGAAGAGAAATGCGGCCTGCTGTTCCACGAAAGGGTCGATCCCACTGGGCTGGTCGAGCCGCAAGCACAGGCCGAACGCCGCGCCGGCCGCCCGCATTCCCCCACTTATATCTAGGTGAAGCAGACGGCCTTGCGCTTCAGGCGCCCGTGTCGGCGGCCTTCTTCTTTGCCGGCGCCTTTTTGGCAGCGGGCTTTTTAACTTCGTCCTTCTTCGCATCCGCCTTTTTGGCGGCGGGTTTCTTGGCGGCAGGCTTTTTGGCCGGGGCTTTCTTGCCCTTCTTCGCCGGACCGGCCGCCGCGCGCGCGTCGATCAGTTGAGCGGCTTCCTCCAGCGTCAGCGCATCCTGCTCGATCGATTTGGGCAGGGTCGCATTGGTTTCGCCATCGGTGACGTAAGGACCAAAGCGTCCCGCCATCAGCTTGATCTCCGCCTCGCTGCGCGGATGCTTGCCCAGGACCTTGAGCGGCTCACGCGAAGCACCGCGCCCGCCTTTGGTCGCTGCTTCGGCCAGTTTCACGACCGCGCTGTTCATGCCCACCTCGAAAATTTCGGCGGTGGAGGACAGGCGGCCATATTTGCCGTCATGGAGCAGATAAGGCCCAAAACGGCCGATATTGGCGACGATAGGCTTGCCCGTTTCCGGATGCAGGCCGACCTCACGCGGCAGCGACAGCAGTTTGACCGCCCAGTCGAGCGTCAGTTCGCCATCGGGCAGATCCTTGGGGATCGATCCGCGCTTGGCCTCCTTGCCCTCGCCCATTTCGATATAGGGGCCAAAGCGCCCTGACTTGCGGGTGATATCCTGGCCCGTCTCGGGATGCTTGCCCAGCACTTCGGGGCCCGTATCCTCGCCCTCCTTGCCGCCCGGCTGCCCGAATTTGCGCGTATATTTGCATTCCGGGTAATTGGAGCAGGCGATGAACGCGCCGAAGCGGCCGCCGCGCAGCGACAATTGCCCGTCGTCGCAGAGCGGACAGGCGCGCGGGTTGGAGCCATCCGCTTTGGGCGGGAACAGCATGGGTTCCAGAAACTTGTCGAGTTCCGCCGTAATGTCGGACGGCTTCTGCTCCATAATCTCGGCGGTCTTGGGCTTGAAGTCGCGCCAGAAGGCTTCGAGCACCGCCTGCCACTGCGCCCGCCCGCCCGACACGTCGTCGAGCTGGTCCTCAAGCCCGGCGGTGAAATCATAGGAGACGTAGCGTTCGAAGAAGCGCTCGAGGAAAGCCGTCACCAGCCGCCCGCTTTCCTCCGCGAAGAAGCGGTTCTTCTCGATCCGCACATAGTCGCGGTCCTTGAGCACCTGAAGCGTGGAGGCGTAGGTGGACGGGCGGCCAATGCCCAGTTCCTCCAGACGCTTGACGAGACTCGCTTCGGAATAACGCGGCGGCGGCTGGGTGAAATGCTGCTCGGCATTCACCTTCTTCTTCGCCGGAAGATCGCCCTGCGAAAGGCGCGGCAGCAGCTTGCTGTCGTCATCCTCGGCATCGTCGCGGCCTTCTTCGTAAAGGGCGAGGAAGCCGGGGAAGATCACGACTTGGCCCGTGGCGCGAAGCGCGTGCGCGCCGGTGCCGTCGACCAGATCGATCGTCGTGCGTTCCAGCCGCGCGCTTGCCATCTGGCTCGCCAGCGCGCGCTTGAAGATGAGGTCGTAGAGCCGGGCATGGTCGCCCGATCCCGCCTTGTCGCGGGTGAACTCGGTCGGGCGAATCGCCTCATGCGCTTCCTGCGCATTCTTGGCCTTGGTCTGGTACTGGCGCGGCTTGTCAGGGAGGTAGCCGCCATCATAGCGGTCCGCAATCGCCGCGCGCGCGGCGGAAATGGCGCTGCCATCCATCTGCACGCCGTCGGTTCGCATATAAGTGATCGCGCCATCCTCATAGAGCCCCTGGGCGACGCGCATGGTGTGGCTGGCCGAGAAACCGAGCTTGCGCGCGGCTTCCTGCTGAAGCGTCGAGGTGGTGAAGGGCGCGGGAGGATTGCGGCTGACCGGCTTGGTCTCGACCTTGTCCACGGTGAAGCGCCCCGCCTCGACATCGGCCTTGGCGGCGAGCGCGTCGCCCTCCTTGCCGATCGTCAGCCGCTCGATCTTCTCGCCCTTCCAGCGCGTCAGGCGCGCGGTAAAGCTCTGCCCGCCCTGCTCCATCTCGGCCGCGACCGACCAATATTCTTGCGGCATGAAGCTTTCGATCTCGCGCTCGCGCTCCACCACCAGCCGCAACGCGACCGACTGCACGCGCCCGGCGGACTTGGCGCCCGGCAGCTTGCGCCACAGTACCGGCGACAAAGTGAAGCCGACCAGATAGTCGAGCGCACGGCGGGCGCGATAGGCGTCGATCAGATCCTCGTCGAGCGCGCGGGGATGCGCCATCGCCTCAGTGACCGCCTGCTTCGTGATGGCGTTGAAGGTGACGCGGTCGACCTTGAGCGGCAGCGCTTTCTTGGCGCGCAGCACTTCCTGCACATGCCAGCTGATCGCTTCCCCTTCGCGATCAGGGTCGGTGGCGAGGATCAGGCGGTCGGCCTTCTTGGCCTCGTCGGTGATGGCCTTGAGCTGCCGCGCCTTGTCGGCATAATTTTCCCATTGCATGGCAAAGCCGTCGTCGGGATCGACCGAGCCGTCCTTAGGCGGCAGGTCGCGGACATGGCCGTAGCTGGCGAGGACATGGAAATCCCCGCCCAGATATTTCTCGATGGTCTTCGCCTTGGCCGGCGATTCGACGATGACAAGCTGCATTCAGGCCCCGACTGGAAAAAATCCTCACGTATACGCGCGAGATTGGGCGGGCAAAGCGGTGCGCGTCAAGCGGCCCTGCTCGCCCTCATATGAGCGAAACGCGCCCTCCTGCATGTCGCTCCGTCCGGGCAGCAAGCTCCAGTTCGAGCAGCACCGTGTGGACGATGGCAGGCGGCAGGCCGGACTGGCGGATCAGCTCGTCCACCGCGACCGGCGCAGCGCCCAGCAGCGCGATCAGCGCCGCGCGGTCGCCCTGGGCGACGTCGCTCGATACCGGCTCGGCCGCGAAAGGGGACGCGCCCTGCCGCACGGCAGCGCCGTCAAAGCCGCCGATCGCTTCCATGATATCGGCGGCATTCTGCACGAGCGTCGCGCCTTGGCGGATCAGTTCGTTGCAGCCCTGCGCGCGCGGATCGACGGGCGAGCCGGGGACCGCCATCACCTCCCGCCCCGCCTCGCCGGCCAGCCGTGCGGTGATGAGCGAGCCAGACCGCGGCGCGGCCTCCACGACCACGGTGCCGAGCGCCAGGCCGGCGATGATCCGGTTGCGCGCGGGGAAATGGCGCGCGAGCGGCTCCGTGCCCGGCGGATGTTCGGTGACGAGCAGCCCTTCGCAAGCGACTTGCTCCTGCAAGACGGCGTTTTCCGGCGGGAAGGCGATGTCGATGCCGCTTGCAATGACGCCGATGGTGCCGCCCGTAATCGCGCCCTGATGCGCGGCCGTATCGATACCGCGTGCCAGTCCCGACACGACGACCGCCTCGCCTGTCGCCAGGTCTTGCGCCAGAACGCGCGCGAAGCGGCACGCGGCGGCCGAGGCGTTGCGCGCGCCCACGATTGCGACGCAGGGCCGCGCGGCTAAAGCGACGTTTCCGCGCACGATCAGTGCCGGCGGCGCGGCCTCCATCTGGTCGAGCAGCCACGGATAGTCGGCATCGCCCATCAGCAGATAACGCGCACCCACGGCCTTCGCCCGGCCGATTTCTTCCTCGACTGCGCGAGGATCGGCGACACTGGCCTTGCCGCCGCCGCGCCGTGCAAGGTCGGGCACCGCGCGCAAGGCCTCTACCGCCGTGCCGAAGCGGGCGAGAAGCTGGCGATAGGTGACGGGGCCGATCCGGGGCGAACGGATGAGGCGGAGCCGGTCGAACCGCTCCTGCTCGCTCATGCGGGTGGGGCCTTTGTCTTGGACGCGCCCACCTTGGGCTCCTCGCCGCGCACCAGCCGCGCGATATTGGCACGGTGCCGCCACAGCACGATCAGCGCCAGCGCGAGCGCGACGGGAAACAGGTCGATCCGTCCGAACGCCCACATCGCGACCGGCGCGCTTGCCGCTGCCGCCATGCCGCCCACCGAGGACCAGCGTGTGCCGAGCAGCGCGCCGATCCAGACGGTGGCGAAGACGAGGCCTGCGGGCCAGTGCAGGGCCGTAACCACACCCATCATCGTCGCCACGCCTTTGCCGCCGGCGAAACGCAGCCACACCGGATAGCAATGACCGATGAACGCCATCGCGCCGGTCATCGGCCCGCCGCCGTCGACCAGCGCCGCGCCGATCAGCACCGCCGCAGCGCCCTTAGCAAGGTCGAGCAACAGGGTCGCGGCCGCCAGTCCCTTGCGCCCGGTGCGCAGAACGTTGGTCGCGCCGATATTGCCCGACCCGATGCTGCGCAGATCGCCCGCGCCGCCTACGCGGGTCAGCAGCAGGCCGAAGGGAATGGAGCCGAGCAGATAGCCGAAGATCAGCAGCAGCGCGGGAAGAAGCCAAAGTGGGGTCATGAACCAGCCCGATAGTAGTGCGGCGCGACCATAGCGCGACAGACCATATCGGCAAGTAGCGCTGCGACCTTGCCGCGGCGCCATGCCGGTTGACAGCTTGGCCGGGCGTCGCGACAGGGTGTGGCAATGACGGTCGCGCCCGATGCCCCTCTGCTCTTTTTCGATTCCGGCATTGGCGGGCTTTCCATCCTCGCCCCGGTCCGCGACGCCCTGCCCAACGCGCCCATCGTCTATGCCGCCGACAGCGCCGGCTTCCCTTATGGGACGAAATCGGAGGCTGAGATCGCCGCGCGCGTGCCGGCGCTGCTCGGACGATTGGTGGAGCGGTTCCGGCCACGTCTGGCGGTCATCGCCTGCAACACCGCATCGACCATCGCGCTGTCGGCCGTGCGCGCGGCGCTCGACATTCCGGTGGTCGGCACGGTGCCGGCGGTGAAGCCCGCCGCACTTCTTTCACGCAGCCGCGTCTTCGGCGTGCTGGGCACCGACGCGACCGTGCGGCAACCCTATGTGGACCGGCTGGCCGCCGAACATGGCGCCGATTGCACCGTGCTGCGCCATGGCTCCGCGGCGCTCGTCGAACTGGCGGAGGCCAAGCTGCGGGGCGAAAGGCCGGACCCGGCCATCGCGCGCGACGCCCTTCACGGCTTGCTCGACCAGCCCGGTGGCGACGCCATGGACGTGGTCGTCCTCGCCTGCACCCATTTCCCGCTGGTGGAAGCGGAACTGGCCGCCGCCGCGCCGCGGCCGCTTGCCTTCGTCCATGGCGGACCCGGCATCGCGCGGCGCGTCGTCCATCTGACGCAGGGCCAGCCCTGGCCCGAAAAACCAGCGCCGGGCCGCGCGATATTTACGCGGCTGGATGGTCGGACACAGGCCTTGCAACCCGCACTGAGCGAGCATGGCCTCGACCGGATCGAGGCGCTTTGACGTACGGGTGGACAAATGGTCCACTGTCCCTAGGGGGCTCTTTCCTGCATGATCACCCATTGTTAGCGCTGGTAATTCATAGCCCTTCGGGGTAAGGGGGCGACCACGAGAGACGCTGACAATCGCAGATCAGGACTTTACGTGAACTACAAGCATATCTTTGCGCAGGCGATCGACCGGCTCCACAGCGAGGGCCGCTACCGCGTCTTCATCGACATTTTGCGCAACAAGGGCGCGTTTCCCAACGCCCGCTGCTTCCACGGCCATAATGGTCCCAAGCCGATCACGGTGTGGTGCTCCAACGACTATCTCGCCATGGGGCAGCATCCCAAAGTCATCGCCGCGATGGAAGAAGCGCTGCACGATGTCGGCGCGGGTTCGGGCGGCACGCGCAATATCGGCGGCAACACCCATTATCATGTCCATCTGGAGGCGGAACTCGCCGACCTGCACGGCAAGGAGGGGGCTCTCCTCTTCACCTCAGGCTATGTTTCGAACGAAGCGACGCTTTCTACGCTTGCCAAGCTGCTGCCCGGTTGCATCATCTTTTCCGACGAGCTGAACCATGCCTCGATGATCGCGGGCATCCGCAATTCGGGCTGCGAGAAGCGCGTGTTCCGGCACAACGACGTCGATCATCTGCGCGAACTGCTGGCCGCCGAGGACCCCGACGCGCCCAAACTGATCGCGTTCGAAAGCGTCTATTCGATGGACGGCGACGTCGCGCCGATCGCCGCGATCTGCGACCTTGCCGACGAGTATAATGCCCTCACCTATCTCGACGAAGTCCATGCCGTCGGCATGTACGGCGCGCGGGGCGGCGGCATTTCCGAGCGCGACGAGGTCGCGGATCGGGTAACCATCATCGAAGGGACGCTGGGCAAGGCGTTCGGCGTCATGGGCGGCTATGTCGCGGCGGACCAGATGATCATCGACGTCATCCGCTCCTATGCGCCCGGCTTCATCTTCACGACGTCGCTCTCGCCCGTCCTTGTGTCGGGAGTGCTCGCGAGCGTGCGGCATCTGAAAGGCTCCAGCGTCGAGCGCGAAGGGCAGCAGGCCTCGGCCGCAACGCTCAAGCGCCTGATGGCGGAGGCCGGCCTGCCGGTCATGCCGTCGGTCACGCATATCGTTCCGTTGATGGTCGGCGATCCGGTCAAGGCCAAGCGCATCAGCGACATATTGCTCGCCGAATATGGCGCCTATGTGCAGCCGATCAATTATCCGACAGTTCCGCGCGGGACGGAGCGGCTGCGCTTCACCCCCGGCCCGGCCCATAGCGACGCGATGATGCGCGACCTGGTCGATGCGCTCGTCGAAATCTGGGATCGGTTGGAACTGCGCAAGGCAGCCTGATCGGCCTTCGCCTTAACCTCGGGCGCTTGCGCCGCCCGGCTTTCTCGCGCCATAAAGGTCGGGTCTTGAAAACCGACCGAGGATGCGCGTGGCCCTATTGACCGTCGAAACGACCCCCTTCACCGACCAGAAGCCCGGCACGTCGGGCTTGCGCAAGAAGGTGAAGGTTTTCGCGCAGCCGCATTATGCGGAAAATTTCATCCAGTCGGTGTTCGACAGCCTTGAAGGGTTTGAGGGGCAGGCCATCGTCATCGGCGGCGATGGGCGCTATCTCAACCGCGAAGTCATCCAGACCGCGCTGCGCATGGCGGCGGCTAATGGTTTCGGCAAGGCAATCGTCGGTCAGGGCGGCATCCTCTCCACCCCGGCGGCGAGCCACCTCATCCGCGCGAACGGCGCGTTCGGTGGCCTGATCCTCTCGGCCAGTCACAATCCGGGGGGGCCGGACGAAGATTTCGGGATCAAATATAATATTTCGAACGGCGGGCCGGCTCCGGAAAAAGTGACGGACGCCATCACCGCCAACAGCCTGAAGATCGCTGCCTACAAGACGCTCGACAGCGCCGACATCGACATCGACCAGATCGGCACGGCGACGCTGGCGGGCATGGCTGTCGAGATCGTCGACCCAGTCGCCGCCTATGCCGACCTCATGGAAAGCCTGTTCGATTTCGCCGCGATCCGCGCGATGATCGCAGGCGGTTTTCGCATCGCCTTCGATTCGATGAGCGCGGTGACGGGTCCCTATGCGCATGAAATTCTGGAACGCCGGTTGGGCGCGCCGGCGGGCACCGTACGCAACGGCACCCCCCTCCCCGATTTCGGACACCATCATCCCGATCCTAATCTGGTCCACGCCAAAGCGCTCTACGACGATATGATGGCAGCGGACGCGCCCGATTTCGGCGCGGCGTCGGATGGTGATGGCGACCGCAACCTCATCATCGGCCGGCATTGCTATGTCACCCCCTCGGACTCGCTCGCCGTGCTGGCGGCGAACGCCCATCTAGCGCCCGGCTATGCAGCCGGTCTGAAGAGCATTGCGCGCTCGATGCCGACCAGCGGCGCGGCCGACCGGGTCGCGGAAAAGCTGGGCGTGCCTCTTTACGAGACGCCCACGGGCTGGAAATTCTTCGGCAACCTGCTCGATGCCGGCATGGCCACGATCTGCGGCGAGGAAAGCGCGGGCACGGGTTCCGACCATGTGCGGGAGAAGGACGGCATCTGGGCAGTGCTGCTGTGGCTGAACATCCTTGCGGTGCGCAAGCAGAGCGTTGCCGCCATCATGGCGGACCATTGGCAGGCCTATGGCCGCAACTACTATGCCCGGCACGATTATGAAGCCATCGCCAGCGACCGGGCCGATGCGCTGATGGCAGCGCTGCGCGACCGTCTGCCCAGCCTTGCCGGCACGCAGACCAGCGGCGGCGCCGTCGCTCGGGCAGACGATTTCGCCTATACAGATCCCACCGATCAGTCCGTCAGCCGCAATCAAGGCATACGCATCCTCTTCGAAGACGGATCGCGCATCGTCTTCCGCCTATCGGGAACCGGCACGCAAGGCGCGACGCTGCGCGTCTATCTCGAACGCTATGTCGCACCGGATGGCGACCTTGCGCAGCAGACTGGCGACGCGCTTGCTCCACTGATCGCCGCCGCGCAGCAGATCGCCGATATTGCTGGTTTCACAGGTATGGACAGCCCCAGCGTCATCACCTGAAGAAGATTACCGGCCAGACATGGAGCAGCAAAGTCCGTTGCGTATCGCGCAGCCATGTCTTTGCGCGTCGCCCGCTTCCTGTCGCCCCTCGCTGCGCTTCTGTGCTGCCTGTCCAGTGCAGCGCGGGCCGAAACCGTGGAAGACGAGCAAGCTTGGCTCAACATTACCGCCATAGGTCCGATCTCCGGCAAGCTCGTCTATTTCGCCGAGGTCCAGCCGCGCCTTGGCGACGGGCTGACCCGGATCGACCAGTTGCTGCTGCGCGGTGCGGTTGGATGGAAACTCTTGCCCTCGCTGACGCTCTATCAGGGCTATGCCCATGTCCGGGTGCCACGCGACGACGGCCCCGATATCGACGAGGAGCGCAGCTTCCAGCAGATCAGCTGGACGATCGGCAAGCCACTGGGGGGCGAGTTGTCGTCGCGCACACGGCTGGAGCAGCGCTGGCGCAACGATGGCGACGACATGGGATGGCGGCTGCGCGAAATGTTGCGCTACGAGGCGCCGCTCAAGGCAGGGAGCGACGCGGTCAACGCGCTGGTCTGGGGCGAGGCATTCGTCGCGCTCAACGACACCGACTGGGGTGCGCGCAGCGGTTTTGACCAATTGCGCAGCTTCGTCGGGGTCGAACTGGGCTTGCCCGGCGCATCGACGGCGGAGATCGGCTACATGAACCAGCTGTTCGACCGGCGCGGCGGCGTCACCCGAATGAACCATATCGCGTCGGTCACGCTGTTCTTCCGCCGCTGATTATTTCGGGGGATCGCCGTGCAATTTGGTCCATAGCCCGCTCGTGCCGGCCTCCTGCGCCCGCGTCGTATATTGCGCCGCCACCAGCCAGCCCTTGATCGGGCGGAGCGGCAGCACCGTCGTCAGGATCAGCACCGGCACCCCGACCGCGAGATGGACCCAAAGGCCCGGTCGCGCCAATATTTCCAGCATGATGACGAAGATGACGCCGGGCACGCAGGCGAAAAGCTGAACGAAGACCGCCGGGCCGTCCGCCGGATCGGCGAAGGCATAGCTGAGGCCGCACACCTCGCAATGGTCGCGCACTGTGAGGAAGCCGGTGAAGATATGCCCTTCCCCGCAACGCGGACAGCGGCCACGCGGCCCCGTCACATGCGCGTGCAAACGCGGCCATCCGCCCGGCCCGCTGCTGTCGCCCTTGTCGCTCATAAACCACTCCCGATGCTGCCGTCCCATATGGGCGAAGGCGACGCGGCGGCAAGCGGACAGATTGTCCACGCTCACCCATGTAAGGAAGACGCGTAAGGCGCGACTGGCCAAACCGCGTGCAAGTCGGTATCGGCGCGCCATTGCGGCTTTGAATATGAAGGCAGTCTGGTCATGGGTTTTCGTTGCGGTATTGTCGGCCTTCCCAATGTGGGCAAATCCACGCTGTTCAATGCGCTGACCGAAACGCAGGCTGCACAGGCGGCAAACTATCCCTTCTGCACGATCGAGCCCAATGAGGGCCGCGTCGCCGTGCCCGACGACCGGCTCGACACCATCGCGAAAATCGGCGGGTCGGCCAAGATCATCGAAACCCAGCTCGCTTTCGTCGACATCGCCGGCCTGGTGCGCGGCGCGTCGAAGGGCGAAGGCCTTGGCAATCAGTTCCTCGCCAACATCCGGGAAGTCGACGCCATCGTCCACGTCCTGCGCTGCTTCGAGGATGACGACATCACCCATGTTGAGGGCAAGGTCGATCCCATCGCCGACGCCGAGACGGTCGAGACCGAGCTGATGCTGGCCGATCTCGAATCGCTGGAAAAGCGCGTCCCCGCCTTCGCCAAGAAAGCGACGCAGGGCGACAAGGAGGCTAAGGTCGCCGCCTCCGTGCTCGGTCAGGCGCTCGACCTGCTGCGCGACGGCAAGCCCGCGCGCCTGACGGTTCCCAAGGATGTCGAGGAAGAAAAGCTCTTCGCGCAGGCGCAACTGCTCACCAGTAAGCCGGTCCTCTATGTCTGCAATGTCGAGGAAGAAAGCGCCGCGACCGGCAATGCTTTCTCCGCGCGCGTGTTTGAAAAGGCCGCGGCGGAAGGCGCCAAGGCGGTGATCGTTTCGGCTGCGATCGAGGCCGAACTCGTCACCATGCCGATCGAGGAACGGGGCGAGTATTTGGAAGCGCTGGGTCTGGAAGAAGCCGGCCTCGCCCGCATCATCCGCGCCGGCTATGAGCTGCTCGGCCTCATCACCTTCTTCACCGTCGGCCCCAAGGAAGCCCGCGCCTGGAC
>JBEVMZ010000136.1:0-3735 GCA_040508335.1 Sphingobium sp.
AAGGTCGCGGGCTTTTGCGTGCCATAATAGGTGGCGTTGATCTCGGTCGCGCTGAGCTGTTCACCAAGATAGGACAGCTCGTCCTTCTGCCGCAGACCTTCGGGATAGAAGCTGCCCCGCCACGGCTCATAGACCCAACCGCCGACGCCGATGTGGATAGGGTGTAGCATCCGCCACCACTAGCATGGATTTATGCGCCATCGCGTGACTGTTTAAGAATTTAACAAACCAAGGCGATCAAGCAGTTCTGCAAAATCGAGAAAAATGCGGATAATTAGCTTGATTGTCTTGATGTAGGACATGGGCGTACTCCAAATGGTGGCCCATGATGGCAGATAAAATATTCCCCCGTCCAAGGCATCCATATGGATAGGAGCCTATTCCATATGAACTTGCCCTAGCGCCCGAACTTCTTCTGCGTCTTGCCGTAACGCAATTTCCGCGTGCCCGGCTTGCCCTCGCTCGCGCGGCCGCGCGGGGCGGCGACCTGTTCGTGGGCGGGCAGGCCAAGCTCCTCGGCCTCCATCTTCCTGATCTCGTCGCGGATGCGGCCCGCTTCCTCGAACTCCAGGTCGGCGGCGGCGGCGCGCATCTTCTTTTCCAGATCCTCGATATAGGCGCGCAGATTATGGCCGACCATGTGCGGCCGATCCTCGATCCCCGTGTCGATCGTTACCTGATCGCGCGACGAGACATGGGCGATGATGTCGCCGATCTGCCGCTTGATCGTGGTCGGCGTGATGCCATGTTCGAGATTATAGGCGGTCTGCTTTTCGCGACGGCGGCCGGTCTCGTTGAGTGCGCGCTCCATCGAGCCGGTGATACGGTCGGCATAGAGGATGACGCGCCCGTCGACATTGCGCGCGGCGCGGCCGATGGTCTGGATGAGCGAGGTTTCGGACCGCAGAAAGCCTTCCTTGTCCGCGTCGAGGATCGCGACCAGCCCGCATTCGGGAATGTCGAGCCCCTCGCGCAGCAGGTTGATGCCGACCAGCACGTCGTAGACGCCAAGCCGCAGGTCGCGGATCAGCTCGATCCGCTCCAGCGTCTCGACGTCGCTGTGCATGTAGCGGACCTTGAGGCCCGCCTCATGCATGAACTCGGTCAGATCCTCGGCCATCCGCTTGGTGAGCGTGGTGACGAGCGTGCGATAGCCCTTCTTCGCGGTTTCCTTGGCTTCGTGGATGAGGTCGTCGACCTGATCCTCGACCGGCTTGATCTCGACCGGCGGATCGATAAGGCCGGTGGGGCGGATCACCTGTTCGGCAAAGACGCCGCCCGTCTGCTCCATTTCCCAGCCGCCGGGCGTCGCCGACACGCTGACGGTCTGCGGGCGCATCGCGTCCCATTCATTGAAGCGCAGGGGACGGTTGTCGATGCAGCTAGGCAGGCGAAAGCCATATTCGGCGAGCGTGATCTTGCGCCGATGGTCGCCGCGCGCCATCGCATTGATCTGGGGCACGGTCTGGTGGCTTTCATCGACGAAGAGCAGCGCGTTTTCGGGCAGGTATTCGAACAGGGTGGGCGGCGGCTCGCCGGGCATGCGGCCCGTGAGAAAGCGGGAGTAGTTCTCGATCCCCGCGCAACTGCCGGTGGCCGCGATCATCTCCAGGTCGAAATTGGTGCGCTGTTCGAGGCGCTGCGCCTCCAGCAATTTGCCCTCGGCCTCCAGTTCCTTCAGCCGCTCGGTCAGTTCGTGGCGGATTGCTTCCATCGCCTGTTTGAGCGTCGGGCCTGGCGTCACATGGTGTGAATTCGGGAATATTTTGACATAGTCGAGGCTAGCGATCTTCTTGCCGGTCAGCGGATCGAACTCGACAATATCCTCGATCTCGTTGCCGAAGAAGCTGACGCGCCAGGCGGTGTCCTCATAATGCGAGGGGAAGATTTCGAGATTGTCGCCCTTCACGCGGAAGTTGCCGCGGGCGAAGGCGGCGTCGTTACGCTTATACTGGAGCGCGACGAGCTTGCGGACGATCTCGCGTTGGTCCTCGACCTGGCCCTTCTTCATCGAGAAGGTCATCGCCGAATAGGTTTCGACCGAGCCGATGCCATAAAGGCAGGAGACCGAGGCGACGATGATGACGTCGTCGCGTTCGAGCAGCGCGCGGGTCGCCGAGTGGCGCATCCGGTCGATGCTCTCGTTCACGCTCGATTCTTTTTCGATATAGGTGTCGGAACGCGGCACATAGGCTTCGGGCTGGTAATAGTCGTAATAGCTGACGAAATATTCGACCGCATTGTTCGGGAAAAAGCTTTTGAACTCGCCGTAAAGCTGGGCAGCGAGGATCTTGTTGGGGGCGAGGATCAGCGCTGGGCGCTGCATCGCCTCGATCACCTTGGCCATGGTGAAGGTCTTGCCCGAACCGGTGACGCCGAGGAGCACCTGATCCTTTTCGCCCGCGCGCGCGGTGGCGACCAATTCGGTGATTGCGGTGGGCTGATCCCCTGCCGGTTCATATTCGCTCACCAGCGTGAAGGCGCGGCCGCCTTCGGTCTTTTCCGGGCGCGCCGGGCGGTGCGGGACGAAATCCGCGTCGGTTTGCGGTTCGGACAGGTCGGTGCGGATTTGAATGGCCATGGCGGTAAATATGGTCGTGGAACAGAAAGGGTTCAACGGCTGCGCATTTTTCCCTTGCGGGGGCGACGATATCGGCAGAGCCTGCGCCTCGTTCCGGGCAAGAGAACAGGGGAAGAGGATGATACGCAAAATGATGCTGGGCGCGCTGCTGTGCGCCGGTTCGAGCGGATGTGGGCAGGAAGCCGCGCCGCCGCCTGCGGCCGACGCGCCGATCACGCTACAGGCGGGCGAGTGGACGCTGACTCGCAAGACGACCGGCTACAACACACCGACCGTGACGCCGGCCCAATATCAGGCGGCGCTTAAGACCGTCAGCGAGGACAAGGTCTGCATCGCGCTCGATGCGAAGGGCCTGCCCAACGCCGACGCATTGGCTGGCAAGGATGGCACGGATTGCACCTATAAGGAGCCATTCGTGCGCGGCGGCCGGATGATCGCGACGCTCGCCTGCAAGACGGGCGGCGGCACGTCGGACATCATGGTCGAGGGCAATTATACCGCCGACACGCTGACGCTGGGCAGCACGACCACGAAAACGCAGGGCGGCCAGACCGTCGAGCGCACCACCCATGACGTGACAGGCAAGCGTATTGGCGACTGTCCGAAGGTGTAAGTCCGCCCTATTGCAGCGCTGCGATCGCCCGATGATCGCAGCGCTTTGCGATGCGCGGGACCGGCGTCACCGACGGCACCTGGATCGTCGTCCCGATGCGGATCGGTGCGAAGCGGGCGCGGTCGATCCCCTCGCAGCGCAGGAATTGCTCCAGCATACGGGGCGGGGTGTCGAGCGCCTCATAGGAAAGGCGGAACGTGCCCCAGTGGATCGGGATCGCGGTGGAGGCGCCCAATTTCTCGAAAACCTCGACCGCGCGCTGCGGCCCGATATGCGCGTCCGATTCCATCTGGCCGGGCCAGAAGCGGAACGCGCCGATCGGAATGAGCGCGAGGCGGATCGGCCCGATGCGCGCGGCTTCGCTAGGCCAGGCCATGTCGCCCGCGCCGGTGTCGCCGGCGAAGAAGATATTGCCCGCTCGCGTCTGCACGACGAAGCTCGACCAGAGCGCGCGATTGCGGTCCTTGCCCCAGCGGCTGCCCCAATGATGGTTGCGCACGACATGGACGCGATAGTCCGGGCAATGTTCGTAATTGCCGCA
>JBEVMZ010000162.1:0-8482 GCA_040508335.1 Sphingobium sp.
GCGGCGAATTCCATGAGCTGCGAATCGGCTTCGCGGAAATATTCGACGCCGAACCGGAACAGGCCGTAGAAGAAGAGGAAGAGGCCGACGAGCAGGCCGGGCTGATAACGTGCCTTGGTCCGCCAGAAGGCGAAGGCGAGGATGGCGAACAGCACCAGGCCTTCGAGGATCGCCTCGTAAAGCTGGCTGGGATGGCGGGCAAACGGCCCGCCGGTCGGAAATACGACCGCCCAAGGCACGTCGGTTTCCTTGCCCCACAGCTCGCCATTCACGAAATTGGCGAGGCGGCCGAAGAACAGGCCAAAGGGCACGACGCAGGCGACATAGTCATGGACGCGCAGCCAGGAGAGCCCCTCCTTGCGTGCGAGATAGAGGATGCCGAGCGACACGCCGATAACGCCGCCATGGAACGACATGCCGCCATTCCAGAGCTTGAAGATGTCTAGCGGGTTGGCGAGGATATCGGGCTGGTAGAAGATCACATAAGCCAGCCGCCCGCCCAGGATGATGCCGAGCGTCGCGTAGAAGATCATGTCGTCGGCATGACGCCGCGCCATCGGCGATCCGGGCTGCGCCACCAGCTTCAACAGATACCAATAGCCGATCAATATGCCGGCGAGATAGGCGAGGCTGTACCATTTGATGGCGAAGAAGCCGAGATCGAGCGCGACGGGATCGAGCCCGAGGCTGTCGAAGTGAATGGCGCCCGAGGCGGCGGCGGCGAGGTCCAGGATCAAGGGTTACGCTCTCCAGCGGCGGGTTGAACCTTGCCATAGAGGAAGCCGCGCGTGAGATGAAGGGGCGCAGGCGCGATTAATCGTCGGTCCCCATTCACGCGGCGGGACGTTAAGATGGAATGGATATGCCACCCCTGCACAGCCTTCCCGACGCGCTGCGCCGCCGGATCGTCGGCGAGGTGCGCGGCCTGTTCAATGACAGGGGCGCGGGCGAGCGACCGGTGGAGCGTTCGGCGCATGCGATTTTTCCTGCCGGTTCGGTCATCTGGCGCGTGCATGGCGACGTCGCGACGATGACGATCGGCGGGATCGCCGCGTTGATGATGCAGATGCTGCATCCCCGCGCGCTCGCCGGGGTTTGGGATCATAGCCGCTTCCGCGAAGATATGATCGGGCGGCTGCGGCGGACGGCACGCTTCATCGCGATCACGACCTATGGCGCGGCGTCCGATGCGGAAGCGGCGATCGCCAAGGTGCGGCAGGTTCACGGGTATATCGAAGGCACGATGGCGGACGGCACGCCCTATGCTGCGAGCGATCCGGCGCTACTTGCCTGGGTGCATGTGTGCGAGGCGACGGCTTTTCTCGACGCCTGGATCGCCTTTGCCGAGCCCGGCATGAGCAGGGCCGATCAGGATCGCTATTTTGCGGAAGCGGCGGCGGTGGCGCGCGGGCTTGGTGCCGATCCGGTGCCGGAAAGCCGGGCGCAGGCACAGGCGCTGCTGCGCGACTTTCAGCCGCAGCTTGCCGTGACGCCGCGCACGCGCGAAGTGGCGAGGCTGATCCTGCGACCACCCGCAACGACGCTCGCCCTTCTGCCGGCGCAGCGTTTGATCAGTCGGGCGGCGGTCGATATCCTGCCGTCTTGGGCGCGGGAAATGCATGGATTGGGTGCCTCGCCATTAGGCGGCGCCGTGGTCAAGGCGGGCGCGTTCACGCTGGCGCAGACGGTACGCTGGGCGTTTGGCCAGAAGCTACGCGCGCCGGTTTAGGTCTGGCCGTTATCCATATGCGCGGGTGCGCGCAGGCGGGCAGGATCGCCTTGGGCAAGGGTGCGCTTCAACACGTCCGGGCGCGGCGCGACGAGGAAGCCGAAGCTGACGCAGCCGCCCTTTGTCCCTACCGCATGGTGGAGCCGATGCGCCTGCACGATCCGCTTCATATAAGGCGAGCGCGGCACATAGCGGTGGCCGACCCGGCGGTGAACGATGATGTCGTGAAAGCCGAGATAAATCGCGCCATAAGCCGCGATCCCCGCACCGCACGCGGTCGCCCAGCCGCCCCAGCCCAATTGCACGCCGCCCAGCAGAAGCAGGATGGAAGGGATGGCGAAGATCACGAAATAGAGGTCGTTCGCTTCCCAATTTCCCGTCCGCGGGCGGTGATGGCTCGCATGCAGAAACCAGCCCGGCCCATGCATGACCCAGCGGTGCATGACATAGGCGAACAGCTCCATCGCGGCGACGGTGCCGAGGAAGATGAGGAGGAGGACCAGCGGGGTCATGACCGGCCCTATATAGGGTCACGCGCGCGGGGGCAAAGGGTCGCGCGCGCTATCGACCTGCCTTGGCGCGCCGGGCGCCTGATGCACGACGCGCTGGGGATAGGGAATAGTGATGCCATGCGCGCGAAACAGCGTCCAAAGCCGCCCCAGCACGTCGGATTTGACATTGCCGACGCCGCCTTCCGGGTCGCTGATCCATACCAATATGTCATGCTCGACGCGGTCGGGGCCAAAGCCGGTCAGCCAGACATTGGGCTTCGGGTTTCGCAGCACGCGTGGGCTCTCCTGCGCCGCTTGGAGCATCAATTGCTGCGCGAGCGGCAGATCGCATTCGAAGGATATGCCGACGGGAATCCGGATGCGCACGTTGCGGTCGGAAAAGGACCAGTTCTCCACCTCCTGCGTCATCAGGATTTCGTTAGGGATCAGATGCTCCTTGCCGTCGCGGGTGATGACGGAGACGGCGCGCACGCCGATCTTGTTCACCCAGCCGAAACTCTCGCCGACGACGATGACGTCGCCAGGCTTGATCGAACGGTCCATCAGCAGGATGATGCCCGCGATCAGATTGCCGACCGTTTTTTGCAGGCCGAAACCGACGGCAAGACCAAGCGCACCGGAAAATATGGTGAAGGCGGTCAGGTCGATGCCGAGCAGATCGACGCCCACGAAAAAGGCGGTGACGACGACCACGATCGCGGCGAGTTTCTGCGCCAGCAGCTTCTGCGTCGCGTCGAAGCCGCTGGTGTGCGCGATGCTGCGCCCTATCAATCGGTTGGCAAGGCGCGCGAGCGCGTACAGAATGACGCAAGTGGCGGCGACGCCCAGCAGACCGAGCACGGTCACGCGCCGCTTGCCAAGGTCGAGGCCGATCTCGTCCAGCATGTCGGCGACGGGCATGAAGCCGCCATTGGTGCCAGAAATCACCATCAGGAACAGCATCAGCGCGAGGGGCACGGAGGCCCAGCGCGGGATGGCGAGCGCGCGCAGCAATTGGTTGGCAAGCAATGCCAGCGCCGCGCCGAGTGCGCCGCCAAGGATCAGATGACCAAGCGAATCAGGCGGCCATAGCGCGGTGATCGGCGCGATCATGACCGCGCCGATGGCATTGTGCAGGATGGTGCGCAGCCGATCCGCGACCGGCTCGCCCGATGCCTGTATGAGCGGCAGCAGCCGGCTGTGGAGCGGCAGCGCGAGCGCGGCGGCGGCGAGATAAACGAGGGCTGCGACCACCAGTGCGGCGAGCGGATGGACAATCGCGGGATTGCCCGGCGGCATCGCCAGCAGCGGGGCGAGATCGCGCGACGCCATGCCCTATGGGCGCGCGCGCAGGAAACGGGCGAGCCCCGCGTCCAGATCGGCGATGAGGTCGGCGGGGTCTTCAAGCCCGATGTTGAGGCGGACCATCGGCCCCTCAGCCTGCCATCGGGTCGCGCTGCGATAGCGGGCGGGCTCGACCGGCAGGGCAAGGCTCTCGAACCCGCCCCAGCTATAGCCGATGCCGAAATACGCAAGGCCGTCTATCAGCGCCGCGCGCGCCGCATCGTCGCCGCCTTCGAGGACGAAGGCGAACAGGCCCGACGCGCCGGAAAAATCACGCTTCCACAGCGCATGGCCGGGAGACGAGGGGAGCGCGGGATGCAGCACGCGCGCGACGCCGGGCTGCGTTTCCAGCCACCCCGCGACCGCAAGCGCGCTGGCCTGATGCTGCGCCAGTCGGACACCGAGTGTCCGCATCCCCCGCGCGGCGAGCCAGGCATCGTCGGGGCTGCTCATCTGGCCAAACAGAAAGGCGGTCTGGCGGATCTTCGGGAAAAGATCGGGCGTCGCCGTGACCGATCCCATCATCACGTCGCTATGGCCGACGATATATTTGGTGCAGGCGAGGATGGCGATGTCGACGCCAGCCGCGAGCGCCGAAAAATAGAGCGGCGTCGCCCATGTATTGTCGATCAGCGTGACGATGCCCCGGTCTCGTGCGATGCGCGTGATGGCGGGCACGTCCTGCACTTCGAAGGTTAGGCTGCCGGGGCTTTCGAGGAAGATAGCGCGGGTGCGATCGGTCAGCAGGTCGGCGATGCCTTTGCCCACCAGCGGATCATAATAGATCGTCTCGATGCCGAGCGGGCGCAGCATCTGCTCGCAAAAGGCGCGGGTCGGGTCATAGGCGCTGTCGACCATGAGCAGCTGATCACCGGGCTTGAGCACCGCCATCAGCGCGCAGGCGATCGCCGCCACGCCCGAAGGAAAGAGCATCGTGCCGCCCGCGCCCGGCTCCATTTCGGTGAGCGCGTCGGCGAGGCTCCAGGCGGTGGGCGTGCCCTTGCGCCCGTAGAACAGCCGCTCATGCGTGTTGGTGGTGGCCGCGCGCAGATGCGCGACATCGTCGTAGAGGATGGTCGAGGCGCGCCACACCGGCGGACTGACGATCCCGCCCGGCTGCCCGGGAATGCCGGTCCATTCGGGCCGCCGCCCCGCCTGCGCCAACCGGGTGAGGGGGGCGCGTTCGTCCTTTTCGTCGTTCATCCCCTGCTTCTAGGCAGAGGATGGGAGCGAAGAAAGCCTTCTCTAGGCGTCGAGGGTCAGCGCGGTGGCCCTCGCAGCTGGGCGACGGAACTGACGCGGCCCCACGTCGAGACGGAAGGGGGACAGGCGCTCGGTGGGCGGCTCCTGTTCCTGCCCGACGATGAAAGCGCGGCCGGTGCGGCCGAGCGCATCCTGTTCCCCAGCATCCCATCCGTAGCGCGCGTCGAAGGCGAGCAGGGGGATGAGCAGGGCGCGCTGGCCCGCATTGATCGGGGCGATCTGTTCCGGGTCGAGCCGCAGCTCGCTCTTGAGGGTGACGGTCTGACCGGGCGCGAGGCTGGGCACCGAATGGACCGCCAGGCCCGCCTCGCCGGCAAAGAAGGGTTTGAGCAGATCGTCCATCGGCGCGCTCGCATTGGCGATAATGGCGCGGATCAGGATGTCGCGCGCTTCGGCCTGACCGACATTGGTGAGGGTGAGGCCATAGCCGACGGTCGCGCCCATCAGCGACAGCCGCGCTCCGCTCACGTCCAGCGCGAGGGCGAGATGGGGCCGGTCGCCCGTCGGGGCGGGTGCGGGAACGGGCGGCGGAGTAGGGGCTTGCGCGGGTTGCCCGGCCGGACGCGGTATGGGCGGGGAGGCAAGAGCCGGTGTCGGCGGCGCGACCGGCTCGGCGGGCTCGTCCGGTGCGGGAAGGGCCAGCGTAGACCGGCGTCCACGGCGCCACAGGAGCAGTCCGGCCGCCAGCAGCAGGAGTCCGCCGACGATCCATGGCCAGAGCGTGCCGCTGCTTTCCCCTGACGTTTCCGTTGCGGGCGGCGGTGTCGGCTCCGTGGTCGGCGCGAGGGCGGGTTCGGGCGCTACGGTCGCATTTTCCGGCTGCGTGGGCGCGGCCGCCGGGACGTCGGGCGCCTCGGCGGGCGCGGTTTCCGCCGGCTGCTCGGCACGGGTTCGCGGTGATCGCTCGCTCGCAGGCGTTTCGCGCGTGGCCGGCGACTGCGAAGGCGCGGCGCGGGTCGCGGGCGGAGGCGTGGTGACGGGCGGGGTTACGACCGGCGGCGGAACCTGAATGACGGGTGCTTGCGGCGCAGGCGTCTGGCCTGCCGGAGGATCGCGGAAGACATCGAGTTCGGGACCCTGGCGCTGCGGGCCGGATGGCGCAGGCGTGCCGGGCAAAGAGGGAAGCGTTGCCGGCGGCGCAGTCTCATTCTGCGCCCGCGCGGCGGGCGCGGATAGAGACAGGGCGACGAGCAGGAGGGGGAGGGATCGCATGGCCCCGAGCCATGGCCCGACCCACTGAACGCCGCGTGAACGCGCATGGGCGATGACTTTTGACCCGAAATCCCCTACATGCGCCGCCATGACCGATAGCCTTCCCCTGCATCTCGGCCGCGCCAGCACCTTGCCCGCGCGGCCCGAGGACGCCGTCCTCGACTATGTGCCCAACCCCCGTCCGGGCAAGCCTTATCTCGTGCGTTTCACCGCGCCCGAGTTCACGTCGCTCTGCCCGGTGACGGGACAGCCCGATTTCGCGCATCTGGTGATCGACTATGCGCCGGCGGCGACGATCGTCGAGTCCAAGGCACTCAAACTGTTTCTCGGCGCGTTTCGCAACCATGCCGCCTTCCATGAGGATTGCACCGTCGGCATCGGCGAGCGGCTGTTTAATGAGATGGCGCCGCATTGGCTGCGCATCGGCGGCTATTGGTATCCGCGCGGCGGCATTCCGATCGACGTCTTCTGGCAATCGGGCGAGCCGCCCGCCGGGCTTTGGCTGCCGCCGCAGGACGTGCCGGGCTATCGCGGGCGCGGCTGACGACGGAGCGTCATTCGCGTCTCTGCGCGAACTTTTCTGCGAACGGCATCTCCCTTCGATGAAAGGTTGCGGCGATGTTTCCGCATCGCTTGACCGATGCGACGAAACGGTCGATCCCGGCGTTCATCCGGCGCGACGCGATTTTTCATGTCGCGCCATCCTGACTTGTCGGAGTCACGCAAACAATGTCTTTGAAAAAGCTCTTGCCGCTGCTCGTCGCGGCCGCTCCCCTCGCCATTGCCGCGCCGGTGCAGGCGCAGAACGCCGCGCCGACGCCAACCGGCCCGGCCGCTGGCGTCACCACCCAACTGCCCCGCGGCGCAGCGCCCAGCCATTACGCGATCACCGTCACGCCCGATGCCGCCAATCTGAAGTTCACCGGCAAGGCGGCGATCGACGTGACAGTCGCACAGGCGATGCCGACGTTGGTGCTGAACGCCGCCGACCTCACCATCGCGCGCGTCACACTGACCTCGCAAAAGGGTAAGGCGATAACCGGCAAGGCCGTCCTGGACGCGGCGGCGCAGACGGTCACGTTCGACTTCGGCAAGCCGCTCCAGCCGGGACAGTATCGCCTCAACGTCGAGTATGCGGGCGTCATCGCCACCCAAGCGAACGGCCTGTTCGCGCTTGACTACACCGATAACGCAGGCGCGCAGAAGCGCGCGCTCTTCACCCAGTTCGAGGCGCCGGACGCCCGCCGTTTCGTGCCGAGCTTCGATGAGCCGAGCTACAAGGCGACCTTCGACCTGACCGCCATCGTACCCTCCGCGCAGATGGCCGTCAGCAACATGCCGGTGAAGGCGACGAAGGAAATGGGCGGCGGGCGCAAGGCGGTGACGTTCGGCACCAGCCCGAAAATGTCCTCCTACCTCCTCTTCTTCGGCCTCGGCGATCTCGACCGCGCGACCAAGATGGTCGGCAGGACCGAAGTCGGCGTCATCACCGGCAAGGGCAATACCGGCAAGGCGCAACTGGCGCTCGACGCGTCGGCCGCGATCCTGCCCTGGTTCGACGATTATTTCGGCGTCCCCTATCCGCTTCCCAAGCTCGACAATGTCGCGGGGCCCGGCCAGAGCCAGTTCTTCTCCGCGATGGAGAATTGGGGCGCGATCTTCACCTTCGAACGCGCGCTGCTGGTCGATCCGCGCTTCACCTCCGAAGCGACCAAGCGCCGCATTTACGAAACCGTCGCGCACGAGATGGCGCATCAATGGTTCGGCGACCTTGTCACCATGGCGTGGTGGGATGATCTGTGGCTGAACGAAGGTTTTGCCAGCTGGATGGCGACGAAGGTCACCGACAAGCTGCAACCGGGCTGGGAAATGCTGCTGACCCGCGTCGACGGGCGCGAGGCGGCGATGAACCTCGACGCGCTTTCGACCACCCATCCGGTCGTGCAGAAGATCACCACCGTCGACCAGGTGAACCAGGCATTCGACGCCATCACCTATCAGAAGGGCGAAGCAGTCATCACCATGCTCGAAGGCTATGCCGGCGAGGATGTGTGGAAGACGGGCATCCGCGCCTATATGAAGCAACATGCCTACGGCAACACGGTCACCGACGATCTGTGGAAGGCGGTAGAGGGCGCAGGGGCCAAGGGTCTGGTCGCCATTGCGCATGACTTCACCAGCCAGCCGGGCATCCCGCTGGTCCGGGTCGATGCCGCACAGTGCAAGGGCGGCAACACGCTGCTTACCCTCAGCCAGGGCGAGTTCAGCCGTGACGCGAAGGACAAGACGCCGCTCAAGTGGAACGTGCCCGTCAAGGCGCAGACGCTGGGCGGCGAGGCGCAGCGCCTGATCCTTCAGGGCAAGGGGCAGATGACGCTGCCGGGCTGCGGCGCCTATGTCGTCAACGCCGGGCAGACCGGCTATTATCGCTCGCTCTACCCGC
>JBEVMZ010000188.1:0-12120 GCA_040508335.1 Sphingobium sp.
GAAGTGCCAATACCAGGCGGCCGCTTCAAAACCGAAATGCTGCCGGGGGGTGAAGTGCCCCTTATAGGCGCGGATCAGATTGACGATCAGGAAGATCGTGCCGACCAGAACATGGAAACCGTGAAAGCCGGTCGCCATGTAGAAGGACGAGCTATAGGGGTTGCCGCCGAAGCCAAAGGGCGCATGCATATATTCATAAGCCTGCACGCCCGAGAACACGACGCCCAGAATGATGGTCAGCCACAGACCCTTGATCATACCGTCGCGGTCGCCATGAACCAGGCTGTGATGCGACCAGGTGATCGTCGTGCCCGAGCAGAGCAGGATCAGCGTGTTGAGCAGCGGTAGTTCGAACGCGCTCATCACCTCGACACCCTTGGACGGGAACAGGCCATCGATCGGCGCCAACTGGCTCGGAAAGAGCGAGAAGTCGAAAAAGGCCCAGAACCAGCCGACGAAGAACATCACTTCCGACGCGATGAACAGGATCATCCCGTAGCGCAAATGAAGCTGGACCACCGGCGTGTGGTCGCCCGCATGGGCTTCGTCGATGACGTTGGCCCACCAGCTGTAGAAAGTGAAGAGAACGCCCGCGAGGCCGATCAGGAAGACCCAGCCGCCGCCGGCGCCCAGCGCGTCGGGGTGCATCCACATGATCGCGCCCCACGCCATGGTCAGCACGGCCAGCGAACCGAACATCGGCCAGATGCTGGGTGGAAGGATATGATAATCGTGGTTCTTGGCGCCGGCCATAGCGGTTTTCCCTGTTCGCGTTCGCGTTATCTGTGACGTGCCTTAGCTTGGCTTCCCGCCCTGCTCAACAGGGTAGAAGGTGTAGCTCAGCGTAATTTCCTGCGTATCCTTGTTGTCGGGATCGGCAAGGATCTTGGGATCGACATAATAGATGACCGGCATGCGCACTTCCTGCCCTGGCCGCAACGTCTGCTCGGTAAAGCAGAAACATTGGATCTTGGCGAAATGAATGCCCGCCTGGGTCGGCGTCACGTTGAAGCTGGCGGTGCCGGTGACCGGCTTGTCCGACATGTTCTTCGCGACGAAAAT
This sequence comes from Sphingobium sp., assembly GCA_040508335.1. Lineage (GTDB taxonomy): Bacteria > Pseudomonadota > Alphaproteobacteria > Sphingomonadales > Sphingomonadaceae > Sphingobium. Next base: position 1,063 of record JBEVMZ010000188.1, read on the forward strand.
CGCCATCTTGCGCTCGCCGATGGTGATCTGCTGCGTCGGATGTTCGGGGCGGAAGGACCAGGGCATGCCCGGCTGCACGTTCGAATCGAAGCGGATCGACATCATATGGCCGGTGGCGACATCGACCTTCACATTGGCGTCGGCGCGCATCGTCGTCCCGCCGAAACCCGTCGTTTCGCAGAAGATGCGGTAGAGCGGAACCGAAGCGAAGCCCAGGCCCAGCATGGCCAGGCCGACGACCGCCATCGTCACGAGCGTCCGGCGGTTGCGCCGATCCCTGTCAAAGGGCGAAGGGGGCAGCGTCGCCATCATATCGCATCGCTCACGCCGATCTTCGCCATGGTGATGGCGAAGAACAGGATGACGAGGAAGACGAGAACCAGCCCGGTCACGAGCGAGCGCGACTTCTGGCGCGCGCGGATCTGCCGTTCTTCCTCGGGCGTCATGCGAGCACCCAGCGGTCGACCACTACCGCACCGAACAGAAGGAAGAGATAGAGGATCGAATATTTGAACAGGCGGCGCTCAGGCCCCATGCGGGTCTGGTCGCTTTCCCGACGACGATAGACCTGGAACGCGAAGACCGCGAACAACGCGGTGCCGACCAGCGCCGTCAGACCGTAGATCAGACCCGTCAGTTGCAGCAGCACGGGCGCCATTGCCGCCGCCGCCATGATCGCGGTATAGAGCCAGATCTGCCGCCGCGTCGTCACTTCGCCCGACACCACGGGGAGCATCGGGATGCCCGCAGCGGCATAATCGGTCTTCACGAACAGCGCGAGCGACCAGAAATGCGGCGGGGTCCAGAAGAAGGTCAGCATGAACAGCGCGATCGGCAGCGCGCCGATATCGCCCGTCACCGCCGCCCAGCCGATCACCGGCGGAAAGGCGCCTGCCGCGCCGCCGATGACGATATTCTGCGCCGTGCGCGGCTTGAGCCAGATCGTATAGACGATGACGTAGAAAAGAATGGAGACCGCGAGCACGGCCGCCGCCAGCCAATTGGTCGCAAGGCCGAGCAGAACGACGGAAAAGAAGGAAAGCCCGACGCCGAAATGGAGCGCGGACTGACGGTCCATGCGGCCGGCGGGTAGTGGCCGGTTGGCCGTCCGCTTCATTTTGGCGTCGATGTCCGCCTCATACCATTGATTGAGCGCGGCGGCCGCACCCGCGCCGACCGCGATGCACAAGATCGTGGTAAAGGCCAGCACCGGGTGAATGTTGCCCGGCGCGGCGAGCAATCCGCACAGGCCGGTGAAGACGACCAGCGTCATCACGCGCGGCTTGGTCAGCGCGATGAAGTCGCGCCAGTCGGCGGGCATGCGATAGCTGTCGAAGGTCACAGTCGTCATAATCTGTCCCGCCCCGGATGAGAGGCTTTTGAAACGGATGCGGGGGCGGGCATCGCGCCCGCCCCCGGCATTTGGTTCAGTCCGCCCGTCGATCAGTGATGCGCGGCATCGTCGATTACGGGGAGTGTTTCGAACTGGTGGAAGGGCGGCGGGCTGGTCAGCGTCCATTCCAGCGTCGTGGCACCCTCGCCCCACGGATTGCCTTCCGCCTTGCGGCCGGCGAACAGCGACCAGAAGACGTTGATGAAGAAGATCAGCACGCCGACCGCCATGATCTCATAGCCCCGCGTTGCGATCTCGTTCCAGTAGCTGAAGGCTTCCGGGTAATCGGGGTAACGACGCGGCATGCCCGACAGGCCAAGGAAATGCATGGGAAAGAACAGCAGGTTCACGCCGACGAAGAACACCCAGAAGTGCAGGTGGCCGAGGAACTCGTTGTACATCCGCCCCGACATTTTCGGGAACCAGTAGTAGAAGCCGGCGAACAGGGCGAACACCGCGCCCAGCGACAGCACATAGTGGAAGTGCGCGACGACATAATAGGTGTCGTGCAGCACGTCGTCGACGCCGCCATTGGCCAGCACGACGCCGGTCACGCCGCCCACGGTGAAGAGGAAGATGAAGCCCAGCGCCCAGACCATCGGGGTCTTGAAGCTGATCGACCCACCCCAGATCGTCGCGATCCACGAGAAGATTTTGATGCCCGTAGGCACGGCGATCACCATCGTCGCGGCGGTGAAGTACATCTTGACGTTCACGGACATGCCGGTGGTGAACATGTGGTGCGCCCACACGACGAAGCCGACGACGCCGATCGCGACCATGGCATAGGCCATGCCGAGATAACCAAAGACGGGCTTGCGGCTGAAGGTCGACACGATCTGGCTGATGATGCCGAAGCCCGGCAGGATCATGATGTAGACTTCGGGATGACCGAAGAACCAGAAGAGATGCTGGTAGAGGACGGGATCGCCGCCGCCTGCCGCATCGTAGAAGGTCGTGCCGAAATTACGGTCGGTCAGCAGCATCGTGATGGCGGCCGCGAGGACCGGCAGCGCGAGCAGCAGAAGAAAGGCGGTGACCAGCACCGACCACACGAACAGCGGCATCTTGTGCAGGGTCATGCCCGGCGCGCGCATGTTGAGGATGGTGGTGATGAAGTTGATCGCGCCCAGGATCGAGCTTGCGCCCGCGATGTGGAGCGAGAGGATCGCCATATCGACCGCCGGCCCTGCCGAGCCGCTGGTGGAGAGTGGCGCATAGACCGTCCACCCCGTCCCCGCACCATAGCCGGTGCCGCCGGGCACGAAAGCCGAACCCAGAAGCAGCAGCATCGCAGGAATGAGCAGCCAGAAGCTAACATTGTTCATGCGCGGGAAGGCCATGTCCGGCGCGCCGATCATGATCGGCACGAACCAGTTGCCGAAACCTCCGATGATCGCGGGCATCACCATGAAGAAGACCATGATGAGGCCGTGCGCGGTGATGAGCGCGTTCCAGAGATGATAGGCCTGGTCAAGCGTCGCAGGTTCGACGCCCAGCAGCGTATGCTGCATGTTCGCCCAGACCTGAAGATACTGGATGCCCGGCTCGCGCAGCTCAAAGCGCATGAGCCCTGAAATCGCGCCACCGACGACGCCGGCGAAGATCGCGAAGATCAGATAGAGAGTGCCGATATCCTTGTGGTTGGTCGACATGAACCAACGCTGGAAAAAGGCCGGCTTGTGATCGGCGTCGTGATGCTCGTGAGCATGATCGCCGTGATGATCTGCGGTGATGGTGGTCATGGCGTCCTGCCCTTGTCTCAAAGCGTTTCCGTGCCGGCGTCAGACGACGCGGGCGACGGCAATGACGTACCCGGCCTCGGCCCCATTTCGCCGGCCGGCGCTGCGGTCGCGCCGTTCAGCTTGCCGCCCTGCGAAAGTACCCATTGGTCGAACTGCGCCGGGGGCAGCGCCTCGATCGCGATCGGCATGAAGGCATGACGCGCGCCGCACAGTTCCGAACATTGGCCGTAATAGACGCCCGGCTTTTCGATGATGAAGCTCTTCTCGTTCAGACGGCCGGGGACGGCGTCCATCTTCACCCAGAGCGAAGGCACCGCAAAGGCGTGGATGACGTCGGCGGCGGTGATGATCAGCTTGATCGGACGTCCGGCAGGCAGAACCAGACGGTTGTCGGGCGCGAGCAGATAGGGCTCGCCGTTCGCCTCGGCTTTGTCCCTGGGCAGCATGTTGGACACAAATTCGGGAATGCCGGCGTCGGGATATTCATATCCCCAATACCACTGATATCCCGTGACCTTGACGGTCAGCGCATCCTTGGGCGCGGGCTTGAACTGGTCGGCGAGCAGGCCGATCGAGGGAACCGCGATCACCAGCAGGATAACAACCGGGACAACGGTCCAGATCACCTCGATCAGGGTGTTGTGCGACGTCTTGGAAGGCACCGGATTGGCGGCGCGGCGGAAACGCACCATGACATACAGCATCAGCGCGAGCACCAGAAGCGACGTCAGCGTGATGACGGGCATCAGCAGCGCGTCATGCATCCAGCGTGCCGTCTTGCCGGTGGAGGTGAACTGCTCCTGCAGCGTCACTTCGCGCGGCATCGGCATGCCGATGCCAAGCGTCGGCTTCGTGCGCGGCGGCGCGGCGACGGCGGCCGCTGCCGGCGCCGGAGCGCTCGCGTTCGCGACGTTGGCGTCGGCCGAATCAGCCGGCGCACCGGGATCGGAGGAACGGGGATCGGCATCCACCGGGCTGGTGGGCACGCTGGTGCCGGTTGTATCCTGCGCCAGCGCATGGCCGCCCATTACCGGCGCGAGGGCCAGCATACCGGCGAACAGGAGCGATTTCACCATTTTCATAATCGTCTACTTACCCCGTATCCCCTTTTGACCGCGGCGTCGGGGCGCGCCATTACGCATGCTCCCCACCGGGCCGGTCTGCCGCGGCTTATAGGCACGGTTTTCCGATGCCTCAAGCTTCCCCAAGCAGATTTTCTTCTCTGTTGCAACGCACTGGCCGCCCGCCTATTCCGCTTTGCGCGCGCGAACGCGCGCCGCATACGGACAATGGCCGCGACTGGGCGCGGCATGCCCGCCACATCGGGACCGCGCAGCAGCGGCTTCACATGACGGCGGGCGGGAAGCAGGGTTTTGATGACGGACGAAGACGTACTGGCGGAATTCAGAGCGGCCGCCGCGCTGCTGGAGGGGCATTTCATCCTCTCATCGGGACATCACAGCGCCAACTATCTTCAGTGCGCGCGGGTCCTGATGAACCCGGAGCGCGCCGCCCGGCTCGCCATCGCCACCGTCCAGAAGCTGCCGCGTGAACTGCGCGCCGAAATCGACCTCGTCGTCTCGCCCGCGATGGGCGGCATCATCATCGGCCACGAAGTCGGCCGCGCGCTCGGCAAGGACGCCCTGTTTCTGGAACGGCCCGAAGGGACTTTCGAACTGCGGCGCGGTTTTGCGATTACGCCCGGACAAAAGGTGCTGATGGTCGAGGATGTGGTCACGACGGGCCTGTCCTCGCGCCAGGCGATGGACGCGGTGCGCGAGGCGGGCGGCGTCGTCCTCGCCGAAGTCGCGCTGGTGGATCGTTCGGCGGGCGAGGTCGACCTCGGCGTGCCCTTCTATCCGCTCGTCTCGATCAACTTCCCCGTCTACGAAGCCGATCAGCTGCCGCCCGAGCTGGCGGCGATCCCCACGACCAAGCCGGGCAGCCGAAAGGTCTAGGGCGCCATGGGGCATAAGCTGCGCCTTGGAGTCAATGTCGACCATGTCGCGACCATCCGCAACGCGCGGGGCGGGGAGCATCCCGATCCGGTCAAGGCGGCGCTGATCGCGGTGGAAGCGGGCGCGGACGGCATCACCGCGCATCTGCGCGAAGACCGGCGTCATATCCGCGACGAAGACATAGCCGCGCTGATGGATGCGCTGACCGTGCCGCTCAACCTTGAAATGGCGGCAACCGACGAAATGCTCGACATCGCGCTGCGGCATCGTCCGCACGCCGTCTGCCTGGTCCCTGAAAAGCGCGAGGAGCGCACGACCGAAGGCGGCCTCGACGTTGCGGGGCAGGATAACCGCCTGCGCCCCTATATTGCGCGGCTGAACGATGCAGGCATCCGCGTCAGCCTGTTCATCGAACCCGACGCGCGCCAGATCGAGGCCGCGATCCGTCAGCAGGCGCCGGTGGTCGAATTCCATGTCGGCCATTATGCCGAGCTGGAAGGCGCTGCCCGCACCGAGGAACTGCGCCGCATCGCCGACGCCGCCGCGCTCGCCGCCAAGAATGGCGTCGAGCCGCACGCCGGCCATGGCCTGACCTATGACAATGTCACCCCGATCGCCGCCATCCCGCAACTCGCGGAACTCAATATCGGCCATTTCCTGATCGGTGAGGCGATTTTCGGCGGTCTTGAGGGCGCGGTGCGGGAAATGCGTCGCTACATGGACCTGGCACGGTGACCGCCCGCACTAAGCACCCGGAAACACGCCGATGATCATCGGCCTCGGCTCGGATCTCTGCAACATAGAGCGTATCCAGAATTCGCTCGACCGCTTCGGCGCACGGTTCGAAATGCGCTGCTTCACGCCGGCCGAGCGCGCCAAGGCCGACCGACGGCCCTTCACCAAGGCAGGCACGCTCGCCAAGCGCTTCGCCGCCAAGGAAGCCTTTTCCAAGGCAGTCGGCACGGGCTTCCGGCGCGGTGTCTTCATGAAGGATATCGGCGTCGTCAACGCAGCCTCGGGCGCGCCGACGCTCGCGCTCACCGGCGGCGCGCTCGCGCGTCTGGAAGAAATGGTACCGCCCGGCTACAAGGCGGCGATCCATCTGACGCTCACGGACGATCATCCCTGGGCGCAGGCCTTCGTCATCATCGAGGCGCTGCCGCTCTGAGCGACCGCGTCGCCCCTGCCCCGAGCCAGCGCCCATGCCCACCAGCGACATGACCGATCCCGCCACCGTGCCGCCGCCCCCGGCCGCGCCGCCTGCCGACCAAGATACAGGCGTCGATTGGTGGCAGGAATTCCGCAGCGTGCTGCTGCTGATCCTGGCGGTGCTGGCCTTCCACAGTTTCGTCGCCAAGCCCTTCTATATTCCCAGCGAATCGATGATGCCGGTGCTGTTGAAGGGCGACCGGCTGGTCGTCAGCAAATTCCCTTATGGCTGGTCCTATGTCTCGCCCAGCTTCCACCCCCTGCCCTTTCTGTCCGGGCGGGTGCTCGGCCGCCTGCCCGAACGCGGCGACATCGTCATCGTCTCGCCTCAGGCCAAGCGGGAAGATTATATCAAGCGGGTCGTCGGCCTGCCCGGCGATATCGTCGAGGTGCGCGGCGGATGGCTGATGCTGAACGGCGTCGTGGTGCCGCAGAAAATTCTCCAGCCGCTACGCATAGCGGTCGACGGCAACGCCCCCTGCCCCGCCGACCAGTTTCCCGGCGCGCGCGTGCCCGGCGCCGATGGCCGCGACATCTGCGTCCTGCCCGCGCGGCAGGAAATATTGCCCAACGGCAAGACCTATACCATCATCGACATGGGGCCGAGCGCACTCGATTGGTATGGGCCGGTGCGCGTGCCGCCCCGCCACGTCTTCCTGATGGGCGACAATCGCGACAACAGCGCCGACAGCCGCGCACCGCTCGAGGAAAACGGCCTCGGCGGACCCGTCCCTTGGGAAGCCATTGGCGGCCGGGCGGAGTTCATCACCTTCTCGCTCGATGGCAGCGCCGGCTGGAACCCGCTGGGCTGGCCAAAAGCCTTTCGTCCCGGACGCGCAGGGAACAGCCTGAGGCCACAAAGCGTTACGCCGCCGCAATAAAGCAGACACTTTGAACGAGGGCGGGCGATATGAGCGACGAGGAACGGCATATCGAGGCACCCGGCCCGACCGAAGTCCGCAGCGCGCTCACCCAGCATGAATTTCAGCGCGCCAGCGTCTGGTTCGCCTGCGCCATCGCCGTCGCGCTGCTGGTGGTGCTGGCCCAACCGATCCTGCTGATCCTCGGCGCGCTCGTCCTCTGCACGATGATGGACGGGGGCGCGCGGCTCCTGCGCCGGGTCCTCCCCATCGGGCGGGGATGGCGGCTGACCATCGTGCTGCTCGCCTCGCTCGCCTTCCTCGTCTACACTTTTTACCTCACCGGCTGGTCGCTCGCCGAGCAAGCGCAGGCGATGCGCGTGATCGTCGAGACGCAGGTGAACCGCATCGGCGGCTGGATGCAGCAACTGGGCATCACCACTACGCCGGAGGATTTCAAGGGGCTGGCGACGCAGGCGATGAATTCGCTTGGCCGCGTGACGGCGGCGGTCGGCACCATGGTCGGCGCGGTCACCAGCATGGTCATGATGCTGGTGCTCGCCATCTTCATCGCCATCGAGCCCAAATTATACGAGCGCGGCGTCGCCTGGATGCTGCCGATAGAAAAACGCGCCCATTTCTACACTGTCGCGGACAAGATGGGCTGGACGCTGCGCCGGCTGATGGCCGGACGCCTGATCGGCATGGGCGTCGAGGGCGTGGGCACCTGGATCGCGCTGTCGCTCGGCGGCATCCCGATGGCCGGCCTGCTCGGCATCTTGACCGGCCTGCTCGCCTTCCTTCCCAATATCGGCGCCATCGTATCGGGCGTGCTCATCATCCTCGTCGGCTTTTCCGTCGGCGTGAATGCGGGGCTCTATGCCATCGCGGTCTATCTCGTCGTGCAGATCATCGACGGCTATATCATCGTGCCGATGGTCGCCAAACGCGCGACCGATCTTGCCCCCGCGCTGGTGCTGGCCGCGCAGATCCTGTTCGGCGCGCTGTTCGGGATATTGGGCCTGTTCCTGGCCGACCCCATCGTCGCCATGATCAAGGTCTATCTCGAGGAGCGGTCGAAGGCGCTTGAGGCAAAACGCGCCGAACGCATCAAGGCGGACTTGTCCGTCTAAGGCGCGCGTCCGATGAACGGCGCGCTGGAGGCAGGCTTCTGGGGCCTGATCGGCGGATCGGCGCTGCTGCTCGGCGCCGGCATCGCCTATGCGATCGCCCTGCCGCAGCGGCTGATCGCCGCGATCATGGCGGCAGGCTCGGGCGTGCTGATCTCCGCCGTCGCATTCGACCTCATGGACGAAGCCTATATGCGCGGCGGCTTCGATTCGACCGCGCTCGGCTTTCTGGGCGGCGCGATGGTCTACACCCTCGCCAACCTTCTGATTTCCCGCGCCGGCGCACATCATCGCAAGCGCTCAGGCTCTCATCCGCACCAGCGCCAGAGTGATGCGAAAAGCGGCGCAGGCCTCGCGATCGCGGTCGGCGCCCTGCTCGACGGCATCCCCGAATCGGTGGTCATCGGCGTCAGCCTGCTGGAGGGCAGCGGCGTCAGCATGGCGATGGTCGTCGCCGTGTTCCTCTCCAACGTGCCCGAAGGCCTGTCGAGCGCGGCGGGCATGAAGAAGGCGGGGCGCGGTCCCGCCTATATATTCGGCGTCTGGGGTGGCATCGCCTTGATGTCCGGTCTGGCCGCGATGCTCGGCAATCTGGCGCTCGCGGGCGCGGACGCCGACCTTGTCGCCGCTACGACGGCGGTGGCGGCCGGAGGCATACTCGCCATGCTGGTGGACACGATGATCCCCGAAGCAACCCAAGAAACGCACGAATTTACCGGTCTCATCACCGTCGCCGGCTTTCTCGGCGCGTTCGTGCTGAGCAAGCTGGGAGGATAGGCGCGAACGCGCCCGCGCGGCCTGCCCAACGAAAAAGGGCCCGCAAAGCGGACCCTCTTTCTTCATTCTCTCAGCGGCAGCCTCAGGGCTGACCAGGCCCCTGCGGCGGCACCGCGCCCTGCTGCATCATCTGCTGCATGCGCATGATTTCCGCCCGCGACTTGAAGTCATGCAGCGTCACGTCGAACACCAGCACCGAACCGGGCGGGATGGTGCCGGCCTCCTGGTCGCCATAACCAAGCTGCGGCGGAATCCACAGGCGGTACTTGCCGCCCTTCTTCATCTTCTGAAGCCCTTCGGAGAAGCCCGGCACGACGCCATCGACCGGCATGGCGGCCTGCGGGTTCTCGTCAAAGGGGGTGCCGTCGAGCAGCGTGCCCTTATAGCCGACCAGCGCCACGTCCGACGCGGTCGGGCTGGCGCCCTCGCCTTCTTCCAATATCTTATATTGCAGACCCGACGGCGTGGTCACGACGCCCTCTTCCCCGGCGTTGTTCGCCAGGAAGGAGTTCGGCGAGGCCGGCAAGTCGCGCTGCCCCGCCCAGGCAAGGCCACCGGCGGCGAGCGCCACGGCGGCGACACCGATCCACAACCGCGTCAGCGATCCCTTGGCGATGGGACGAAGGGGAACAGCCGTCGTGGACATGACAAGCGCCTTATCGAAAAAGGAAAGCGATCAGGAAAAAGCGCGGGGCGCGAAGACCCCGAACGACGTCTTAACGGACGCCGTCACGCTCGGCGCGCTTGCGCTCCAGCTTACGGGCGCGACGGACGGCGGCCGCCTTCTCGCGCGCGCGCTTTTCCGAGGGCTTTTCATAGTGACGACGCAATTTCATCTCGCGATAAACGCCTTCCCGCTGCAGCTTTTTCTTGAGCGCGCGCAGGGCTTGGTCGACATTATTGTCACGAACGATGATTTGCATAAGCCGGTCAATCTCCAAATAGTCACGGTCGGCCAAACACATTGCGAACGATACGCCGGGATGCCAAAGCCCCTTCCCGACGGGCCGACCAAGGTAAAAAGCCATGAGTCGTCGCAAGTCACCCTGCGCCGTATGGGGCGCGCCTACCAGCAGAGGCTTGGCAATTCAACCCGCAAAAGCCGCGCCGGGCCAACACTTGGCCGCATAAGGGCAAGGGCGCGGTGGGCCGACTTGTACCGCGATGCCTAGGCCGGCTGGGGGCGCAGCCTGATCGCGGCGCACAGCCCCCCTTCGGCACGGTTAGCCAGCGTCAGCACGCCGCCTTCGCGCTCCACCGTCTTGACGACGATGGCAAGGCCAAGGCCAAGTCCCCCCGTATTGCGCTGCCGCGCATCGTCCAGCCTGGCAAAGGGCCGCAGCACCTCGGCCAGCCGATCGGGCGGTATGCCCCTACCCTCATCCTCGACCCGGATGACGATCTCCTCCCCATCCCGTTCAAGCGAGACATGGGCGCAGGCGCCATAATGAAGCGCATTTTCTATGAGGTTCGACACGGCCCGGCGCAGCGATACGGGACGGATGACCGTTTCCAGATGATCCGGCCCGTCATAGCTTGCGTCCTTGCCCTGATCCTGAAACCCATCGACCAAAGTCGCCAGCGTCACCGCCACATCGACGCGCGCGGGCGTCTCAGGATCTTCCTCGCCGCCCAGAAAGGCGAGCAGCGAATCGAGCATCGACCCCATTTCCTCAAGATCGTGACTCATGGCCGCCTGCGCGCCGCTGTCGGGCACATCCTCCAGCCGCAATTGCAGCCGCGCCAGCGGCGTGCGCAGATCATGGCCCACCGCCGCCAATGTCTCGGTCCGCTCGTCGATCAGCCCGTGAATGCGATCCTGCATCGCGTTGAAGGCGCGGATGAGGTTGCGTACGTCGCTCGTGCCGGCTTCCGCGACCTCGATGCGATGGCCGATGCCGACCTGCTCGGTCGCGCGCGTGAGGTCGCGCAAGGGCGCAAGCGTACGCCGTATCAGCAGGCCGCCGACCAGCAGCAAGGCGATCA
>JBEVMZ010000199.1:0-24119 GCA_040508335.1 Sphingobium sp.
TTCGGCCAAGGGCTTTTTGAGCGGCCCCTATCAGCATCGCACTGCATTGGACGAAGTGACGCAGATGATGGGCGGCCTTGCCTATATGACCGGTCCTCCGGGACGTCCGCTGCGCGCAGGCTCCTCTGTCATCGACATTACCGGCGCGATGTTCGGCGTCATCGGCCTGCTCGCGGCGCTTGAGCGGCGCCACCGCACGGGCGTGGGCGGCTATGTCAAATGCTCGCTTTACGAAACCACCGCCTTCCTCGTCGGCCAGCATGTCGCGCAGAAGGCGGTGACCGGCAAGGCGGCGCAGCCCATGCCGGTGCGCATTTCCGCCTGGGCGATCTATGACGTGTTCGAAACCCTGCACGAAGGCGAGCAGCTGTTCGTCGGCGTCGTGAGCGACGGGCAGTGGGTGTCCTTCTGCAAGGAATTCGACCTTGCACTGGGCGATGATCCCGAGCTTGCCAAGAACAACCAGCGCGTCGAGGCACGCGATCGCATCCTTCCCATCGTGCGTGAGATGTTCGGCAATATGGCCCGCGCCGACCTGATCGCGCGGCTGGAAAAGGTTGGCTTGCCGTTCGCGCCGATCCTGCGCCCGGACGAGCTGTCCGAAGACCCGCATCTGCTCGCCGAAGGCGGCCTGCTCGAAGTCGATATTCCGGGCAAGGGCTCCGCGCGCCTGCCTAACCTGCCGCTCGAAATCGACGGTTGGCGTGCGTCGCTTCGTCACGATCTGCCAGCGCCCGGCGCCGATGGTGAGGCGATCATGGCCGCTCTGTCGGAGGAGGCGGCCAAGTGACCAAGCCAAGGACGGCCTTCGACAAGCTGTGGGACGCGCATCGTGTCGGCGGCGTGGGCGAGGATACGGACCTCATCCTCATCGACCGTATCCTGCTGCATGAACGCACCGGTGGGATTGCGCTCAAAAGTCTTGAGGAAAGCGGGCGCGCGGTTGCCGATCCGGCCCAGGTGTTCGTGACGATGGACCATGTCGTCGACACGCTGCCTGGTCGGTCGGACAAGACGATCATGCCCACGGGCACGCAATTCATCACCGAAACCCGCGAGGCGGCGCAGCGTGCCGGCCTGACGCTGTTCGACCTTGGCGACCCGCGCCAGGGCATCGTCCATGTAATTTCGCCAGAGCAGGGCGTCATCCTGCCCGGTCTGACGCTGGTCTGCCCGGACAGCCACACCTGCTCGCAGGGCGCACTTGGCGGGCTTGCGTGGGGCATCGGCTCGTCGGAGGCCGAACATGCGCTGGCGACATCGACGTTGCGGATGCAGAAGCCGCCCGTCATGCGCATCACCGTGGAGGGCAGCCTGCCCGTCGGCACGACGGCCAAGGATCTGGCGCTTCACATCCTGCGCCAGGTCGGATCGTCGGGCGCGCGTGGGCATATGATCGAATATGCCGGCCCCGCCATTGCCGAAATGGAGATCGAGGCGCGGCTGACCTTGTGCAACATGGCGACCGAACTCGCCGCCTTCTCCGCGATCATCCCGCCCGACGAGCGCACTATCGCCTATGTGAAGGACCGACCCTATGCGCCCAAGGGCGCGGATTGGGACGCGGCGGTCGCCTATTGGCGCACGCTGCAAAGCGATGCGGGCGCCGTCTATGCTCGCGACGTCTCGATCGATGCCGGCGCGGTGCGTCCGATGGTGAGCTGGGGCACCAGCCCGCAACAGGCTGTGCCGCTGGGCGGGGCTGTGCCGGCGCTCGACGCGGAAATCGCGCCGACCACCGCCGATGCCCATGCCCGCGCGCTCGACTATATGGGGCTCGCCGTTGGGCAGAGACTGGACGAACTGCCGATCGACGCCGCCTTCATCGGGAGTTGCACCAACAGCCGCCTGTCCGATCTGCGCCGCGCCGCCGCCATTCTCGACGGCCGCCATGTCGCGCCGGGCGTCAAGGCGATCTGCGTGCCGGGTTCTTCTGCGGTCAAGGCTGCGGCGGAAGCCGAAGGGCTCGACCATGTCTTTCTCAACGCCGGATTCGAATGGCGCGAGGCAGGCTGCTCCATGTGCTTCTTTGCCGGCGGTGAAAGCTTCGGGCCGGAAGAGCGGGTCATTTCCTCGACCAACCGCAATTTCGAAAGCCGGCAGGGGCCGCGCACACGCACGCACCTCGCCGCGCCCGAAACCGTCGCCGCATCGGCGATCATGGGTCGCATCGCAGCACCCGCCGATCTTCCCGTCCTGTCGGAGGCTCACGCATGACGCCTTTCACCACGCTGCGGTCGCTGGCCGTCCCACTGATCCGCGACAATGTCGACACCGACGCCATCATCCCCTCGCGCGAGATGAAGTCGGTCGCCAAGCAGGGGCTGGCCGACGGGCTGTTCGCGGGCTGGCGCTATACCGCGATCGGCGGGCGCGAACCCGATCCCGGCTTCGTGCTCAACGATCCCCGCTATGCCGGCGCGTCGATCCTGCTCGGCGGTGTCAATTTCGGTTGCGGGTCGAGCCGCGAGCATGCCGCTTGGGCGCTCGCCGAATATGGTTTCCGCGCGATCGTCGCGCCGAGCTTCAACCCGATCTTTCGCGGCAATTGCATTCGCAACGGCATGCTGCCGATCGAGGCGGACCCGGCGCGGCTGGCGGCTGTCGAGGGACCGCTCACCATCGATCTTGAAGCGCAGACGATCGTCGCGGCGGACGGGTCGGCGACGGGTTTCGAGATAGAGCCGGAAGCTAAGCTGATGCTCTTGAAGGGCCTCGACCCGATCGACCTGACGCTTGAGCGGCGTGATGAGATCGCCGCGTTCCGCACGCGCGACCGGGCGGCGCATCCCTGGCACTATCTGGGGACCCCGCCGCCGCAGCGCGCATGAGCCGCCCTGTTTCCCGCCATCCTTGAATGACTACCGGAATATATGCCGTGTCCGCATCCGCCTCCACCGCAATCCTGCCAAAGGGCACCCGGATGCCCGATCCGCAACTGGTCGATCATCTGCGCGCCATGGTGACGCACCGCACCGATGAAGCGCTGACCGAGCGTTTCGGGATCAGTTACAATAGCTGGCGCAAGCTGATCGCGGGCGAGCCGATCCGCGCCTCGCTGCTGTCGCGGCTGGAAGCGCGGATCGAGGAGTTGCTTCAGACGGAAGGCGCCGCGCGCTAATTCGCGCCGCCTTCGATGTCCTTGGCGGCGGTCTGCCCGGCCAGCCGGCCGAAGGTCGTTGCTGCCAGAAGCCCGTTACCCGCCATATAGCCCGACGACCCTTTGCCCGACACACCGCGCGCCGCGCCGCCCCCGGCATAGAGATTGGGGAAGGGGCTGCCATCTTCCTTCAGCACGCGCGCGTCGCCATCGATGACGAGGCCGCCCTGCGTGTGGAACAGGGCGCCCGTGACCTTGGCCGCATAATAGGGCGCTTCAAGCTTATGTTCGGGCCTGAAGGTCCGGCCGAACGGATCGACCACCGCGCCGGCGCAGGCGGCCGCGACCAGGGCGGCGCTTTCCTCCAGGGCGTCGGCGGGCAGCTTGGTGATTTCGGAGAGTTCGCCAAGGGTCGGCGCCGACACCACGGCGCCAGCGCTCAGCGCGTCGCGATAGTCGTCGAATTCGCTCATCAGCCGGTGCAGCCGCTCGTCGAAGATCGACCAGGCGACATGGCCGGGCTGCGCATTGACGCGCGCGGCCTGTTCCGAATAGCCGGTGCTCTCGTTCGAAAAGCGTTGTCCCTCGACGTTGACCTGGAAACCGCCCTCCATGATGAGCGGCCAGAGGATCGGGATGCCGTGCCCAGCGGCAAGGCCGCCATGGCCCTGATAGGCCTCCATGTCCGCAACGCCCGCGTTCATTTCGAGGCCCCAGCGGATCGCGTCGCCCTTGTTGCCGGGATGACCATGATAGGTTGCCTCGGCCATTTCGGGAATGAAGCGCGCGACCATCTCGGCATTGCCGGCAAAGCCCGAGCAGGCGAGGATGAGCGCGTCGCACGTCACTTTTTCTTCCGAACCGTCGCGGCGGGCATAGCGCACGCCGGTCACGCGGTCGCCATCGCGCAGGACGGCGGTCGCGGTCGCTTCGGTCAGGATAGGGATGCCCGCCGATGCGCAGGCGCTTTCAAGCGCGGCCATCAGCTCGCCGCCGGTGCGGTTGGGGGTGCCGTACATGCGCCGCACGCTGTGGCCGGGATAAAGAAATCCGCCGATCAGTTCGAGCGGCACGCCATGCTCGTCGCGCAACCAGGCGATGGTGCCGACCGATTCCTGCGCGACGCGCAGCGTGAGGAAGGGATCGACCTCGCCCTTGGTCTTGGCGACCATGTCGGCGGTGAAAAGTTCGGGCGAGTCGGCGATGCCGGCGGCCGCCTGCTCGGGCGTGCCGCTCGCCGGGATCATGCCGGTGGACATGGCGGTCGAGCCGAGCGGCGTCGAATCGCGCTCCAGCACCAGAACCTCGCAGCCCGCATCGGCTGCCGCCAGCGCGGCGCAAAGCCCGGTGCCGCCGCCGCCGATGATGACGATCGGAAAATGAAGAATGTCTGTCACGTCGCGTTCCATGTGGCTAGTCCGTCAGGGATCGCGCCCAATCTATGGGGAGAGGCGGCGCAACGCGCGGCGCGGCCGCCCTACTGTTCGTCTGGCGGTTAAAATATGCGCGCGGTACATCGCGAAATTGGTCAGTGACGCGGGTCGCACCGCGATCGACGCAAATAGATAGGGGAGGGCGCAGAAAACGCTCAGCGGACCGCACAGCGGCCGGCGACCAACTTAATGGTGACCCCTACGGGAATCGAACCCGTGTTTCAGCCGTGAAAGGGCCGCGTCCTAACCGCTAGACGAAGGGGCCGTTTTCGGGCTGCACCAAGCAACCGTCGAAGCGAAGGGCGCATTAGGCGGCGGCGCGCTTGTGGTCAAGCCTGTTTTCTCAACCCGCCCGTGCATGATGGCAAGCGGTCGCGCCCGGTCGGCTCATTCGACCCAGGCGGCATCCTCCAGATGCAGTTCAGCGGCCGGGCGCGATCCCCAGTCGTCGATCTTCGCGCGGCCCGCGACCCAGAGGCGGCGGTCGCGCGGCGCGCCGAGCAGCGCCTGGCCGAGCGGGCTTTCCGCCTGGCGGAAGGCGACGGTCTTGACCGAACGGCCATCGTCGCCGGCCACGATCGCGCGGACGTGGCCCTTGCCCACGATATCGGCGCGCACCACACGCACCGGCCCGGCGACGACGAGCGGGGCGGGCCAGCCCGCGCCATAAGGGCCGCCGGCTTCGATTGCGGCGACGAAGTCGGGATTGACCCCGCCCGGCGCCAGCACGGCGTCGATCATCAGTGCTCGGTCGTCACGCGCTTTGGCGACCGTCTGGGCCAGTCGCGCGTCGAGGAAATCGGCAAGCGCGTCGATCCTGTCCGCCATGACGGTGAGGCCGGCCGCCATCGCGTGGCCACCTCCAGCCACGAGCAGCCCGCTGTCCTTGGCCGCCAGCACGGCCGCGCCCAAATCCACGCCGGAGATGGAGCGGCCCGACCCCTTGCCGACGCCTGCTTCGTCCAGCGCGATGACGATCGCCGGACGGCCCGCCTTTTCCTTGAGGCGGCCGGCGACGATGCCGATCACGCCGGGGTGCCAGCCACGGCCCGCGATGACGGCCACGGCGCGGTTGTCCTGGGCGGCGAGCAGCGCTTCGGCCTCGGCCTGTACTTCCCCTTCGATGGCGCGGCGCTCTTCGTTGAGCTGGTCGAGCTCGGCTGCGATCATCGCCGCTTCCGCGGGGTCCTGCGTGGTCAGCAACCGCACGCCAAGATCCGCCTTGCCCACGCGCCCGCCCGCATTGATGCGCGGCCCCAGCGCAAAGCCCAGATCATGGCAGAGCGGCGCGCGGGTCAGGCGGCTGGCATCGATCAGCGCGGCCAGGCCGATGTTGCGGCGTTTGGCCATGATCTTGAGCCCTTGCGCGACGAACGCGCGGTTGAGGCCTTTCAGTTGCGCGACGTCGGCAACGGTGCCGAGCGCGACGATGTCGAGCAGATCGATCAGCGGCGGCTCCGTGCGCAAGGCGAAGAAACCGCGCGCACGCAGGGTCCGCACCAGCGCCGCGCCCAGCAGGAAGGCGACGCCGACCGCCGCCAGATGGCCGTGCGCGGCGGCGTCGGCCCCCTCATCGAGCCGATTGGGATTGACCAGCGCCAGCGCGGTCGGCAGCGCCGAGGCGCATTGGTGGTGATCGACGACGATGACGTCGACCCCCGCTTCGCGCGCCATTGCCAAGGCCTCGAACGCCTGCGCGCCGCAATCGACCGTGACGATGAGACGCGCGCCTTCTCCCGCCAGCCGCACGAGCGCCTCGCCCGAAGGGCCATAGCCCTCCATCAGACGGTCCGGGATATAGGGGCGCGCGTCCAGGCCAAGGTCGCGCATCAGCAGGATCAGCAGCGCCGCGCTGGTCGCGCCGTCGACGTCATAATCGCCGAAGATGCGCACATCCTCACCCGCCAGCACGGCATCGGCCAGCCGCTCGGCCGCTGCATCCATGTCCCTGAAGCAGCTCGGATCAGGCATGAAGGCGCGGATCGTCGGGTTACGGTGCGCGTCGAGCGCGTCATGCGGGCAGCCACGTGCGAGCAGGAGTTGTGCCACCAGATCGTCGGGCCGGTAATTCGGCGCGCGACCATCGGCGCTGGCGCCCCGCCAACGCCATGGCTGGCCGAGAATGGATCGCGAAATATTGAGGATGCCGGTCATGCACTGCCTCTAGACCGTTATGGAGTCCGCCGAAACCGGCAAGCGTCGGCCTTTACCGGATATTCGGGAAAGTAATGGAACCTTCGCAACATGTTGGGCGTATGGAATGTTGCCGGCCTGAATAGGCCCGGGCGTTTGAAGGGGCATTGCGGGATTTTCATGGGGGCAAGACGATCGGAGCGTGTACGGCGCGCTTTTGGCGCGGCGATTTTCGCGGCCTCCCCGGTGGCGATGGCTGCAACGGCGTTCGCGCAGACCGATGCGGCGCCGCCCCGCGTTCTCCCTTATGAGGTTCCGGCGACGGCGGACGGGGAAGCGCCGATCCTTCCCGATGCGGAGTTCGAAGCGCGCCTGCCCGGCGTCGGCGATGCGGCGCCTGCCGATGCGCCGCTGCCCTCGATCGACAGCTGGATCGACCAGCAGATGCCCGCGACGGTCGCCACGCCGCCGGAACTGCCACCCGCTGCCGAACCGGCCCCCAATCCCGAACTTGCGCAGCCGCTCGCGCCGCTGAACAGCGTAACTGTGCCCGAGCAGGTCGCCAGCGACAGCGATCCGCAGGAGAAGACGCCCGAGATCCGCTATGCCGTGACGGTCGAGGGGTTTGGCAAGACGGGCCTTGAAGATATTTTCCGCGAAGAATCTGCGCTGCTCGACGGCAAGGGGCGCGCCGAAACCGCCGCCATGGTTCAGGCGCGCGCGGTCGAGGATGAAGCGCTGGCCGTCCGGCTGCTCTATTCCGAAGGCTATTATGACGCGACCGCGCTCGCCTCGCTGGAGCAGGCGGAAGGCGAGAATGCAAGATTGCGCGCCGTGGTCGCCGTCACGCCCGGCAAGCGCTACAAGATCGGCGCGATCGTCATCAATGCCGCGCCCACCGTGCCGCCCGGCCTCGTGCGAGACAGTCTGCCGCTCAAGACCGGCGATTACATCGTCGCCGTCAATGTCGAGGCGGCTGAGGCCAATGTCGGCGTGCGCCTTCCCGAAGAGGGCTATCCCTTCGCCAAGGTGGGGGAGCGTGATATAATGCTCGACCCCGCGACGGTCACCGGCGACTATACGCTGCCCGTCGATACCGGGCCGCGCGCCAGTTTTCGCGGCATCACCACCAGCGGCACACAGGCCTTTGGCGCCGACCACATCAAGGTCATCAGCCGCTTCAAGGAAGGGCAGCTCTACGACAGCCGCAAGGCGGACGATCTGCGCCGCGCGCTCGTCGCGACGGGGTTGTTCAGAACCGTGTCGGTCGATCCAGTGCGCACCAATGTGCCGGGGCCAGACGGCACGGAATATGTCGATATGCATGTCGAGCAGGAAGCCGGGCCACCGCGCACGCTGGCAGGCGAGCTTGGCTATGGCACTGGCCAGGGTTTCCGGGCCGAGGGGACATGGACCCATCGCAACCTCTTCCCGCCCGAAGGCGCGCTCATCGTCGGCGCGGTCGCGGGCACGCAGGAACAGGGCGCGACGGTCACGTTCCGCCGGTCGAACGCGGGCAAGCGCGATCGCACCTTCCAGTTCGGCGCGATCGCCAGCCGTCAGGATTATGCCGCTTACGAAGCCTTCACGGGCGGCGTCAACATCAGCTGGGCCCGCCAATCGACGCCCATCTTCCAGAAGCGCTGGACCTATACCTATGGCGCCGAAATTCTCGCGTCGAACGAGCAGACGATCATCGATCCCGCGACCGGCGAGCGTCGTCGGCGGACCTATTTCATCGGCGCCCTGCCGACCCAGATCGGCTATGATCTGTCGAACGATCTGCTCAACCCGACAAAGGGCGTCCGCGCCAATCTGCGCGTGATCCCGGAAGCCTCGCTCCAGGGCAATATCTCGCCCTATGTGCGCGGCACGTTCGATCTGACCGGCTATTTTCCCGTGTCGGACGGCATCGTCATTGCCGCGCGTACGCGGCTGGGCACTATCAGCGGCACCGCGCTCGACAATGTGCCGCCATCCCGGCGTATCTACGCTGGCGGCGGCGGGTCGGTGCGCGGCTTCGGTTTTCAGGAGCTGGGACCAAAGGACGTCAATGCCGACCCGATCGGCGGGCGCTCGGTCAATGAATTCGCGGTTGAAGGGCGCTATCGCTTCGGCAATTACGGCGTCGTCGCCTTTGTCGATGCGGGGCAGGTCTATGAGTCCTCGATCCCCAAATTTTCCGACATGCGCTATGGCGTCGGCGTCGGCGGGCGTTTCTACACCAATTTCGGACCTTTCCGCGCCGACATCGCCATGCCGCTCGATCGGCAACCGGGCGAATCCAAATTCGCGGTCTATATCGGCATAGGGCAGGCATTCTGATGGCGGACGCGATTTCCACCCCGCCCGCCGACGCCCCGGAACCGCGCCCAGGCCGTCCCTTGTGGCAGAAGATCGCGATCGGCGTCGTCAGCCTTGTTGTCGCCCTGATCGTGCTGGCGGCAGGCCTGATGCTGTCGCTCAACACGCAGCCGGGCAAGCGCTTCCTCATCAAGCAGATTGCGGCGCTTCAGCTCGAATCGGGCATGGGGATCGAGGTCGGCCGGATCGAGGGATCGATCTACAGCGACATGACGATCCACGACCTGATCCTGCGCGATCCCAAGGGACCGTTTGCCGTGTCCCCGCGCGTCCATGTGGTGTGGAGCCCGTTCCGCTATATCCACAACCACCTGTCGGTCAGCCTGCTCGAAAGCCCGCTGATCGTCCTGTCGCGCAGCCCGCAGTTTAACGAAACCCCGACCGACCCCAACGCGCCGCTCCTGCCCGACCTCGACATCAACGTCGACCGGCTGAAAATCGCCCGCTTCGTGCTGGCCAAGCCCGTCATTGGGCAGAAGCGCGAGATCGCGATCGACGGTATGGCCAATATCGCCGACGGCCGCGCACGGCTTTCCGCCAATGCGATCGTCGATAGCGGCGACCGGCTGCAGGCAAAGCTCGACGCCGTCCCCGCGCAGAACCGCCTTGAGATGAACGGCACGCTGACCGCGCCCAAGGGCGGGGTCATCGCCACCATGTCGGGCCTGACCGACGGCATGACCGCGACGCTCGACGGGCGCGGGACCTGGCAGGCATGGAACGGACGCCTGGTCGCGACCTCGCCCAAGGGCGAACTCGCCAATCTGGCGCTCGCTGCGCGCGACGGCAATTTCTCGGTCAAGGGACCGTTGCGTCCCGGCCTTGTCATGGCTGGCACGGTCGACCGGCTGACCGGGCCGCAGCTCGACGTCGATCTCGTCGCGGGTCTCAACGAGCGGCGCGCGACGATCAAGGGATCGCTCCGTTCGTCGGCGCTCGCCGCCGATGCGCAGGGTGTGATCGACCTTGGCACCAGCCGTTTCAGCGGGTTGCGCATCAATGCCGCGCTGCTGACGCCCGGCGCGATCATGGAAAAGGTGCGCGGCCGCGATGTGCGCGCATCGGTGATCCTCGACGGGCCGATGGCGACCCCGTTCATCGATTATGATCTGAGCGCGGCGATGCTGGCGTTCGACGCGACCGGGATCGAGGGGCTCAAGGCCAGCGGACGGGCCGTTATCGACGCCGACCGCATTCGCATTCCCGTCAATGCGACGGCACGGCGCGTCACCGGTCTCAATGCGGCGGCGGGTGGCCTGCTCAACAATTTGCGGCTGAACGGCGATTTCGCTTATTCGGCCGGCAAGCTGATCAGCGACAATATGCGCATTCGCAGCGACCGGGTGGACGCAACCGCGATCATCCTCGCCGATCTCACCAATGCGATCTATCGCGGCGCGCTGAAAGGCCGGGTCAACGACTATCGGATCGACGGTGTCGGCGTCGTCAACCTGACAACCGACGTCAATCTCGTGCCCGGACCCAAGGGCGGCTTTGGTCTGTCGGGCCGGTTCGGCGTACGCACGGCTCGCTGGGAAAATGCCTCGGTGCGCGATTTCCTCGGCGGGAACGCGGTTGCCTCGGGGCGCATCGGCATGACGCCCGAGGGCATGTTCACGCTCGACGATCTCAAAGGCGCTGCGCCCAATTTCCAGATCCGCTCCGGACGCGGCAGTTACGCGACCGACGGCCGCATTGCCTTCGACGCGACCGCCAGTTCGCGCCAATATGGCCCGCTCGCGCTGACCGTGCGCGGCACGATGGAGCGGCCGCAGGCGGTGCTGCGCGCGGCGCGCCCCAATGTCGGCGTGCAGCTGACCGATGTTGTCGCCAAGTTGAATGGCGAGGCGGCGGGATATCGGCTCGAAGCAACCGGCGGCTCGCCTTATGGTCCCTTCTTCGCCAATGTGCTGATCCGCACCGCGCAGGGGCCGCTCACCATCGACGTGACGCGCGCGCGCTTTGCGGGCGTCGACATGAATGGACGCATCCAGCAGTCGGCAGCCGGCCCCTTCACCGGCGCGCTGGCGCTGAGCGGATCGGGCATCAATGGGCGCGTCGGCCTCACCGCCGTCGGCAAGGCGCAGGGCGTCAATGTCAATGCGACCGCCAGCAACGCGCGGGTGCCGGGTGAGGCGGATATCGTCATCGGCCGCGCCATATTGACGGCATCGGCCGTGCTGACCGACCAGCCGCTGATTCGTGGCAACTTGCAACTCGCGAACGCTGCCTATGGCGATTATGTCGTACGCAAGGCGCGCGGGCGGATCGATTATCAGGGCGGTCGCGGCAAGGCGCAGTTGGTTGCCGATGGATCGACCGGCGTTCCCTTCTCGGTCGCGATGAACGCGGCGCTGCGTCCGACGCTCTACGCCGTCGCGTTACAGGGCAAGGCTGGCAATATCCCGTTTCGTTTGGCCCAGCCCGCGATCATCCGCACCGAAGCGGGCGGGTATCGTCTTGAGCCGGCGCAGCTGGTGCTGCCGCAGGGCCGCGTCGATCTTGCCGGCCGCTTCGGCGGCGCCCGCACGGTCGCGCAAGCACGGTTCAAGGATTTCGACCTTGCGATCGCCAATATCGCAAGTCCCGGCCTTGGCATCGGTGGCCGGGCGACCGGTACGGTCGACTTCGCGCAGGAGGGCGATGCCTTCCCCACCGCGACGACGCGCCTAGCCATCACCGATTTCCGTCGGTCGAGCCTGTCCGCCGTGTCCGATCCGGTGGCGATGAGCATCGAAGGCAAGCTGTCCGGCGCGGGCGGCGACATGCGCGGCCTCATCCGGCGCGGCAATGCGACGCTCGGCCGGTTCGTCGCCACATTGAGCCCACCCGGAGCCGGCACAAGCTTGACCGAACGGCTCGCCAATGCACCCTTGGGTGGCGGAATCCGCTATGCTGGGCCGGCCGACGTGCTCTTCTCCTTCGCCGGGCTCGCCGACCAGCAGCTGACGGGCGGCATCGCCGTCGCGGCCGATTTCGGCGGACGCCTCAGCGCGCCGCGCGTCAACGGCCTCGCCCGCGCCAATGCGCTGACATACGAAAATGAGACGTTCGGCACCCGCGTTACGCAGATGCGGCTCGATGGGCGCTTCACCAACGACCGGCTGGAGCTGCGCGACTTTTCGGGCCGGGCCGGCGACGGCACGGTGCAGGCGTCGGGCACGGTCGGGCTGGCGGCGGACAGCGGCTTCCCGATGGATATCGCGATCAAGCTCGACCGCGCGCGCCTCGCCCGCTCCGAACAGATCACCAGCGTCGCAACCGGCACGATCAACATCACCAACAGCGCGGCTGCCGGCGGCCTGATCAAGGGCGACCTGTCGCTGCCTGAAACCCGCTACATGATCGCGTTCCAGGGTGGCGCCGACATCCGCCAGCTTCAGGGCGTGCGGCGCAAGGGCGAGGGCCGTGATGTGCTCGACCAGCGTCTGGCCGGACGGCAGGCAGCAGCGGCGCCCCCTTCACTGTGGAAACTCGATCTACGGGTGCGCGCGGACAATGAAATCTACGTGACCGGCATGGGTCTCGATTCGGAATGGCAGACCGACATGCGCGTCACCGGCACCACCGCCGCCCCGCGTGTCGTCGGCCGGATCGAGTCCATTCGTGGCCGCTACAGCTTTTCCGGGCGGCAGTTCGAGCTTGAGCAGGGGATCATCACCTTCAACGGGCCGATGCTGAACCCGACGCTCGCCATCCGCGCGGAAACCCGGATCGACAATGTGACGGCGGGCATCGCGGTCGCCGGATCGGCACAGCGGCCAGAAATCACCTTCGTCTCCACGCCCAGCCTGCCGCAGGACGAGATATTGGCGCGCATCCTGTTCGGCAATGACGTCGCCAACCTGTCGCCGGTGCAGGCGGTTCAGCTCGGCATCGCGCTCAATGGGCTGCGCGGCGGCGGCGGGGGCCTCAATCCCCTGGGCAAGCTGCAGGGCGCGTCGGGTATCGACCGGATCGGCATCGTCAGCGGCGACGAGGCGAGTGGCCGGGGTACATCTCTGGCGGTCGGGCAGCGCATTTCGAACAACATCTATGTTGAGGTGATCACCGATCCGCGCGGCTTCACCGCGACCCAGTTGGAAATTTCGCTGTCGAAGGCGCTCAGCCTGCTGTCGCGGACGGGCACCAATGTCGGTTCGTCGGCCAACTTGCGCTATTCGAAGGATTATTGAGCAAAGACCGCAGGGAGACCGAGCCGCTGTTGTTGCGGCGGCGCGGCGCGATGTGGCAAGGGCGGCGCCATGCCGTCCCGCCTGCTCCTGCTGTCCGCGCTGCTGCTCCCGCATGCCGCCTCCGCCGCGCCTGCCAAGGCGTTGGCCGGCACAACGCGCGTCGCGATCGAAACCGACCTCGGCCGCATCGTCATTGCCGTCGACCAGCGCCGCGCGCCGCTGACCGCCGCCAATTTCCTGACCTATGTCGATGACAAGCGCTTCGACGGCGTCACCTTCTACCGCGCCGCACGGCGCAAGAGCGCGCCCACCTTCGGCCTGATCCAGGGCGGCATCGACACCGACCTGCGCCGCGCCCTGCCGCCTGTCCGCCACGAACCGACAAGCAAGACCGGCCTGCGCCATCTCGACGCGACGATTTCGATGGCGCGGCCCGACCGACCCAATTCGGCGATGGGCAATTTCTTCATTACCGTAGGCGCCGTTCCGCGCATGGATGCGCAGGGCGACTATATCGGCTATGCCGCCTTTGGCCGGGTCGTGGGCGGCATGGACGTGGTCAAGCGCATACTCAGCCAGCCCACCTGCTGCGGCAGCGGGCCGATGCGCGGGCAGATGATCGTCAAGCCCGTCCGCATCCTGCGTACGGTCCGGCTCGATGGCGTGGCCAAGCCGACCAAGGGGCTGCGCCCCTGGCTGATCGGCATCAACCGGAAGCCAGCACCGCGCTAGGGGCCGGGATACAATTTGCGACACATAAGCAGGGTATCGGCGAATATCCTGCGACAATTCATCCCTAGCAGGGGAGCCATCCGATCGCGCCTGAAGGGGGTCATATCTTGCGTCGTTCTGTTTCGTTCATTCTGCCGTTATTGCTGGGAGCGGCGCCGGGCGCGCTGATGGCGCAGGAGCGCGACCCGACCGGAGGCGCCGCCCCACTGGACGAGGCCGGCGACGAGATCATCGTCACAGGCGCGCGGCAGCGCGGCAGCGTGATCGGCGACGTAAAGCCCGAACAACAATTGGGCGGGGCGGACATTCGCGCACTCGGCGTCACATCCATCGCCGAACTCATCACCGAATTGTCGCCGCAGACCAACGGTCAGCCGATCGTGCTGCTCAATGGCAAGCGTATTTCCAGCTTCTCGGAAATCCAGGACATACCCTCCGAAGCGGTGGCGCGGGTCGATATTTTGCCCGAGCAGGTTGCGCTCTCCTACGGCTATGCACCGACGCAAAAGGTCGCGAACATCGTCCTGCGCCAGCGCTTCCGCGCGGAGACCGGCGAGCTGCGCGGCGGCATGACCACCGACGGCGGGCGGGAAAGCGGGCGGATCGACGCTGGCATGTTGCGCATCCGGGGCGACGATCGCCTGATCGTCAATCTACGCTATGCGCGCGCCGCC
Source organism: Sphingobium sp. (assembly GCA_040508335.1). Lineage (GTDB taxonomy): Bacteria > Pseudomonadota > Alphaproteobacteria > Sphingomonadales > Sphingomonadaceae > Sphingobium. The sequence continues at coordinate 14,612 of JBEVMZ010000199.1, forward strand.
GATCTGCTGGAAAGCGAACGGGGCATCGTCTCGGCCGCGCCGTCGCGCCCCTTTTCGATTGGGGGCAATGTGACCGGCATCGGCGCGGGTATGGAGATTGACCCGGCCTTGTCGGCGCTTTCTGGCGGAATCGTCACCACCGCCGCCGCGCCCGCCGCCGCCGCGAACGGGTCGGTCGGCCTTGCCGCCTTCGTCGCCGGCGCCAACCGTGCCGACATCAGCGACGTCAGCCCCTTCCGCACGCTCAGCCCGGCTACCGAGAGCCTGTCGGCGAACATCATCTATGCCCGCGCGCTGGGCGGCGTATCGGCCAGCGTCAACGGCCGGGTCGAACTGTCCGACAGCGATTCGCTTCAGGGCCTTCCTGCGCTCAACGTGGCTCTGCCGGGCGGCAATCCCTTTTCGCCCTTCGCCGGCGACACGCGGCTCTATCGTTATTTGCTCGAAGCCGGCGCGCTGGGGCAGCGGATCCGGGGAACGACAGGGCATCTGGGCGTGACGCTGAACGGGGAGATCGGGCGGGGCTGGCAATGGTCCTTCACCGGCAATGGCGATATTTCCGACACGCGCACCCGCACCGATCGCGGTGTTGCGGGCGGCGCGATCCAGGCGGCGCTCGACGCCGGCAGCCCCAGCGTCAATCCCTTCGGCACATTTTCGGACGATCTGCTCTCGACCCGCCTCACCGATCGCGCGCGGGCAAAGTCGCACGCGCTCGTGGGCGATCTGCTGGTCACGGGCAGCCTGTTCGAACTGCCCGCCGGCAAGGTCACGACTGCCGTGCGTGTGGGTGCATCGACCAACGGCTTCGACAGTTGGTCGATCCGTTCGGGAGTCGAGACGCGCAACGACTATGACCGCCAGATCGGCAGCGGGCAGGTCAGCATCGACCTGCCGCTCACCAGCCGGTCGAAGGGCGTGCTGGGCGCGGTCGGCGACATCGGCGTCAATGTGAACGCGGCGGCGCAGCATTATTCGGACTTCGGCACGCTTTCGACGCTGGGCTACGGCGTGCGCTGGCGCCCGGTGCCGCAGGTGCAATTGCTCGCCTCGGCCAGTCAGGATCGCGCCGCGCCCACCGGTACGCAGCTCACCGATCCGCTGATCACCACGCCTAACGTCTCGGTCTTCGACTATGCGCGCGGCGAGACGGTGTTCGTGACCCAGCTTTCGGGCGGGAGTGCAGCCTTGCGCGAAAGCGTGCGCGACCAGTTCCGCCTGTCCGCCACGGTCAAGCCGTTCGACAAGCCCAACCTGACGCTGACCGCCACTTATCTCAACAGCCGCACCCGCAACCCGATCGCCGGCTTTCCGACGCCGACCCCGGCGATCGAGGCGGCCTTCCCGCAGCGCTTCCTGCGCGACGCCGACGGCCGCCTGACGCAGATCGACACGCGGCCGATCAATTTCCTGAGCGCGCAGAGCGAACAGCTCCGCTGGGGCTTTGACCTGTCGATCCCGCTCAAGTCGCGCGTCCAGAAACTGGTCGAGGCATGGCGCGCTGCCGGGGCCAAGCCGGAGGACCGCCCGGTGGAACTGCAAAATCTCTTCGGCAACCGCCGTCCGGGCGTCGGCGCTGGCCCAGGCGGGGGCGATGGAGGCCCTCCGGGCAATGACGAGCAGCGTGGTCCGGGCGAGCGCCGTGCGTCCGAGGGGCCAGGCGGCGAGGGCGGTGCTGGCGGGGGGCCGCGCGGGCCGCGCGGTGGAGGCTTTGGTGGCGGCGGTGGCCGGGGCGGCGGCGGCGGCGGCGGCGGCGGCCGCCTGAGCTTCAGCGCCTATCACACTTGGTATCTAGCGGAAAATATCCTGATCGCGCCCGGCGTTCCACGTCTCGACCTGCTTGACGGCGACGCGACCGGATCGGCGGGCGGACAGCCTCGGCACGTGGTGGAGGCCCGTGTCGGCTACACCAATAACGGCATCGGTGCGCGGCTGGGCGTGGACTGGGAAAGTGGCACGCATGTCGACGGCGCTCTGGGCGGCGCGTCGCGGCTGAACTTTGGCAGCCTCGCCACCGCAAACCTGCGGCTGTTCGCCAATCTGGGGCAGATGCCGGCGCTTGTGAAAGACCATCCCTTTCTGCGCGGGGCGCGCCTGTCGATCGGCATCGATAATATCTTCAACACGCGCCGCGACGTCACGGACGCGAACGGCACGACGCCGCTACGCTATCAGCCGGGCTATCTCGATCCCTTGGGGCGCAGCATCACGATCAGCTTCCGCAAACTCTTTTCCGCGCCGCCACAGCGTCGGGGCGGTGGATGACGCGCGGTTAAAATCGTATTAGCCAAGCCCTAAAGCCGCCCGTTGCCGATCCGTTATGACCTTCAAGGAATAGAGGGAAAGGGCCGGGCCATGAAACCGATACGCATCGTCGTGGTAGACGATTCGCTGACCATCCGCGCTATGATCGAGACGCTGCTCGAGCGCGACCGCCGTGTGGAGGTCGTCGGCATTGCGCGCGATGGCGAAGAGGCGATTACGATGATCCGGGCCGAGCGGCCGGACGTCGTCACGCTCGACATCGCCATGCCCGGCAAGGACGGGATGATGATCCTCGACGAAATCATGGACATGGAGCCGTGCCCGGTCATCATGCTGTCCAGCCTGATGCGCGATGGCGCGCCGATCGTCGGCGAAGCGCTCGACCGGGGCGCCGCCGCCTGCTTCAACAAGGCGATGATCGTGCGGGAAGCGACGCGCTTCGTCGCGCTGATCAAGGACGTCGCCAAGGGCATGCTGCCTGCCCTGCCGGTGCCGCTGGCTGCCTGAACCCCTCGCGCAACGGCCGGGTGCCCATAAAAACGGGGCACTTGGCTAATGTTATATTGTAACTTCGGCCGCGTGGGTCTATATATCGTCTCGATGACGGAGAACCTGCGCCAAGCCCTGAATTCCGGTCGTCTGGATCGCGCCGCCATCGCGCTGTCCGGGCTGTGCGCCGTGCATTGCTTCGGTACGGCAGTGCTTCTCGGTCTCCTCGCTTCGGCGGGCGGGATATTCGAGAACCCGCTTTTTCACGAGGTGGGACTGGTGCTGGCCATCGCGCTCGGCGCGCTGGCGCTGGGGCATGGCGCATTCACCCATGGATCGCTCAGGCCTCTGCTGACAGGCGGCATCGGCTTGTCGTTCATGGCCTTTGCCCTGACGATGGATCATGGCTGGCAGGAAAGCGCCGTTACCCTGGTCGGCGTTGCGATCCTTGCGCTCGGCCATGTGCTCAATCGCCGCGCGGGCCGGCTGCGCGCCGCCTAGGACACTGTCTTGAGCTTTGCGACGATCGCCCGCGCCGCGCGGGTGACATCGTCCCAGGTTGCATCGAACCCTTCATCCTCGCCGAAATAGGGATCGACCACGTCGGTGCCTTCGCGCCCCGGCACTTCATCCATCAGCAGGCGCAGCGTCGCCGTGCCGTCAGGCCCGCGAAGTTGTTCGAGATCGATCAGGTTCTGCGCGTCGAGCGCATAAATATGGGTGAAGCGCGCAAAGTCCGACGCATCCACCTGGCGCGCGGCATAGGCTGAAATCTCGATGCCATGCCGCCGGGCGGTCGCCTGCGCGCGTGGATCGGGCGGCGGCCGACATGCCAGTCGCCGGTCCCGGCCGAATCGACCTCGACCTCCAGCTCCGCCGCCTTCGCCTCCGCCCGCAGCGCAGCTTCGGCCAAAGGCGAGCGGCAGATATTGCCCAGGCACACAAACAGGATGGAGGGCGTGCTCATCCTTCGGCGGCCGCGGTGGAGAGGCCGAGCGCCGGCACCCCGATCGAGCGTTTTCCGGCGAAGTCGGTGCGCGCGACGATGACGTTGAGCTTTTCCATATAGTCGATCAGCCGCCGAACCCGGCCCGGCGAACTGGTGCCATAGGCGCGCGCCAGGCTGGCGTCGTCGGGGCAGGCCACGCCTTCCATCGCCGCGCGCGCGATCAGCAGGAAGGGGGCGAGCATGTCTTCGGCAAGCGGCGCGGCGGCGCGCAGCGCGTCGGCCCAACGCGGGTCGTCGGAATTGGCCATGCCCGCGAGCGCCATGGCGAATCGCTTGCGAAAGGCGGGCAGGTCAAGGGGCGCCTGCCGCAAACCCTTCATCCGGCAGCGCACGCCGAAATCCTGATAGAGCGACGCGGGCGGGGGCGGCAGCGCATCGCCCAGGTCGGCGACCATTTCTTCCAGCACGGCGATAGTCACCGGTTCGTTCTGCCCGAAATCCAGTTCGGGGGCGGCGGGCTTGGCGGAAGGCGTCGCCGCGAGCAGGCGGATCACGGTTTCGGTCGGGATCGGCGGCGGCGCGATGCGCGGCGGCGGGGGAGGGGGCTCGTCGCCGCCCCCCGCGAACAGCAGTTCCTGCATGTCGCCCGTCGCGGCGACCGGCGGCGGCATCAGCTTATGCGTGCCGCCGCGCGTGCTCGTCCTGACCGCGCCGATCTTGACTGCCACGGGCCGGCGGCAGATGGCCGGGCCGAGCGCGAGGAAGCGTCCCCGCTCCAGGTCGCGAATCTGCTCCGCCTGCCGCCGCTCCATCCCCAAAAGGTCGGCCGCGCGCGCCATGTCGATGTCGAGGAAGGTGCGCCCCATCAGGAAGTTGGATGCTTCGGCCGCGACATTCTTGGCAAGCTTGGCCAGCCGCTGCGTCGCGATCACCCCGGCCAGGCCGCGCTTGCGCCCCCGGCACATGAGGTTGGTCATCGCCGCGAGGCTGAGGCGCCGCGCCTCGTCCGACACGTCGCCTGCCGACACCGGCGCGAACATCTGCGCCTCGTCCACCACGACCAGTGCGGGATACCAATGGTCGCGCGGCGCGTCGAACAAGGTGGAAAGGAAGGTCGCGGCGCAGCGCATCTGCGCTTCCAGCTCCAACGCCTCCAGGCTCAGCACCACCGACGCGCGATGTTCGCGAATGCGGCGCGCCATGCGGACGATGTCGCCCTCGCTATAATCGCCCGCCTCGATCACGACATGGCCGAACGCATCGGCCAATGTCACGAAATCCCCCTCCGGATCGATCACCACCTGCTGCACGAGCGGGGCCGATTCTTCGAGCAGGCGGCGCAGCAGATGCGACTTTCCAGAGCCCGAATTGCCCTGCACCAAAAGGCGCGTGGCGAGCAGTTCCTCCACGTCGAGGGCGAGAGGCTTGCCCGCGCCGTCGGTGCCGATGGTGATGCTGGATGTCACGGCCGCGCTTTTGACGCGCGCGCTGGCCAAGCGCAAGGGGGCGTGCCCCTTGACCCGGGCCATGCTGCACCCCAGCATCGGCATATGGCCAGTCCCGACCCCCAAGCCGCCGCGCCCGCGCCCACCCCCGCTATCGCGCAAAATCCCGACATCCGCTATCTTGGGAGGCTGTTGGGCAATGTCATCCGGGCCTATGGGGGCGAGAAGCTCTACAAACAAACCGAATATATCCGCGCCGCGTCGGTTGATCGGGCACGCGGCGTGCAGGGGGCGGAGCTGGTCGACACCGGGCTCGACGCGCTCGGCCTCGACGATACGCTCGCCTTCGTGCGCGGGTTCATGCTGTTCTCCATGCTCGCCAATCTGGCCGAGGATCGGCAGGGCGTCGCGGCGGAGCCGGGCGCCGATGTCGCATCGGCGCTCGCCAAGTTGCAGAGCCATGGCATCGGCCGCGACAAGGTGCTCGATCTGCTCTCCCGCGCGCTGATAGTGCCGGTGCTGACCGCGCACCCGACCGAAGTGCGGCGCAAGTCGATGATCGACCATCGCAACCGCATCGCCGACCTCATGGCGCTGCGCGATGGAGGCCATGCGGAAACGAACGAGGGTGACGCGATCGACGAGGCGATCTGCCGCCAGATCGCGTTGTTGTGGCAGACGCGGCCGTTGCGGCGCGAGAAACTGTTCGTCGCCGACGAGATCGACAATGTCCTAACCTATCTGCGCGACGTGTTCGTACCCACGCTGCCCGCCCTCTATGCGCGGTGGGAGCGGGAGCTTGGCGCGCGCCCGCCCAGCTTCCTGCGCGTTGGCAACTGGATCGGCGGCGATCGCGACGGCAACCCCTTCGTCCAGGCGCCGCAACTGCGGATGGCGCTGGCCAAGGGGTGCGAAGCGGTGCTGTTGTATTATCTGGATGCGGTGCATGCGTTGGGGGCCGAGCTTTCGCTGTCGACCGAATTGGCGCAGGTGCCGCAGGCGATGCTCGACCTGGCGCAGGCGAGCGGCGACGATGCGCCGAGCCGGCGCGACGAACCCTATCGCCGCGCGCTGAGCGGCATCTACGCCCGGCTTGCGGCCACCTATCGTGCGCGCATGGGGAAAGCGCCGCCGCGCCCGTCTTCGCTTGACGGCGAGCCCTATGACAGCCCGTCCGACCTGCGCCGCGATCTGGTCACCGTCGCGCATGCGTTGGGGACGGAGGGCGACGGCGCATTGGCGACGGGCGGTGCGGCTGGACGGCTCATCCGCGCGGTCGAGACGTTCGGCTTCCACCTCGCGACGCTCGACATGCGGCAGAATAGCGACGTGCATGAGCGGGTAGTAGCCGAGCTGCTGAAGGTTGCAGGCGTCGAGGCCGATTATGCCGCGCTCGACGAGGAGTCGCGCGTCGCTCTTCTCCGGCGGGAACTGGCGAATAACCGACCCCTCTGCGCCCCCTTCACCGACTGGTCGGAGGAGACGGCGAAGGAACTGGCCATCGTCCATGAAGCGGCGCACGCGCATCGCAGCTACGGCCCGGCCTGCATCACCCATTACATCATTTCCAAGGCGCAGAGTCTGTCCGACCTGCTCGAGGTCAATATCCTGCTGAAGGAAGCGGGGCTGTGGCGTGCCGCCGTGAGCGAGGATGGCGGGCCGCAGGCGGCGATCATGGCCGTGCCCCTGTTCGAGACGATTGCGGATCTGGAAGCCGCGCCCGCGATCATGGCCGCTTATTTTGCGCTGCCGGAGATTGCCGGCATCGCGCGGGCGCGGGGTCATCAGGAGGTGATGATCGGCTATTCCGACAGTAACAAGGATGGTGGTTACATCACCTCCACCTGGGGTCTTTATCAGGCATCGAGGGCGCTGGCGCCGGTCTTCGCCGATGCTGGCACCGCGATGCAGCTCTTCCATGGTCGGGGCGGCGCGGTAGGGCGGGGCGGGGGGTCTAGCTTCTCTGCGATCCAGGCGCAGCCGCGCGGTACCGTGCAGGGCCGCATCCGCATTACCGAACAGGGCGAGGTCATCGCCGCGAAATTCGGCACGCGCGACGCGGCGATCCGCAATCTGGAAGCCACGACGAGCGCGACCCTGCTCGCCAGCCTGGAGCCCGAAGGCATTTCGGAACGGGACGCGGCACGCTTTTCCGAAGCAATGGACACGCTGTCGCAAAGCGCCTTCGCTGCCTATCGCGATCTCGTCTATGAGACGCCCGGCTTTCGCGACTTTTTTCGCCAGCTGACGCCGATCGCGGAGATTTCCGGCCTGAAGATAGGCTCGCGCCCGGCGAGCCGCACGAAAAGCGCCCGGATCGAGGATCTGCGCGCCATTCCATGGGTGTTCAGCTGGTCGCAGGCGCGGGTGATGCTGCCCGGCTGGTATGGCGTGGGCCACGCCGTCGCGGCGTTCGAGGACAAGGCGCTGCTTGCCGACATGGCGCAGCATTGGGCGTTCCTGCGCTCGGCGCTCGGCAATATGGAGATGGTGCTGGCCAAGTCCGATCTCGGCATCGCTGCGCGCTACCTGCCACTGGCGGAGGATCAGGCAGCGGGGAAGGCGATCTTCGCGCGCATCACCGATGGCTGGTCGATGACGCGTGACGGGCTGCTCGAAGCGACGGGACAGGTGCGGCTGCTGGAAAAATCGCCCGCACTCGATGCCTCGATCCGGCTGCGCCTGCCCTATATCGAGCCCTTGAACCTGCTTCAGGTGGAATTGCTCAAGCGCCACCGCGCGGGCGAGGACGATCCCCGCATCCGGGAGGGGATCGAGCTTTCTATCAACGCCATCGCGACGGCTCTGCGCAACAGCGGATAGAATGGTGCAAGTCACGGGATAGTCGCGCCGCGCCGGTCATATTATTTTGTCATGCAGACGAAATTACCGCCGCATAGTTCATCCATTCACAACCAATTCAACGACGCCGCGTTATGCAGCATCATACACTCATATATAAGGAGTATGGCGATGGCGTGGACGGGACGAAAGCTTCTCGCCGCCCTGGGCCTTGTCGGTGCATTCGGTCTCTCCGGCTGCGCCTATGATGACGGCTATGGCTATAGCGGCGTGAATGTCGGGGCGGGATATTATGGCGGCGGCGCCTATGACCCCTATTGGGGCGGCGGCGTCGGGCCGGGTCTTGGCTGGTATGACGGATTTTATTATCCGGGCAGCGGCTATTATGTCTATGATCGCGGCGGGCGCCGTCAGCGGTGGAACGACGGTCAGCGGCGTTATTGGGAAGCGCGTCGCCATAATGATCGTCGCGGCGGCGAATGGCGCGGTCGCGATGGCCGTCCTGGCTGGCGCGACGGGCAGGCGGTACGGCCGGGCAGGCCCGCCGTAACGCCGGGCGCGCAGCCGCTTCGCCCACGCTGGGGCGAACGGCGTGGCGACGGGCGGCGCGACTGGAACCGCGAAGCTGGACGCCCCGGCGGGCGGGATCGCGGTGACGGACGCGGTGTCGGCACGCCGACGCAGCGGCCCGAGGGCGGTTCGCGCTGGCGTGGAAGGGATTCGACGCCCGGTGCCGCCACCGGCGCACCGCGTGCGGAGCAGCCGCGTTTCGGCGGTCCGCGCTCGGGCGGTGAACGGGGCGGCGGCCGTGGTGGCGGATGGGGTCAAAGACGGGGTAATTGATGCAGCATAAAAGCGGGACGGCATTGTTCTTGGCTCTCTTCCTTCTGTCGGCGTGCGACGGGAAGGAAGAAAGCGCGCTGGACAACCTTACCAACGGCGCGAGCGCGGCGCAGGTCGAGAATAATGTCCGGGCGGAGGCGCAGGCGGTGATGGAGCCGCTTGCGCCCCCTGCGCCCGGAACGCCCGGCGGCCTGCCCGTCGATCCCGAACCGATTTCCGAAGGCCCGATTGAGCCGGGAAGCGCCCAGGGGGCGGGGCAAGTCGTGCAGCGCTATTATGGCCTGCTCGAACAAAAGCTGTTCGGCGACGCGCAACGGCTCTGGCGCGAAGGAAGCGCCGTCAGGGCCGAAGAGGATGGGCGCTTTGCGGGGCGTTTCCGCGCCTTTTCGGAGGTACACGCCAATATTGGCGCGCCCGGTGAACCGGAGGGGGCGGCCGGCTCGCTCTTCGTCACCGTACCGGTACAGGTCTATGGCCGGCTCGCCGCGTCGGGCAAGCCCTGGTATCTGCTGCGGCAGGTGGTGCTGCGCCGGGTCAACGACGTGCCGGGCTCGGATGAGACAGCGCGCCAATGGCATATCGAATCGATCGGTTCTTATGCCGCGCCTGTGATCATCGACGAAGAGGACGCGCGGCCCAGAGGCGCGATCTCCATGACCGACGGCATGGCGCGCAAGCGCTGATCGACTGGAAACGAAAAAGGCCGCGCCGGGTA
>JBEVMZ010000215.1:0-5323 GCA_040508335.1 Sphingobium sp.
GCGCATGGCTATTCGGCGTCGAAGGGCATTCCCGGTCTCCGCCGAGCACAGGCAAACTACTACGCCCGCCGCTTCGGCGTCGATGTCGACCCCGAAACCGAAGTCGTCGTCACCATGGGATCGAAGGAAGGGCTGGCCAGCCTCGCCACCGCGATCACCGAGCCGGGCGATGTCGTCCTCGCGCCCAACCCGAGCTACCCGATCCACACGTTCGGCTTCATCATCGCGGGCGCGACCATCCGGTCTATCCCGACGACGCCCGACGAAGCCTATTTTCGCTCGCTCGACCGCGCCATGGCCTTCACCGTGCCGCGTCCTTCGATCCTGGTCGTCAATTATCCGTCCAACCCGACAGCCGAGACGGTCGACCTCGCTTTCTACGAGCGCCTGGTCGCCTGGGCGAAGGAAAATAAGGTCTGGGTCATTTCCGACTTGGCCTATTCCGAGCTTTATTATGACGGCAATCCGACGCCCTCGATCCTTCAGGTGCCAGGCGCCAAGGATGTAGCGATCGAATTCACCTCGCTGTCGAAAACCTATTCGATGGCCGGCTGGCGCATGGGCTTTGCGGTGGGCAATCAAAAGCTCATCGCGGCGATGACGCGGGTCAAATCCTATCTCGACTATGGCGCCTTCACGCCGATCCAGGCAGCCGCCTGCGCCGCGCTCAATGGCCCGCAGGATATCGTGCAGAAGAACCGCGAGCTCTATCACAAGCGCCGCGACGTACTGGTGGAAAGCTTCGCCCGCGCCGGATGGGACATTCCGCCGGCCCGCGCGTCGATGTTCTGCTGGGCGCCGCTGCCCCCGGCGCTCAAGGATATGGGCAGCCTTGAATTTACCAAGCAACTGCTCACCCATGCCAAGGTCGCGGTCGCACCGGGCGTCGGCTATGGCGAGGATGGCGAAGGCTTCGTCCGCATCGCGATGGTGGAAAATGAGCAGCGGCTGCGGCAGGCGGCGCGCAATATCAAGCAGTATCTGAAGTCGATGGGCGTCAACGCGCCTTCGACCAAGGGCGCGGCCTGAACGACCCCGGAGCATGACGACGGCACGGACGGGCAAGCGATGATCCCCCTGCCCCAGGTCAGTCAGGTCGCGCAGACGATCCAGCTCGCGCTCGCGCCGGTGTTCCTGCTCGCAGGCATCGGCGCGTTCCTCAACGTCTGCACCGGCCGCCTTGCGCGCGTCATCGACCGGGCGCGGAAGGTGGAAGAGCGCGTGCTCACCTCGCGCGGCAAGGAACATGACCGGCTGGTCAGCGAAATCCGCATGCTCGACCGGCGGATGAGCGTGGTGAACGTCTCGATCTTTCTGTCCGTCGCGTCGGCCTGCGCGGTCTGCCTCGTCGTCATTCTCCTGTTCGCGGGCAATCTGTTCGATGCCCATTTGGGCACGGCGATTGCCATCCTGTTCAGCCTGTCGATGACGCTCCAGGCGGCGGGTTTCGCGACCTTCATCCAGGAAATCCGCCTCGCCTCGCGGACCATCCATATCCGCAACGAAGTGCTCTATCACCAGGCCGACGACGACGAGGCGGGCACGTGACCAAATTCACCGTCAACGACCGGCCGGTGGAATATCGCATGGACCCGGCGACCCCGCTGCTATGGGCGCTGCGCGATGCATCGAACCTCACGGGCACCAAATATGGATGCGGGACCGGCGATTGCGGCGCTTGCACGGTCGACATCGACGGCGACGCCGTGCGCTCGTGCCAGATCAGCATCCGGGAAGCCGAGGGTCGCTTCGTCACCACCATCGAGGCGCTGTCACCCGATCGCGGACACCCGCTGCAACAGGCATTCGCGGCGGACAATGTCTCGCAATGCGGATACTGCATTCCGGGAATCATCATGGCCGCATCCGTTCTGCTAAGGAAAAACAGCAGCCCTGAGGATGCGGAGATCGACGCCGCCATCACCAACATCTGCCGCTGCGGCATCTACCCGCGCCTGCGCGGAGCGATCCGCCGGGCAGGGCGAATCATGCGCGGCGAGGAGCAGGTCGCCGCCGCCCCGCCGCCAGGCGTCGCGCCCGAGGATGCCGCCCGCACCGTGCCAGCGTTGCGACGTCCTTGACCCGCCGCCTGCGTCAGCCTTCGGGTGGCGCCAACAGGGGGCCAAGCGCTTGCGCGAGGCTCGCCCCGGAATAAGGCTTTTTCAGTAAGGTCAGCGATCCGAAGCGCGCCGGCAGGTCGAGACCGTCGCCATAGCCGGTGGCGAAGATGAACGGCACGCCGCGCGCGACGAGCATGTCGGCGACCGGCAGGCTGGTCTCATTGCCAAGGTTGAAGTCCAGCACCGCAAGATCGATCTTCTTGAGCGCGATCGCCTCCTGCGCGCGCGCGACGTTGCCAGCAGTAATCACTTCAGCGCCAAGATCGCGCAGCGCATCCTCGCCGTCCATCGCGATGATCATATTGTCCTCGACCAGCAGAACGCCGCGCCCCTTGAGCAAGCCGGGCGTGACGGTGGCCACGGGCACCACCCGCTCGCTGGGCACGAAATCGGGCTGTACCGACGCGACATGGGCGGATGGAATGCAGAAATTGGCTTCCAGTCCGCCCAGCCTATAATGAAGCTCGGCCGCACCGCCCAGATCATAGGGAATGGAGCGTTCGATGACGGTCGAGCCGAAGCCGCGCCGGGTCGGCGCGACGACGGGCGGCCCGCCGCTCTCGGCCCAATCGAGCAGCAGGCTGCCATCCTCGTCCACATGCCAGTCGATCGCGACCGTTCCACCATCGGACAAAGCGCCATATTTGGCGGCGTTGGTCAAAAGCTCATGGATGACCAGCGCCAAGACGGTGAAGGCGGCAGGCGTCAGCAGCACATTGGGTCCGGTCAACTGCACCCGGTCGCGCCGCTCGCCAAGATAGGCGCCCGCCTCCACCTCGATCAGGTCGTAGAGACGCGCCGGTGCCCAACGGTCGGCGGTGATCTGGTCATGCGCGCGGGCCAGTGCCTGGACGCGGCTTTCCAGCGTCGCGACGAAAGCATCGACGGTGCTCGCACTGTCGCGCGTCTGGGAAATAAGCCCGCGAATCAGCGCCAGGATGTTGCGGACGCGATGGTTGAGCTCCGCGATCAGCAGTTCCTGCTTCTCATGCGCGCGCTGCCGCTCGGCATCGACCGAATCGGCGAGGCGCAGCACAACCTCCAGCAGGGCCGTACGCAGCGCCTCGGCCACGCGGATTTCCGCCAGCGTGAATGGCAGCGACGTACCGCGAACGAGCTGCGACCATTCCTCGAAGCTCTTGCGCGGGGTCAGCCGCGCGCCATTGGGACCATATTCGATCGCCTTTTCCGGATTGCCAGCCCAACGCACCGCGCGAAGCTGCTCGGCCCGGAACAGGACGACATAATCGCGTGGGCGGCGCGACAGGGGAATCGCGAGCAGGCCCGCCGCGCGATCCGAATGGCCGCTGCCATCGGGCATCACCCGCGCGATGCTGTCGGTCGTATAGACCTGCCCCGCGGCCGCGCGATTGAGCATCTGGATGATCGCGGCAAAGGCCGTCTCGTTCGGTGTTAGCCCCGAAAAGGTCATGCGCCCATCGATATAGACGCCCACGCCGTCAGCGGGGATCGTGTCGAAGATGATATCGGCGAGCCAGCGCGCATTGACGAGCAAATTATTGTCCTGCGCGATCGCCGACATCAGCCGATCGGCGATCTGCCGCGAACGTCCCTCATATTCAGCCGTCAACGCCCGCTCACGGCCTTCGAGCATCATCGAGAAAATCTGCCCGAACAATTCAGCGGCGCTGCGCTGCGTGAAGCTGGGCAGGCGCGCGCTATAATGGTGGCAGGCGAACAGCCCCCACAATCTGCCGCCCACGATAATCGAAATCGACAGCGACGCTTCCACGCCCATGTTGCGCAGATATTCGACATGGATCGGCGACACCGCGCGCAGTAGCGACAGGGACATGTCGAGCGCGCCGCCATTGGGGTCGAGCGTCGGCACGACCGGAACCGGGGTCGCCTTCACGTCGGCGATGATACGGAATATGTTGCGCAGATAGAGCGCACGCGCCTGTGCCGGAATATCCGAAGCCGGGTAATGAAGGCCAAAGAAACTGTCGATGCCGGGCTTGAGCGCCTCGGCCACGACTTCGCCATTGCCGGTATCGGCGAAGCGATAGACCATGACGCGGTCGAAACCCGTCAATGCCCGTACCTGCCGCGCGCCGTCGCGCAGAAACGCGGCCATCGTGTCGGTCTGGGCGAGGCGCGATACCATGGTGCGGACCATGCTGGCCGCCTCCATCTCGTCCGCCTTGGCCGGCTCGGCCTCGACGATGACGAGCGAGCCGGAGAAATGCACCGCGACGTCGAACGCGCCGCCGCCCTCCATCAGCGTGACCGAAAAGCTGCGCTCGACCGCGTCGGGTCCGCGCAGCAGCGTGATACGGTTGCGTAGCGTATGGACGGCCTCGTCCAGGAAAATATCGGCGATCGGCCGCCCGAGCAGCGCTTGCGGATCAAGGCCGATATGGTCCGCGCTATTGGCCGAGACATGCGCGACCAGCCAGTCGGAGGTCAACGCGATCAGGAAGCCGAAGGGCTGAATCGCGCCGGGCACATGGATCGGCTCCCGGTCGCAGTTGGTGATATCGACCGCGACGGTCTCGGCGCCGTCAGCCATGATCGTCTGCTTCGTCTCGCGCGGCAGAGGCGAACGTCGCAAAGGCATGGCGCGCGCCATCGGTCGCCTGATCGATCCAGTCCGTGCCGCCATCCCGGGCGGCCTCGTCGAGGTCCGCCTGGAAAGCCGCCCAGCCGCCCTTTTCATGCGCGGCCGAGAGATAGGCATGCGGCAGGCCCGGCGCGACCTTCCGCGCCAGATAGGCCCCGCCCAGGCGTGATCCTTCCAGCGCATAGCGCACGCCCCAGCGGAACGCCTCGCTCGGCACTGCGACAGGCGCGGGCGATGCTTCGGGAAGGGCAAGACCCATGGTAGCTAGATCGTCGGCAAGCAGGCTCAGACGCGATGCATCGGGATTGGCCAGCGCTTCAAGCGGGGCCAGCGCCCGCGCGTGCGCGCGCAGGAAAGCACCATAGCTGTCGGCATCGTCCAGCCGGAAATGTCCGAAAAGATCGTCGACCCGTCCGTGATCCGCCGCCGTGGCCTGCCTGAGGGCCTGTCGTGCAAGGCCTGCTTCTGAAAGTCGCGTCACTATTCCGTCCCTTAAGGAGGATCCCTGCGCTTTTCCTTGATCTGGATCAATAAGTATCCGCCGCGCCCATATTATTTCGCAGGACGTCCTAGTCCGTTCCCCTCTTCGCCAGGCCTAAGCTTTCTGATGGCTGCATGA
>JBEVMZ010000223.1:0-18135 GCA_040508335.1 Sphingobium sp.
AAGACGCCTACCCCCGGCTCGGTACTTACGCGCAGATGAACCCGCCGATCCGATCGGCGGCGCATCGCGATGGGCTGTGGCATTATCTCAATCAGGGTGTGCCCGACGTGCTGGGCAGCGACCATGCGCCGCACACGATCGAGGAAAAGGCGAAACCCTATCCCGCCTCGCCGAGCGGTATGCCGGGCGTCCAGACCCTGGTGCCGCTGCTGCTCGACCATGTGGCGGCGGGGCGGCTCAGCCTGCGGCGTTTCATCGAGCTGACCTCATCCGGGCCGCAGCGCGTGTTCGGGCTGGTCGGCAAGGGGCGGATCGCGCTCGGCTATGATGCCGACTTCACTGTGGTCGACCTTAAAAAACGGTGGACTGTGGCAAGCGACTGGCTTGCCTCGCGCTGCGACTGGTCGCCCTTCGATGGCATGGAGCTGACCGGTAAGGCGGTGGGCACCATCATCCGTGGGCAGCGGGTCATGTGGGAAGACGCTCTTGCCAATGCTGCAATCGGCGAAGCGGTGCGGTTCGAAGCGACGCAGTTCAACTGAACCTGGATCAACCGCGCGCTGCCACCCGGTTTCGGCGCGCGGTGGCGATGCTGTCGGCAGCGGACAGGAAGAGGCCGATCCATATCAGGCCGAAGCTGAGCAATTGCCCCGTGCTCAACCGCTCGCCGAACAGCAGGACACCTGAAAGAAACTGCAAGGTCGGCGCGAAATATTGGAGTAGGCCCAGCGTCGTCATCGGCAATGAGCGCGCGGCGACGGCGAACAGCACCAACGGGATGGTGGTGAAAGCGCCCGACAGGATGAGCAGCCCGGTAGTCGGTGCGTCCTGACCGAAGGAGACCACGCCATGGCTCGCCTCCCAGACCAGATAGGCGACCGCCGGGGGCGTGAGCAGCAGCGTCTCGACCCCCAGCCCCGTCATCGGCGCGACCGGCGTCACTTTGCGCACGAGGCCGTAGAAAGCGAAGGTCAGCGCAAGGCCCAGGCTGATCCAGAGCGTCGTCAGCGCCGAAACGGCGAGGATCAGTACGCCCACGGTCGCAATGCCGATGGCGATAATCTGCATGCGGCCCAGCTTTTCCTTGAGGACCAGTACGCCCAGCGCGACGACGACCAGCGGGTTGAGGAAATAGCCGAGGCTGGCGGCGAGCACATGGCCGCTGTTGACCGCAATGACATAGGTCAGCCAGTTTGCGCCGATCAGCAGGGCGGAAGCCGCCAGTGGCAACAGCAGGCGCTTGTCGCGCAACGCTGCACCGAGCGAGGGCAGCGCACGCCGAATCGCCAGGATGGACAGGATCAGCAGCAGCGACCAGAGAATGCGCTGTGTCACCACCTCGACCGGATCGACATGGCCGAGCAGTTTGAAATAGATCGGCAGCAGCCCCCAACTGCCATAGGCGATGGCGGCCGCCAGCAGGCCGCGCCTCACCGCCGCATGCTCAGGGATCAGAGAATGCCGCCGCCGATGAACAGGCGCAGCGCGCCGAAGGCCGCGACGATCAGACAGAAATTGCGCCCGCCATTTTTGGAGGACAGCGAACCGATAAAGGCGCCGACCAGCGCGACCGGCACCAGGATCCAGTTGAGCAGACTGACGATCGGAATGATCGCGGGGATCATGAAGATCAGGGTTACGAGGCCTATCAGGGCCGAGAGCAGGTTGAGCATGGGAAACTAGATGGCGGTTGCGCGCGCGCGAGGCAAGCGTCCACAGACTGGGTGGCGATTTCGCGCGATTCACCAATATTCCTAACGGAAAATTAACGTCTGTTCTTCATGGCTCTTTAATCAAGGAGTATTTCTATGGCGCTTTCCCGTTCCGTTTGCGCGATGGCGCTGGTCCTGTCGCTTGCCGCCTGTGGCAAGGGCGACAAGGATGAGGAGAAGCTTGCCGCGCTCGACGCGCAGCTCACCAATGAAGCGGTCGATCCTGCGATCAAAGGAGCGTTGGCCGATCAGATCGTCGTCGATCCGCAGCTTGTCGGGCAGTCGAACCGCAATGCGGTGCGCACGGCGGACAAGCCAGCCAACGCGGCGCTGCCCGTGTTGCGCGGCGACGCGGAAAAGGCTCAGAAGGACGCGCTGCGCATCGCGGGCGGCAAGCTGCTTCGCGCTCCTGCGCCCGGCAAGGGTGAGGAAATGGCGTCCAGGGCAACGCTGGGCGCACTGGCGCGCGAGCAGGGGCATGGCGGGAAGAATGGCGGATGCGCGAAGAAGCTGGTTTACGCCAATAGCTGGGCGCAGCGTCTGCCCGAACCCTTCACCCTCTATCCCGGTGCGAACCTGACCGAAGCGGCGGGCGCCGATCGCGACGGTTGCACGCTGCGCGCGGCCAGCTTCACGACGCCGGCGCCCAAGGCGCGCGTCATCGATTTCTATTATACGCAGGCGCGGCGCGCTGGCTTTTCGGCCGATCACCGCATCCTTGGCGGCGACAATGTGCTGGGCGGCACGCGCGGCGACGATGGCAGCGCCTATTTCCTCGTCTTCACCGACGGCCCGGGCGGCGGCACCGGCGTCGACGTCGTCGCCGATAATGGCAAGTAGGCAGGCAACATTGCCAGACCGGGACACCTGACGCCTGCGCCCCTATCTTATGGCGCGATTTGCCTTTAATGGCGGCGATCATGACCAATATATTTCTCGTCGCCGGTGGTGGCGCCCTGGGATCGGCCGGGCGCTATCTTGTCGGGCGGTTGGCCGGGCAGATGATGCCGGGCGCGCAATGGCCCTGGGGCACATTCGCCGTCAACATCGCGGGCGGTTTCGCCATGGGGCTGCTCGCCGGCTGGCTGACCGGCCTGTCCGACCAGGCGGCCGAGCCATGGCGGTTGCTGATCGGCGTTGGGCTGCTGGGCGGGTTCACCACCTTTTCCGCCTTCAGCCTCGAGACGTTTTCGATGGTCGAGCGGGGGCAAGTGATGCTGGCGCTCGGCTATGCGTTGCTGTCGGTGGTCGGCGCGGTCGGTGCCCTGGCGCTGGGCATCAGCCTGATGCGGGGCGTGGCATGAAGGGGCGTCCGCCTTCGGGCAAAGGTCCGGGCAAGCCTGCCGGTCCGTCGCGTGGCAAATCGCCCGGTGGTGCTTCCGGCCGAGCGCCGGGCACAGGGTTTGGAAAGGGACCTGCCAAAGGCCCAAGCCGCCCGCCCGCCAAGGGAACGAGTGCCAAGGGTCCCAATGCCAGGGCGCCTTTTGCAAAGAAACCGTCCGACGGCGCGGGGCGTGCGCGTGGTCCGGTCAAGGCTGCGCAGGCGCGTCGGCCCGAGGGTGGCGCGCCGGCAGCGGCGGCTTCCCGGCCCGCCGCCGTCAGTGCGGCCAAGCCCAAGGCCAGCCCGCGCAAGGGCGTCACGCTCGACGTGCGGACCTTCAAGGTCGGGGTCGACGATGACGGCATCCGGCTCGACCGCTGGTTCCAGCGGCATCTGCCCGATATCGGCTTCAACACCGTGTCACGCTGGGCGCGCACAGGGCAACTGCGCGTCGAAGGCGCGCGCGCCGACCCGAGCGACCGCGTCGCCGCCGGCCAGAGCATCCGCGTGCCCCCCGCCGAACCCAAGCCGGAGCGGGAAGCCAAGCCGCGCCGCGTTCGTCCGGACTTAAGCGAAGAGCAGACAAAGCTGGCGCTGAGCCTGGTCATCCATCGCGACGACCAGGCGATCGTCCTCAACAAGCCGCCGGGTCTGGCGACGCAGGGTGGCACGCGCACCGACGAGCATGTCGACGGCCTGCTCGACGCGCTGGAGTTCGACCTCGACCAGCGGCCCAAGCTGGTTCACCGGCTGGACAAGGATACGTCGGGCGCGCTGCTGATCGCCCGCACGGCACGCAGCGCGGCCTCCTTTGCCAAGGCCTTTTCCAGCCGCACCGCGCGCAAGGTCTATTGGGCGCTCGTCATCGGCGTGCCCTCGATCGCGGATGGCATGATCGAACTGCCGATCGGCAAACAGCCGGGCACCGGCGGCGAGAAGATGCATGTGGACGAAGCCGAGGGACTGCCCGCGCGCACGCGCTATCGCGTGATCGAGCGCGCCGGCAACCGCGCCGCCTGGGTCGAGCTGCAACCCTATACCGGCCGCACCCACCAGTTGCGCGTCCATCTCGCGGCGATCGGCCATCCTATCGTGGGCGACGGCAAATATGGCGGCAAGGAAGCGTTCCTGTCGGGCACGATCAGCCGCAAGATGCATTTGCATGCCCGCCGCATCCGTGTCGATCATCCCGATGGCGGGCGCGTCGACGTGAAGGCCGACCTGCCCGAACATTTCACCAACAGCCTGACGATCTTGGGCTTCGACCAGATACGTGGCGACATTCCGCTGGACGAGGAAGTCGCCCGCGCGCCGACGCGCGAGGACGAAAAGAAGTTCGCGCGCGCCCACGCCAAGCAGGTCCGCAAGGAAAGACGCGGCGAGCGGAGATCGCGAGGGGACAAGTGATCGCGCGGGCGGCGCGGGCATGAGCAACCGCCTGGCCGTCTTCGATTGCGACGGAACGTTGGTCGACAGCCAGCACAGCATCTGCACGGCGATGACGCGCGCCTTCGAGGAGGCGAAGCTGACGCCGCCCGACCGGATCGCCATCCTCTCGGTCGTCGGCCTGTCGCTGACCCATGCTGTGGCAAAGCTGCTGCCCGAGGCGCAGGCCGATTTCCACGCGCATCTTTCCGAACGCTATAAGCAGGCCTTCCATGACATGCGGCGGGACGAGGGCGTGTCGGAACCGCTTTATCCCGGTATCGCCGAACTCATCGCCCGGCTGGACCGGGAGGGTTGGCTGCTCGGCGTGGCAACGGGCAAGTCCGATCGCGGGCTAAGCCTCTGCTTGGCCGCCCATGGCCTTACGGACCGTTTCATCACGCTTCAGACCGCCGACCGGCATCCATCAAAGCCGCATCCATCCATGCTGCTCACCGCCATGGCGGAGGCAGGCGCTGCGCCGGAAACCACCGTGATGATCGGCGACACGAGCTTCGACATATTGATGGGGGTGGACGCCGGTACGCGGGCGGTCGGCGTCGGCTGGGGCTATCACACGGTCTCCGAACTGCGCGAAGCGGGCGCGCATGGCGTGGCGATGGACAGCGAAGAGCTCTACGCCCATATCGTCGCGCCATGACCGACCCCCTGACGCCCCCTGAGCCCGATCCCGTCGTCGCCTTGCGGAACGCGCGGCAGCGTCACTTCGCCATCGGACTCTTCCGCCTGTCGGGCGCGGTGCTGGTGATGTTCGGCTTCCTCATCCTGATGCAGCGTTTTTCCGGGGTGCAGGGCGACAAGGCCAAGGCGATGGGCGCGATCTTCGTCGTCGTCGGCCTGTTCCAGTTTATCGCGGTGCCGCGTCTGCTGCTCGCGCTCTTTCGTACAAGGCCGCCGGAATGAAACGTTTCTACAAGGATGCCGCAATCGTTGCCGAGGGCGACGGCTGGTCGGTGACGCTCGATGGCCGGCCGATGCGCACGCCCGCGCGCGCAGCTTTGCTGCTCCCGACCGAGGGGCTGGCGCATGCGGTCGCAGAGGAATGGCGCGCGCAGGGGGAGGAGATCGATCCGCGCACGATGGTCAAGACCGGGCTTGCCAATGCCGCGATCGATCAGGTCGCGCCTGGTCGCGCCGCCTTTGCCGAGGGTGTCGCGCTTTATGCGACCAGCGACTTGCTCTGCTATCGCGCCGAGGGGCCACAAGAACTGGTCATACGGCACGCCGCCGCCTGGAACCCGCTGCTCGACTGGGCACGCACGCGCTATGACGTCGCCTTCACCGTGACCAGCGGGATCATCCCCGTGGCGCAGCCGCCCGAGACGCTGGAGCGGATGCATCAGACGGTGGAGACGCACCCCGATTTCATATTGACCGCACTGTCGACGCTGGTGACGCTCAGCGGCTCGCTGGTCTGCGGTCTGGCGGTGGTCGAACGCGCTTTCGACGCCGAAACCGTCTGGGACGCCGCCGAGATCGACGAGCGCTGGCAGGCGGAACAATGGGGCGAAGATGCGGAAGCTGCGCAGCGGGCTGCGGGCCGGCGCCGCGATTTTCTGGCCGCGCGCGACTTCTGCGCGCTGGCGGCGGACTGACACAGCCGGGAACCGGAGACTTTTCTCGATCATTTAAACGCGCGGATGCGTCGACGCATCGCAACTTTTATGGATCGATTGAAGGAGAGACCGTCTTGTCCCGTGCCGCCCTCGCCACCCTGATCGCCGCTCCCTTGCTCAGCGTCGCGCCCGCGCTTGCTCAGCAGGCGCCTGCCGCACCCGCTCCCGCCCCAGGCCAGCAGGCGGCGCCCGCCGCCGGTCAGATGACGCCGGATCAGATCGCTGCCTTCAACAAGGCCGTCACCGACTTCACCGCTGGCCAGACCGCACAGCAAGCGGGCGACAATGCCGGAGCGGTCGCCAAATATGAGGCGGCTTTGCCTGCGATCCGCAAGGCGGTGGAGGTCGATCCGGGCAAGATCGAAAATGTGAACTTCCTCGCCAACGCGCTCTACGCGACCGCCGCCGCCAAGGGCGCGCTGGTGCAGATGGATCAGGTCATCACCCTCTATGGCGAAGCGCTGCCGCACTGGCGCAAGGTCGTGGCGAACAAGCCTGCGGACGCGGCGAGCCACAACATCCTGGCGGGCATTCTCGTCCAGTTGGGAAATCAAAAGCTCGGTGCGGGCGACAAGGCTGGGGCCGACCCGCATTATCAGGAAGCGCTCACGCTCGCCCGCAAGTCGGTCGCCGAAAATGGCACCGACAAGATCAACCGCAATCTGCTGCTTTCCGCGCTGATCGGCGCGAGTCAGACGGGCACCGACACCGCGCTGCGCACCGAGGCGACCGAACTCGGCAAAGCGATGACGGCGGACGGGTCGATCGACGCCATCAACAAGCCGTCGGTCGACGCGCTGACGGGTCAGAAGGCGGGCTGACCGCTCTGTCGAAAGCGGGCGCGCTCAAACGGGCGCGCCCGTGAGGCAAGGATCAGGCTTTTGCCATGCCCAGCTTGTCGGCATAGACCAACCGTCCGGGTCCGATCAGCCCCAAAACTTGCGGCAATATATGCTGTGCCACGGCAAAACAGCCTTCGCTGCGGCCGCATTTGCCCCAGCTGGCGACATGCGTCTCGCTGACATAGTCGGCGCCATGCACGACGATGGCGCGCTGCTCGGCATTGTTGTTCTGCGGGTCTAGGCCGATGAGCCGCATCGACCGGCCATGCTTGCCGACATAATAGTCGCCGGTCCTGTACGCGCCCGATGAGCTGGCGAGCGAATTGGGCTCGTTGGAGAAGCTGTGCAGCCAACCGGAATGACCCGGATCGGACCCGCGGCCATGGGCAACCAGATAGCTGCTTGTCTGCCCGCCGATCAGGTCGACGATATGGAAGCGCATCGAACGCGAAGGTGCGCTGAAGTCGGCCAGCGCGACCCGGTCGCGATATTTGAGCGACG
Source organism: Sphingobium sp. (assembly GCA_040508335.1). Lineage (GTDB taxonomy): Bacteria > Pseudomonadota > Alphaproteobacteria > Sphingomonadales > Sphingomonadaceae > Sphingobium. Next base: position 7,439 of record JBEVMZ010000223.1, read on the forward strand.
ACCCATGTTTTTCCAGGGCCAGACGCGCCCGCTCCAACAGCGGGGCAAAAGGTTTGGCGGCAAGCGCAACGGTGGCGGCGTCGGGACGCGGACCGAAGGCGGCGGCGGGTAAAGCGGCTGGCAGGGCGGCCCGGCTCATACTCTCGGGAAGACAAGAGACAGCCAGTCCGCTCAAGGCAAACCGTGTAAAACTACGGCGATCCATGGGAATCGCTATAGCAGATGCGCGGCTTGCCCGAAACCCGGGCTTATTGGCCCGTACCGCTCGGCTCGTCCGCAGACTGGCTCGCCTCGCCTTCCCTGTCGATTCGCGTGGTCATGCCGGTGGCGGCCGCATCGTCGTCGATCTGCTGCTGCTCGTCGATCGTCGGCGGCGGCGCGGGCGGTGGCGGGGTCACGACATTCTCGACCGGCGGCGGCAGCGGCGCGTCGGGCTCTTCAATGATGACATTCTCCACCGGCGGTTCGACCAGTTCGTTGGCGACGCGCGGCTGCTCTTCTTCTTCCTTCTTGCCGCAAGCGGAAAGGACGAGCGCGCCCGTTAGGGCGGCGAGGGCGAGTTTACGCATGGGGATCAGTCCTTAAGAGCAATGGCGGGCGAGGGCGCGGCGGTCGGATCGACGCGCCGGCTGCTATTCTCGATCTTCTGCGCGAGCAGCTTGTCCCAGCCATAGGGGTCGGAGCGGAAATTCATCGTGCCGTTGTGGCTGGCGAACGCCGTCCAGTACAACAGATAGACGGCGACTTCGCGCGGGAGCGAGACGCGCTGCGTCTTGCCCTCATCGATCAGTGACTGGATATTACCGGCAAGCGCGGGGTCGCCCGCCACCATCAGCTCGGCGAGCGGCACTGGTTTTTCGAGCCGTACGCAGCCATGGCTCGCCAGCCGGTCATAGCTTGAAAATTTCGCGCGCGACGGGGTGTCGTGCAGGTAGACGGCGAAATTATTGTTGAAATCGAACTTCAGGCGGCCGAGCGCACTGTTCGGTCCGGCAGGCTGGACGATGCGCTCGCCACCGCCCTCGGTCTTGACGATTTTATAGCCCTGACGCGCCAGCGTAGCACGACCCTTGGGGAAAAGTTCGCGCCTGGCGATGGAGGCGGGCACGTTCCATGGCGGATTGACGACGATCGAATGGATGTTCGACGACAGCATCGGCGTGGCATTGTCAGGACTGCCGGTGACGGCGCGCATTGATGTCACTGCCCGGTCGCCTTCGAATACGGTGAGCACGGCGGCGGCGATGTTCACCTGCACACGGTTTTCCGGCAGGTTGCGCGGCATCCAGCGCCAGCGCTCCATATTGGCCATGATCGCGCCGATGCGCTCTTCGACCGGCACGTTGAGTTCCTTCAACGTGCGCGCGTCGAGCTGGCCGGTGGGGTTGAGGCCATAGCGCCGCTGTGCCCGCTGGATCGCGACGGCCAGGCTCTCGCCCGCCGCACCGCTCTTGTCCTCGATGGCAAGGCGGGCGCGCACGGCGTCGGGCTTGGAATCGGCGCCTAGCGTCTTCCAGCCGCCGCTGTCGCGAATGCCTTCATAGATGGCCAGGCCCTTACGCAGCGTATCATAGCCCGCATAGGGCGGCGTCAGCTGCCCGGCCCATTGCGGCAGGCGGTCTTCCTGCACCGCGCGTGCAAAAGCGGGGCGCGGGTCGATCCGCGCCGGACGCAAGGCCCAGACTTGAAGAAAATCGGCGGTATCGACCCGCCCGGTGCCAAGCGCCTTGGCGCGGTCGAGCGTCGCGGCGATCAGCGCCTCGCCCGACAGATCCTTCGTCGCCTTGGCCCGTGCCATCAGCCCCTGCGTCGCGCCGGTGCGCAGCCATTCGTTGAGCCAGCGCTCCTGTGCGGTCGAAAGCGGCGGGATGGGGGCAGGGGGCGGCGTGACGATCGCGGGCGAGGCGGGCGCCTGCGCCGGTGCGACCGGAAAGGCCGGCGGGGTCACGGCGGGCGACGCCTGCTGCGCCAGCGCTGGCGCGAAGGCTATCATGGGAAGGAGGGAGCTGAGGAAACGGATCGATCTGGAAATGTTCATGCAGAGCCAAATAGCGCAAAGCGGCGATGGTTCAAATCGGGAGCGCCTAAAAATATCATGTTATGCGTCGTCCACCACCCGGCCTATGTCTCCCCCGCCGCGCCGGGCAGCAGCTATCGCTTCGATAAATATGGGCTGGTGATGGAGGCGCTGTGCGAAAGCGGCGTGCCGTTCGCCGTCCATGAGCCTGAACCTATGCCGGCCTGCTGGATCGAGGCGGTGCACGATCCTGCCTATGTGGCACAGGTCGCGACCCTTTCGGTGCCGCGCGAGAAGGAGCGCCGCATCGGCTTTCCCGTGACGGATCGCGTCATGCGCCGATCCTTTCTGTCGCCCGGCGGCACTTGGGCGGCCGCGCGGCTGGCAATGTCCCATGGCTTTGCCGCCAATGCGGCAGGCGGCAGCCATCATGCGCTGTTCGACACGGGCGCGGGCTATTGCATATTCAACGACCTTGCCATCGCGGCCAACCGCCTGATCGCGCAAGGGGAGGCGAAGCGCATCCTGATCCTAGACCTCGACGTGCATCAGGGCGACGGGACCGCCGCGCTGATGGCGGGGCGGGACGACGTGTTCACATTGTCGGTGCATGCGGAGAAGAATTTCCCGGTGCGCAAAATGCCCTCGACGCTGGACCTGCCCCTGCCGGACGGGACGGGCGACGCCGATTATCTCGCCCTGCTGCAGGACAGGCTGCCGCCCGTGCTCGACGGATTTCAGCCCGACCTTATTCTGTATCAGGCGGGCGTCGATGTGCATGGCGACGACCGGCTCGGCCGGCTGGCGCTGACCGACGCCGGTCTCGATGCGCGCGATCGCTTCGTGATGCGCGCGGCGGTGGCGCGGGGCATTCCGCTCGCCAGCACCATGGGCGGCGGCTATGGCGCCGACCGCATAGCGGTCGCGCGCCGTCACGCCGCCTGCATGATCAGGCTGGCGGAGGAGGCGTCGGCGCGACCGAATCGTGCCCCATGATCTTCGTCGCCACCAGTGCGGTGAGCGCCAGTGCGGCGAAATTGCTGATCGCCAGATAGATGATATAGCCCCATGGCGCATGGTCGAAGACCGCACGGCCGATGTCGAGCCACAAGGCGGCGACTACCGCGAAGATGACGCCGACCCGCAGGCGCGCGCCATAATCGGTGGTGACGAAGCGCAGCGCGAGCGCAATCAGCACGCCGACGACCAGCGCCAGGATGAGACCGCCGATCAGCGCGGCACTGTCCGTCACCGGAAAGCCGTTGCTGTTATAGTAGAGTGTCGCGATCGGCCCACGGCCATAGAGGATGGTGCCCTCGGCGGTCGCAGGGTCGGGGACGATATAGACGCCCGTGCCGGTGGGGGTCAGCGCCTGCGCCATCGCCGCTTGCAGATTGGCCGCGGCCTGCCCCTCTGCCCGGCTGTAGGCGATTGCGGACAGCGGCGTGCCCCAGAAGAGGAAGCCGACGATATAGAGGACGAACCCGCCCGCCAGTCCGCCAATCAAGGTCTTCGTCATCGCTGCTTCCTCCACCATTCGCCCCACAAGAGCGGCAGGATAACGCGGGAAGCGAAACTTCTTTCCGTCGCTATTCCGCCGGCCTCGCGGCCTTTTCGACAAGGCCAGACACGCCTTCGCGCCGGTCGAGCTCATCGAGCACCGTGTCGAAGGCGATGCCGCGATCGGCAAGCAGCATCAGAAGGTGGAAAAGCAGGTCCGCGCTTTCGCCGACGAAGGCCGCATCGTCTTCGCTCAAGGCGGCGATCACGGTCTCGACCGCTTCCTCGCCCAGCTTCTGCGCGATCTTGCCGCGTCCGCGCGCGGCAAGCTTCGCCACATAGGATGCCGAAGGGTCGGCGCCCCGCCGCTTTGCGATAGTCTGTTCGAGTTGATGAAGGGTCGCGCGCATGGCTTGCGTTACAAGCGCGCCGAGCGCGACCCGTCAAATCTTATTTACTTGGAGTTGCGACGGCTGCGGAAAGCGCGCGCCGCCAGGACGGCGACGCCCATGCCGAACAGCGCCATCTGCTCGGGCTCGGGCACCGGCGTCGCGCCGCCGGACGAGCTGGACGTGGTGCCGCCTGAGGACGAGCCGCCCGACGAGGAATTGCCGCCGCACTTCTTGCTGAACCAGCAGCCCCAGGTGGCCTGCGCGGGGGTCGCCGCGCCGAGAAGGGCCATCGCTCCGACAGCTAGAAACATCTTGTTAACAGTCATTATCTTTACCCCATTTTCGTTGCACTAAGCAGGATCAAATGGTGCAGAGTCCGTGCCAACAAAGCAAAAAGCAGTGACGACGGGCAAATTACAGTTAACGAAAGTCCGCGTCCTGTAGTTAATGTAAATTAACTCGACATTTTGTTTCGTTACTTCGCTTCAGGCAGCTCTGACAGCTATACCGGCCGCAGCGAGCGCCTGATGCGCTTCAGCAATAGTGTGTTGACCGAAGTGAAATATGGAAGCGGCGAGGACGGCGCTGGCATGGCCCTCGATCACGCCCTCCACCAGATGATCGAGCGTGCCGACGCCGCCGCTGGCGATGACCGGTACCGACACGGCGTCGGCGATGGTGCGGGTGAGGGCAAGGTCATAACCCGCCTTCGTCCCGTCGCCGTCCATCGAGGTCACGAGCAGTTCGCCCGCGCCGAATTCCGCCAGCCGACACGCATGGTCGAGCGCGTCGATACCCGTCGGCTTGCGGCCGCCATGGGTAAAGATTTCCCATCGCCCTTCGCCCACGCGCCGGGCGTCGACCGATCCGACGACGCACTGGCTGCCGAAGCGGTCGGCGATTTCGGCGACCACTTCGGGCCGGGTGACCGCCGCGCTGTTGACCGCGACCTTATCTGCGCCTGCGAGCAACAGCGCGCGCGCATCTTCCGCGCTCCGCACGCCGCCGCCCACGGTCACGGGCATGAAGCAGACCTCTGCCGTGCGACGCACGACGTCCAGGATGGTGCCGCGCGCCTCATGGCTGGCGGTGATGTCGAGGAAGCAGAGCTCGTCCGCCCCCGCCGCGTCATAAAGCTTGGCCTGCTCGACCGGGTCGCCAGCGTCGCGCAGATCGACGAAATTGACGCCTTTGACCACGCGGCCATTGGCGACGTCGAGGCAGGGGATGACGCGCGTGCGGACGGTCAAGCCGCCGCCTCCGCCACTGTCAGCGCGGTCTTGAGGTCGAGGCGACCGTCATAGAGCGCGCGGCCGGTGATGACGCCTTCGATCCCGTCCTCGGTATGGAGACTCAATATCCTGATGTCGGCGATGCCGGCGACGCCGCCGCTCGCGATCACCGGGATGGCGACCGCACGAGCGAGATCGACGGTCGCCTCGATATTGCAGCCCTTGAGCATGCCGTCGCGCCCGACATCGGTGAAGAGCAGCGACGCGACGCCGGCATCCTCGAACCGGCGGGCGAGATCGACGACGGGCATGTCGGACTTTTCCGCCCAGCCGTCGGTCGCGACGAAACCGTCGCGCGCATCGACGGCGACGACGATGCCGCCGGAGAAGTCGCGCGCCGCCGCCTTGACGAACTCAGGGTCCTTGAGCGCGGCGGTGCCGATGACGATGCGTGCGACGCCAAGGTCGAACCAGCGCTCGACCGCCTCCCGATTGCGGATGCCGCCGCCCAGTTGCACATGACCGGGGAAGGCAGCGACGATTTTCTCGACCGCCTGCGCATTGACGGCATGGCCCGCAAAGCTGCCGTCGAGATCGACGACATGCAGGTGACGCGCGCCGGCGTCGGCAAACAGCAGCGCCTGCGCGGCGGGATCGTCGCCATAGACGGTGGCGCGGTCCATATCGCCTTCGGCCAGGCGCACGACCTGTCCGGCTTTCAGGTCGATGGCGGGAAAGACGATCAGGGACATGGGAGGACTATTCCTGAGTTGTGAAGGGGATCAGGGGCGCCAGGCGAGGAAGCGCGACAGAAAGGCGAGGCCATAGGTCTGGCTCTTTTCCGGGTGAAACTGGCAGCCGATGATGGTGTCGCGCGCGACCGCCGCGACCAGCGGGCCGCCATGGTCGGTAACGGCGGCGACATGAGCGGCGTCGGCCGCGTCGAAATGATAGCTGTGCAGGAAATAGGCCTCGCCCGTTTCCAGCAGCCCATGGGGTTGCCGGAGCGTCACGTCGTTCCAGCCCATATGCGGCACTTTCACACTGGCATCGGCAGGCTCGATCCGTCGCACGGTGCCCGGAATCCAGCCGAGCCCCGGATGCCGCCCAAACTCCTCGCCCGCGTCGGCCAGCAGTTGCATACCGACGCACACGCCGAGGAAGGGCGTGCCGCGCTTGCCGACCGCTTCGCCCATCGCCTCGACCATGCCGGGGATCGCGACCAGCGCGTCGCGGCAGGCGCGAAAGGCGCCGACGCCCGGCAGCACGATGCGGTCGGCTTTGGCGACGACATCAGCGTCGGCGGTGACGACGACGTCCTGCGCGCCCGCCTTGCGCAGCGCATTGTGAACGGAATGAAGATTGCCCGCCTCATAGTCGATGAGCGCGGTGGTCATACCCCGTTTTCGCTCACAACATGCCCTTGGTCGAGGGGATGGCGTCGGCCTTGCGCGGATCGATCTCCACTGCCTGCCTTAGCGCGCGGGCGAGGCCCTTGAAGCAGCTTTCGACGATATGGTGGTTGTTGCTACCGTAGAGCGTCTCGACATGCAAAGTGATGCCCGCCGCCTGCGCGAAGCTGTGGAACCAGTGCTCGATCAGCTCGGTGTCCCATTCGCCGAGACGCTGCACGGTGAAGCCGGATTTGAACACCAGCCAGGGGCGCCCCGAAATGTCGAGCGCGACGCGCGTGAGCGTCTCGTCCATCGGCGCATAGACGGTGCCGTAGCGGCTGATGCCGCGTTTTTCGCCCAACGCCTTGGCGACTGCTTCGCCGATCGCGATCGCGGTATCCTCGGTCGTGTGATGCTGGTCGACATGCAAGTCGCCCTCGGTCTTGACCGTCATGTCGATCAGCGAGTGCCGCGACAATTGCTCGATCATATGGTCGAGAAAGCCGATGCCGGTCGATACGGTATAGACGCCGCTGCCGTCGAGGTTGACGGTCACGTCGATTCGGGTTTCCGCTGTGTTGCGGTGAATTTCGGCGGTGCGCATGGCCGCCCTATAGCGCCTGGGCAGCGGCGTGCAACGATGGGCTGCGATAATGGTGATGGGTGGTCGCCCGCACTTGACCCGCCGCCCGCCATCATTAGGACAGGGGCGATGAGCGAAGACCTGCCCGACAGCCTGATTCCCTATGACGAAATCGTGCAGGAGGCCCTGCGCGCGGTGGTGGGCCGCGTGCTTGGTGAGGTCGAGCGCTCGGGCGGCCTGCCGGGCAGCCATCATTTCTACATCACGTTCAAGACGCAGGCGGCTGGCGTGGACATTCCCCGCCATCTGGCCGAGCGCTTTCCCGACGAGATGACCATCGTCATCCAGAATAAATTCTGGGATCTGAAGGTCGGCACCGACGCGTTCGAGGTCAGCCTAACCTTTAACCAGGTCGGCGCGCGGCTTTACATCCCCTTTGCCGCGATCACCGCCTTCGTCGATCCGGCGGTCAATTTCGCGCTTCAGTTCCAGGTCGAAGGCGACGAACCGCAGCCGCATGACCCGCCGGAAAATGACGTGCCGCCGGTCAAGACCGATGACGGCTCGAATGTCGTCACGGTGGATTTTGGCAAGAAGAAGTAATTCGCGCTGATGCAGGCGCAGGCTTGGCAATGAGGCCACCGACCCCATATCGGATCGATTGTTGCGATCGATTCTCAAATGGGAGCCACGGCCGATGACGCAGACGCGGACCGAAACCGACAGCATCGGCGCGATCGAAGTGCCCGCGAGCGCCTATTGGGGCGCGCAGACGCAGCGCAGCATCGAGAATTTTCCGTTCGGGCCTACCGAGCGCATGCCGATCGGCATCATCCATGCGCTCAGCCTGGTCAAGCAAGCGGCGGCGCAGGTCAATCGCGCCCACGGTCTCGACGCTGCCCTTGCCGATGCGGTCGAGGCGGCGGCGGCGGCGGTGGCGCGCGGCGACCATGATGACCAGTTCCCGCTCGTCATCTGGCAGACCGGCAGCGGCACGCAGACGAACATGAACGTCAATGAAGTGATCGCCGGCATCGCCAATGAAGCTTTGTCGGGTACGCGCGGCGGCAAGACGCCGGTCCATCCCAACGATCATGTCAATATGGGTCAGTCGTCCAACGACAGCTTTCCGACCGCCCTGCATGTCGCCGCCGCGCGGGCAGTGGCGGGTCAGCTGCTCCCCGCGCTCGACCGGCTGCACGATGCGCTCGACGCCAAGGCGAGGGCGTGGCGCGCCATCGTCAAGATCGGTCGCACCCATTTGCAGGATGCAACGCCGCTGACGCTGGGTCAGGAATTTTCCGGCTATGCACAGCAACTCGTCCATGCGCGCGCTTGGATCGAAACGGCGGTGCAGGGCATGTACGCGCTGGCGCAGGGCGGGACGGCGGTCGGCACCGGCCTTAACGCGCCCCAGGGTTTCGGCGAAGCCGTCGCGCAAAGGATCGCGGCGCTGACGGATTTGCCCTTCGTCACCGCGCCCAACAAGTTCGAAGCGCTGGCGTCGAACGATCCCCTGGTCCATCTCTCCTCCACCCTCTCGACCCTCGCCGTCGCGCTCAGCAAGATCGCCAACGATATCCGGCTGCTGGGATCGGGACCGCGCTCGGGCCTTGGCGAGCTCGATCTGCCGGCCAACGAGCCGGGCAGTTCGATCATGCCGGGGAAGGTCAATCCGACCCAATGCGAAATGCTGACCATGGTCGCAGCCCAGGTGATCGGCAATCATCAGGCGGTGACGGTGGGCGGCTTGCAGGGCCATATGGAACTCAACGTCTTCAAGCCGATGATCGGCGCGGCGGTGCTGCGCTCGATCCACCTGCTCGCCGTGGGGATGGAGAGTTTCGCCGAACGCTGTGTCGACGGACTGGAAGCGAATGAAAAGCGGATCGCCGAGCTGGTCGATCGCTCCTTGATGCTGGTGACGGCGCTCGCCCCGCAGATCGGCTATGACGCTGCGGCCAAGATCGCCAAACATGCGCATGCAGAGGGCATGACGCTCCGCGAGGCGGGGCTGGAACTTGGTCTGATCGACGCGGCGGACTTCGACCGGTTGGTGCGGCCGGAAAATATGGTCTGATCGGGCACTCTGGCGGGGAACCGTCGCGCCTGCGAACCATTTCTTGGACAACAGGAAGGATTTTCACGCCATGTCCAGGAAAACGCCCCCGATCGTCATCCGCCCGCCCAAGCCCGCCGGCCTGCTGCGCAAGGCCGCGCGCCTCGGCGCGACGGTGATCGCCGCGCGCGTCGCTGCCAAGACGGGCAAGAGCGGCGTCGCAGGGATCGTCGCGGGCGTCGGCGCCAAGCGGCTGATCATGCGGCACCCGACTGGCGCATTGTTGGTCACCGGTGCCTATCTTGCAGGCAAGGCGTGGGAAGCCAAGAAAGAGGCGGAGCGCAAGCGCAACCAGCGGCTGCTGACCGACAGGAGCGGCGAGACGATCGCCGACGTCGAGAGCGCAGGCAACGCCCCCATTCCGCTCGACGAAGCGCGCAAGGCACGGCAGGGCTGATCGTCGCGGGTAGATCATGTTGGGTGCGCGGCCGGCTGATCCCTGCCCGCGCGCGTCTCCTCTTGCCAAAAAGAGCCGCAGACGCCACTAGCGGCCATGGCTGACAGCATCTCCAGCGACACTCCCGATTTCAAACGGCGGGGCGTCCTCTTCGTCCTTTCGTCGCCCTCTGGCGCAGGCAAGTCCACCATCGCGCGCAAGCTGCTTGCCGGCGAGTCCGACCTTTCCATGTCGGTATCGGCTACGACGCGGCCGATGCGGCCGGGTGAAGTGGACGGCAAGGATTATCATTTTGTTGATCTCGAACGCTTTCGCGAGATGGCGGGCGAGAACGAGTTTCTCGAATGGGCGCATGTGTTCGGCCAGCGCTACGGGACACCCCGCGCACCGGTCGAAGACATGCTGCGCTCCGGCAAGGACGTCCTGTTTGACATCGACTGGCAGGGCGCGCAGCAGCTGCACCAGATCGCCGGTGGCGACGTTGTGCGCGTGTTCATCCTGCCGCCCTCGATGGAGGAACTGGAACGCCGCCTGCGCGGCCGCGCCACCGATAGCGCCGAAGTGATCGACGGCCGCATGAGCCGCGCAGCGAGCGAGATCGCGCATTGGGACGGCTATGACTATGTGCTGTGCAATGTCGATGCGGATGAATGTTTCGCGCAGGTCCAGACCATCCTGCACGCCGAACGGATGAAGCGCAGTCGCCAGACCGGCCTCATCGGCTTCATCCGCCGCCTCAGCCGCTATCATCAGGACGACTGAGCGGAGGAGGGCCTAGATGTTGCCCTGTTCTTCTTCGGGCACATCGTCCCAGGGACGGTAGTAAAGCGCGGCGCACTCGTTGGTCATGCACTTGCCCTCGATGACCAGGTCGTCGCGAAAGGCGTCCTTCACGAAATCCATCGTGTCGAGATGCCGGTCCTCGAAATACATGGCATGCACATCCTCGCGCCCCGCGCCATAGACGATACGGCCCACCTTCGCCCAGATCGACGCCATGGTGCACATGCCGCAGGGCTGGAGCGTCGAATAGAGCGTCGCGCCGCGCAGATCCATGTCGCCA
>JBEVMZ010000226.1:0-2700 GCA_040508335.1 Sphingobium sp.
GAGCGTGGCCGACGCGCTCCAGTTCATTTCCTACTATCATCCGATGGATTATATCCGCGCGCTCGGCACCGCTTACGAAGCGGAAGCCAATCCGGCGGCGAAGGACGCCATCGCGCAGATCCTGACCAACAGCCGCATGTGCGCGGAGGGGCATCGCCCGATCTGCCAGGATACCGGCATCGTCAACGTGTTCGTCAAATGGGGCATGGACTGCCGCCTCGACGACAATAGCCGCTCTATGCAGGATGTGATCGACGAGGGCGTGCGCCGCGCCTATCTTAACCCGGAAAACCGCCTGCGCGCCTCGATCCTGCGTGACCCGGCCTTCTCGCGCCAGAATACCAAGGACAATACCCCCTGTGTGCTGAACGTGGAGATGGTGCCCGGCAACAAGGTCATCGTCGATGTCGCCGCCAAGGGCGGTGGCTCGGAGAACAAGACCAAGTTCAAGATGATGAACCCCAGTGATTCGATCGTCGACTGGGTGCTGGAGATGATCCCGCAAATGGGCGCCGGCTGGTGCCCGCCCGGCATGCTGGGCATCGGCATCGGCGGCACGGCGGAAAAGGCCGTGGCGCTCGCCAAGGAAAGCCTGATGGAGCCCATCGACATGGGCGAACTCAAGCTGCGTGGGCCGCAGAACAAGATCGAAGAGATGCGGATCGAGATTTTCGACAAGGTCAATGCGCTCGGCATCGGCGCGCAGGGCCTGGGCGGCCTATCGACCATCCTCGACGTCAAGATCTACGACTATCCCTGCCACGCAGCGGGCAAGCCGGTCGCGATGATCCCCAATTGCGCGGCGACCCGCCACGCCCATTTCACGCTCGACGGATCCGGTCCCGCCTATCTCGAAGCGCCCAAGCTTTCCGAATGGCCGCAGGTCGACTGGAAGCCGAGCAAGGAGGCGATCCGCGTCGATCTCGACACGCTGACGCCGGAAGTCGTGCAAAGCTGGAAGCATGGCGACCGGCTGCTCTTGAATGGCAAGATGCTGACCGGCCGCGACGCGGCGCATAAGCGGATCGCCGACATGCTCGAACGCGGCGAGAGCCTGCCGGTCGATTTCAAGGGCCGCGTCATTTACTATGTCGGCCCGGTCGATCCTGTGCGCGACGAAGTCGTCGGCCCCGCCGGCCCCACCACCGCGACGCGCATGGACAAGTTCATGGACATGATGCTGGAGCAGGGCCTCGCCGCCTGCGTCGGCAAGGCGGAGCGCGGCCCCGCCGCGACCGATTCGATCGCCAAGCATAAGAGCGCCTATCTCATGGCGGTGGGCGGCGCGGCCTATCTGGTCGCTCGCGCGATCAAGGGATCCAAAGTCGTGGGCTTCGAAGACCTCGGCATGGAGGCGATCTACGAGTTCACGGTGGAGGATATGCCCGTCACCGTCGCCGTCGACAGCGAAGGCCAGAATGTCCATCGCCTCGCGCCGCTGGTCTGGCAGGAAAAGATCCGCAAGGAAGGATTGCTGGCCACCGTTTGAGGGGCAGGCCGTCGCAATCATATTGATCGGGATCAAGTCGGGCGCGCAGTGACGGAACTGCCCGTCGCGCCCGACATTGTTCCGGCACCGTTGCCGGAGCATCATCTATGTCGTTCACTCAGCTCGACCCACCCCTCCCCGTCCATGTCGAGGGGAAGGGAAAGGGCTATGCCATGGCCGTCATCGACTATGGCCCGGAGCATAATCTGATCTGGGTGACGGGACTGGACGATTCGGGCGAAATCTGGTGCGCCCCCAATCCGCTGGTCCGGCTCCAGACTAATTGGACGATGGGCCGCAAAGCCGCGCCCGCCCCGTCCGTCGAAACGCCGATGCGGCTGGCCGTGTAACGGCAGCCTTCTAAACGCTTCCTATCGCCGCCAGCGCGCCCAGATCGCCGTCGGCAGCAGCAACCCACGCGCTTCCTCGCGCACCGCGAGTTCGCCGGCTTCCACCGTCCCCGGCAGGTCGGCAAAGGCCTGAGCCAGCAATTCACCGATCGCCAGCGCCGACATGCGCACCGCATAGACGGTAAGGAACAGGAAACGGCTGTCGGCGTCGAGCAACGCCCGGCAATTGCCGATCAGCGGCGCCAGATCTTCCTCCAGCCGCCAGACTTCGCCATCCGGCCCGCGACCATATTTGGGGGGATCGAGCAGGATGCCGTCATAACGACGGCCCCGGCGAACCTCCCGCGCAATGAACTTCACCGCATCGTCGACGATCCAGCGAAGCGGGCGATCCTCCATGCCCGACAGCGCGGCATTGGCGCGCGCCTGCCCCACCGATTTCTTGGACGCATCGACATGCACCATCTGCGCGCCCGTCGCCGCCATGGCGAGCGTGCCGACCCCGGTATAGCCGAACAGGTTCATGACCTGCGGCTCCGCCTTGTCCGCCGTCGCCTCGCGCATCCAGTCCCACACCGGGGCCATATCGGGGAAGAAGCCAAGATGCCGGAACGGCGTGCAGCTCGCCTGAAAGGTCACTTCTTTCCAGCCGAGCGGCCAGCCTTCCGCCGGCAGGGGCCGCTCATAATACCAGCGCCCGCCGCCATCCTCGTCCGATCCCGGCACGAACTCCGCGTCGGCGCGCCAGTCATCCTGCGCCGGCGCCCACATCGCCTGCGGCTCGGGCCGGATGAAGCGGTGGCGGCCATAGCGTTCCAGCTTGCGGCCATTGCCCGAGTCGATCAGCCCGTAATCGGGCCA
>JBEVMZ010000246.1:0-4225 GCA_040508335.1 Sphingobium sp.
AAGCGCTATGCGGTGCTGGGCCTCGCCCGGTCGGGCCTCGCCACGGTGGAGGCCCTTTACGCAAGCGGCGCCAGCGTGCTGGCGTGGGACAATCGCGAAGATGCGCGCGCAGCCGTGGCGGGCAAGGCGGAGATCGCGGACCTGCTCGAAGCCGACCTGACCGGCTATGACGGCATCGTCGTGTCGCCCGGCGTGCCGATCAACCGCCATCCCATCGCGGACAAGGCGCGCGCATCCGGCGTGCCGCTGATCGGCGATATCGAACTGTTCGCGCTGGCCCGGTCCAGCCTGCCCGCACATCGCGTCGTTGGCATCACCGGCACGAACGGCAAGTCGACCACTACGGCGCTTGTCCACCACATCTGCCGCAATGCCGGGCTGCCGACGCGCATGGGCGGCAATATCGGCCTACCCATATTGGCGCAGGAGCCGCTGCCTGCTGGCGGCGTCTATGTGCTCGAACTGTCGAGCTACCAGATCGACCTGACCTACAGCCTCGACTGCGACGTCGCGGCGCTGCTCAACATCACGCCCGATCACCTGGACCGCTATAATGATGGTTTCGCGGGCTATGCCGCGTCCAAGGAGCGACTGTTTTCCATGCAGTCGCCCGCCCACGTCGCGATCATTGCCACCGACGACGAGCCGACGCGCGCGATTGCCGCCAGGGTGCCGCATGCCGTGGCGGTGAGTGCGAGCGACATCGACCTTGCCGAACAACTGGACTGGCCGTCGCTGCAAGGGCCGCATAATGCGCAGAACGTCGCCGTCTCGCGCGCCGTTGCGGATGCGTTGCACATCGGCCCGCCGAGCGTGCGCGATGCGCTGCTCAGCTATGCCAGCCTGCCGCACCGTATGCAGATCGTGGCGGAGAAGGGCGGCGTGCTGTTCGTCAACGACAGCAAGGCGACCAACGCCGCATCGACCGCGCCCGCCCTCGCGGCATGGCCAGCGCTGGGGGGCAAGCCGCGCATCCACTGGATACTCGGCGGCCTTGCCAAGAGTGACAATCTTGACGACTGCGCCGACGGCTTTCCCAATGTCGCCCATGCCTACACCATCGGTGAGGCGGGACCGAATTTCGCGTCTATCCTGCGCGACATCATGCCGGTCGATGAGTGTGAACTGCTCATCACCGCGGTCCAGCAGGCGGCGGCGCAGGCAAAGCCGGGCGATGTGGTGATGCTGTCCCCGGCCTGCGCGTCCTTCGACCAGTTTCGCGATTTCGAGGCGCGCGGCGATGCCTTCGTCGCGGCGGTGAATGCTTTGGGTGGAGACGCCGGGCAATGATGTCCAAGAAGCCGGATAATGCGCAGGAGAAGCAGGGCGCGCTGAACGAGGCGGGGCGCAAGCTCCTGCCCGCGCTGCGCGATCGCGCGCAGGCGGCGGGACGTCCCTTGCCTCGCGAACGCACCGCGCTGTCGATCTGGTTCTGGGAGATCGACCGCGTCCTCCTCGCCCTCATCGTCGTGCTGATCGCCATCGGCCTTGTCGCCGTGGCGGCGGCGTCTCCGGTGGCAGCCATCGACCGTTCGACTACGGCCATTGCGGTCAATCCGCTCCACTATTTCTACCGCCAGATCATGTGGGTCGTCGGCGGCCTGTTCGTCATGGTGTTCGTGTCCATGCTGCCCCGGCAACAGGCGCGGCGGCTGGCCATGTTCATGGCGGCCTTTTTCTCCGTGCTGCTCGTGGCGGTGCCGGTCATTGGCACGCAGGTGAACGGCGCGCATCGCTGGATCGGGTCGGGCGCTCTGCGGTTCCAGCCGTCGGAGTTTCTGAAACCGGCCTATGTCGTGACATTGGCGTGGATGCTGTCGCTGCGCGCGAAGGACAAGTCGCTGCCGGTGATCCCGCTCAGCGGCCTGATGACGGCCATCGTCGCGGCCCTGTTGATGAAGCAGCCCGACTTTGGCCAGACGGTGATTTTCGTCGGCATCTGGGGCGTGCTGCTGATGCTCAGCGGCATTTCGATGCGCGCTATCGGCGGGCTGATCGCGGCGGCTTTGGGCGGCCTCGTCCTCGTCTATATGTTCTATGCCAATGGCCGGGATCGTATCAACCAGTTCATCGGCCTGACCTCCGACGCGACGGGCGGCCCGACCCAGGTCGATCTGGCGCATTCGACCATCACCAATGGCGGCCTGATGGGCGTGGGACCGGGCGGCGGGCAGGCGAAGTTCCACCTGCCCGAAGCGCATACCGACTATATCTTCTCCGTGGTGGGAGAGGAGTTCGGGCTGCTGGCGTGCATCGCCATCGCGCTCGTCTATCTTGCCATCGTGGTGCGGGTGCTGCTGCGGCTGCTGGACGAGGATGATCCGTTTGTGGTGCTGGCGGCGGCGGGCCTCGTCGCGCAAATGGCGTTGCAGGCGATCATCAACATGGGCGTGAACACGCAGATTTTCCCGTCCAAGGGCATGACGCTGCCGTTCATCAGCTACGGCGGGTCGTCGATGATCGCACTCAGCATCGGAGTCGGCCTGTTGCTGGCGTTCACGCGCCGCAATCCGTATATGGCGCGTGTGCCCTATGGCACGCGCAGCCCCCAAGTCCCGCAATGGAGCGGCCGATGAGCGTATCCCGCCACTATGTCCTCGCCGCCGGCGGCACCGGCGGACATCTGATGCCCGCGCATGCCGTGGCGGAGGAGCTGATGGCGCGCGGTCACCGGGTCGCATTGGTCACGGATGAACGCGGGGCCAAAATTCCCGGCATTTTCGAAAAGGCGCAGACCCATATCCTGCCCGCCGGGCGGATGAGCGGCGGCCCGCTTGGCTGGATCAAGGGCGTGCGCGCGATCATGGCCGGGCGTGACATGGCGCGCCGCCTGTATGATGTGTTTCAGCCGTCAGCGGTTGTCGGCTTTGGCGGCTATCCTGCGATGCCTGCCCTGCTGGGCGCCTTCAAGGATGGCATTCCGACGGTCGTTCACGAACAGAATGCGGTGCTGGGCCGCGTCAATCGCCTCGCCGCGGGCAAGGTGAACGCCATCGCGACCGCCTATCCCGATGTATTGAAACTGGCGGCGCGTCATCAGCGCAAGGTGCATCTGGTCGGCAATCCGGTGCGCGATTCCGTGCTGGAACTGCGCGAGGAGGCTTTCCCTGCCTTCACCGAGGACAGCGTGTTCCGCATCCTCGTGACCGGCGGCAGCCAGGGCGCGACCATATTGTCCACGGTGGTGCCGGAGGGGCTGGGCCTGCTGCCCGTGTCGCTGCGCCGGCGGTTGCAGGTGACGCAGCAATGCCGGGCGGAGGATATCGACGCGGTGCGGGCCACCTATTCGAAGATGGAAATCCCCGCCGACCTGATGACCTATATCGACGACATGCCGACGAAGCTCGGCTGGTCGCATCTGGTCATCGCACGCGCGGGGGCGTCGACCATCGCGGAACTGACCGTTGCGGGTCGTCCCGCCATTCTCGTCCCCTTGCCCAGCGCGATGGACGACCATCAAACCTATAATGCGCGCGAAATGGCGAGGTCCGGCGGAGCGCGCGCGATTGCACAAAAGGATTTTACGCCGGTGGAACTGGCCAAGCAGATGCAGAAGATGGCGATGGAGCCGGGCGCCCTGGAAAATGCCGCGCGCCGCGCGCGCGAATGTGGTCGTCCCGACGCGGTGCGCGACATGGCGGACCTGATCGAGAGTTTCGGTGTGGCGCCGATCATGAACAATCCGGTCAAGCTGTCCCCCGCGCGCCCTGCCGCGGGCATTCAGGGGGTGCCGGCATGAAGGGCGTCGCAATCGACATCGGCACGATCCACTTCATCGGCATCGGCGGCATCGGCATGTCCGGCATCGCGGAAGTGATGCACAACCTCGGTTACACCGTGCAGGGCACGGACGTGGCGGAAGGCTATGTCGTGGAGGGCCTGCGCAAAAAGGGCATCAAGGTGATGATCGGCCACAAGGCCGAAAATCTGGGCGATGCGGCCGTCGTCGTCACCTCCACCGCGATCAAGCGCGGCAATCCGGAGGTCGAACTGGCCCTGGAGAAGCGCGTGCCGGTCATCCGCCGCGCCGAAATGCTGGCCGAACTGATGCGCCTGAAATCCACCGTCGCGGTGGCGGGTACGCACGGCAAGACCACCACCACCTCGATGGTGGCGGCGCTGCTGGACGCGGGCGGCGTGGACCCCACCGTGATCAACGGCGGCATCATCAATAGCTACGGCAGCAACGCGCGGCTGGGCGCATCCGACTGGATGGTGGTGGAGG
>JBEVMZ010000248.1:0-3455 GCA_040508335.1 Sphingobium sp.
GGCATTTGCCGCGCAATCCCGCGCCAGTTACGCCACGCCGAAAACTGCGCGAGATTGTCCGCGCCCATCAGCCAGATGAAGCGTCGTTCGGGGTGCTGGCGGACGAGCAGGCGCAGCGTATCGACGGTGTAGCGCGTGCCGAGTCGCGCCTCGACCGCCGTCGGGCGGCTGCGCGCGCGCCGCGCCAGGCGGTGGGCCGAGGCGCGCCGCGCGGCGAGCGGCGCCATGTCGCGCGACGGCTTCAGCGGGTTGCCCGGCGAAACCAGCCACCACACCTCGTCCAGCCCCAGCGCATCGCGCGCGAACAGGGAAATGGCGCGATGCCCGTCATGCGCGGGATTGAAGGAGCCGCCAAGCAGGCCGATGCGTCTCATCGCCCCGCCATGCCAGCGCGCTTGAGGCGCGGCAAGGGCGCGACCTGCCTAGCGCGACGCCTTGAGCAGGGCCTGATGCACGCTGTCGGCCGCCCGCTTCGCCGCCGCGCTCTGCGCCCGATTATAGTCGAGCGCCTGCACGACATAGGCGGTCTTGCGGTCGACCGCGATGCAATAGACGGTCAGTGACCCGCCGCCGGCGCGCGGGCCGGACGCGAACATGGCGAGCTGCCCAGGAAAGGTCTGTCGATTGGCGGCCACAAAGCCAAGATCGGCCGACGCCTTCTCCGCCGTCTTGAGACAGGTGGCCAGCGTCAACTTGCCCGCGTCCGCGCGCTCGACGCGATATTCCAGCCCGAACTTCTCGGAAGCCGCCTGCGCCGGCGCCTGACAGACGCCCGCCGCGACGGCGACAAGGGCGATGGTGCGAAACAATTTGGTCAAGAGCGGCGTCCTTTCCTTGGGTCCGGCAACGCCGAAAAAAGACGCGGACGGCGATTTTGGTTCCGCCCGCGAAACAGATTGGGGTGGCCGACCGGACGCCGCGCCCACGCGCCTTACGATGCGATCGTCACCACCGGCGCGAAACCGCCGAAGATCATCCGCTTGCCGTCGAACGGCATCGGGTTCTTTTCCGGGTCGAAGCGTTCGTCGGTCGACTCCATCATCTTGGCCATAGCGGCATCGCGCGTTGCCTTGTCGGGCCATTCGATCCAGGAAAAGCACACCGTCTCATCCTCGGTCGCCTTCACCGCGCCGCGAAAGTCGGTCAGCTTGCCATCGGGCACATCATCGCCCCAACATTCGAGCACGCGCAGCGCGCCCATGTCGATGAACGCCGAGTCGCCCATTTGGGCATGCGCGATGAACTTTTCCTTGTTCGCCGTCGGCACCGCGATCACGAAACCGTCAATATAGGTCATGGCATCCTCTTATTCCGGTTGAAGCCGGGATGATGCATGAAAAGCCGGACCGGTCAAACCGACTGCGACAAAGACCACCGGGCAACGCACCAACCGATGTCTTGGCCTATTCGCCCGTCCACCGGTTCTGTTCGAACACCGTCCCCCATGGGCGGCGCCTGCAACTTGACCCCGCCTCCCTGAAGCGGCTTCCGATCTGATCGAATCGGATCGCCGCCCCAAGTCTGTTGTCTGGCGCGATTTCTTAACCGTCAGACGATGCCATCGGACTGAAAATCGCTCTAGCCGGCGATGGGCAGCGCCCGCGCTTCCTCCGACTGCGGCTCGCGCGCCAGCACGTCGAGCGGTTCGAGTGCCTCGATCTCCTTGCCGCCGGTTTCGATATCGAGGTCGCGGAAACGCCGGCCAGCAGGCAGCACGCTGCGGTCGAAGGAACCGACGAACTTGTTATAATTGTCGACCGCGCTGGTCAGCGAGGAGCCGACCCGCTTCACATGGGTCGCCGCCGTCGCCAGCCGCTCATACAGCTCCTTGCCGAGTTGCCCGACCTGCCGCGCCTGATCCTGCATCCGCGCCTGCCGCCAATGGCCGGCCAACGTCCGCGCAAGCGGCAGGAAGGTCGCAGGCCCGCATATGATGACGCGGTTGCGCGCCGCGCGCTCCCACAAATCCATGTCGGCTTCGAGCGCAGCGGTGACGAAATTATCGCCCGGCACATACATGATGACGAAGTCGGGCGCGCGCTCGAACTGCTCCCAATAGGCCTTGCGTCCCAGCGCATCGGCATGGGTGCGCAGCGCGCGCGCATGATCGGCCATATGCCGGTCGCGCAGCGCCGGATCGACCTGATCGACCGCATTAAGGTAGGCTTCGAGCGAACATTTGACGTCGACCACCAGTTGCTGGTCGCCCGGCAGGCGAATGATGAAGTCGGGGCGCAGCCGCCCGTCCTCGACCGTGACCGACACTTCCTCCTGAAAATCGACGAAGGCTGACAGCCCCGCCGTCTCGATCAAATTCTTGAACTGCTGCTCGCCCCAGCGCCCGCGCGTCTTGGGCGCGGCGCGCAGCGCGTTGACCAGCTTGGCCGTCTCGTCGCGCACCTGCCCCTGGCCCAGATGCACCTGCGCCACCGCCTCGCGCAGTTCGGCATAGCTGCCCACCCGCTCCTTCTCGACGCGGGCAAGGCCCTCCTCATAGCGTTTGAGCGTCACTTCGACGGGGTTGAGCAGCGTGCGCAACTGGGCCTCGCTCTTCTCGTTCGCCTGGGCGAAACGCTGGTCGGCACGCTCGAGGAAATTCTTCTGCGCCTCCCCCAGCAACCGCCCGCCGATTTCGCTGAACTGTGCGGACAGCTGCTCCTTGGCATCCTTAAGCGCGACGATCTGGGCTTCGTAGGACTGGGTGCGCGCCTGAGCGTCGGACTGCACGGCCGCCAGTTCACGCACCGCTGCCTCGCGCTCCCCGCGCGCCGCTTCCAGCCGCGCGTCAAGTTCGGCGCGCATCGCCGCCTCCCGCGCCTGCGCAGCGTTCGCCTGCGCCACCCGCTCCTGCGCGACGACAAGCTCCTGGAGCGCGCCATTGCGCTGCGCATCCGCCTGTCCCAGCCGCGCGACGAGATCGGCGCGCTCGGCAGCCAGCGGCGCGACCGCCTTGCCCCGCAACGCCCAGCCGATCGCCAATCCCGCAATCAGCGCGAGGAAGACGAGCAGGATCGGCAACATGTCCATGATAGCCCTTCAGATAGAACGAAAGGCGAACTTACCGGGGCAGGCCAGGCTGCGCAACCCGGCCCGTGCGATCAGAACGGCACTTCGTCATCGAGATCATTGTCGAAGTTCGGCCCGCCGGCGCCGCCGCGCGACCCGCCGCCCTGCGATCCGCCGCCCGACCGACCGCCAAAGCCGCCCGAGGCCGGCGACCCGCCGCCAAACTCCTCATAATCGCCGCCGCCAAAGCCGCTCGACCCGCCCGACCAGTCGCTGACGCCCTGGCCGCCACGGCCACCGCCGCCGCCCTGACCGCCGCCGCCCGGCGCACCGTCGAGCATGGTCAGCACCGCGCCCGGCCCCTGCAGCACGACTTCGGTCGTGTAGCGGTCATTGCCCGACTGGTCCTGCCATTTGCGCGTGCGCAGCTGGCCCTCGATATAGACTTT
>JBEVMZ010000010.1:0-7855 GCA_040508335.1 Sphingobium sp.
GCGACATCGAAGCCGATCGTGCAGGTTTTGACGGCTTGCCGAGAATTTTCCGCCATCAGCGCGACGACGCTGCTGCTGTCCACGCCGCCGGAAAGGAACGCGCCCAACGGTACGTCCGACACCATGCGCGACCGGACGGCATCGCGCATCAGGGCGACCAGTTCCTCCTCCAGCGCTTCGGGCCTTGCGGTCGTGCGATCGGCGAAGCTCACGTCCCAATAACGTTGCGGCGCCGGCAGCGCCTTGCCGCGCACCAGCCGCAGCGTCTCCCCTGCCCCGAGCTTGCGCACGCCGGCGACGAGGCAGGTATCGTCTGGGACATAGCCATAGGCCATATAATCCTCGACGGCCTTCAGGTCGGGCGTGCGGCGCAAGAGCGGATGGGCGAGCAGCGCCTTGAGTTCCGATCCGAAGATCACGCTCCCATCCGAAAGCGGCGCATAGTGAAGCGGCTTCACCCCAAGCCGGTCGCGCACCAGCCAGAGCGAGCCCGCCCGTGCGTCGAACAGCGCGAAGGCGAACATGCCGATGAAACGATGAACGCATTCCTCGCCCCATTGGCGATAGGCGTGGAGGATGACTTCGGTATCGCTGCCGGTGCGAAAGACATGGCCCTTCGCTTCCAATTCGACCCGGACTTCCCGGAAATTATAGATTTCGCCATTGAACGTGACGCCTAGCGCCTCATCATCGGTCAGCATCGGCTGTGCGCCGCCACCAAGATCGATGATGGAGAGGCGCAGATGCCCGAGGCCGACGCCGGGCGCGGTCCAGATGCCGCTGCCGTCCGGGCCGCGATAGGGCATCGCGTCGAGCATCCCGCGAACCCGGTCGGGGTCCACGGGCTTGGCCGTTTCAAGGTGAAAGATGCCCGCTATGCCGCACATGATGCTACGTCCCTAGCGGACGCCATCGGCGCGGCCAATGCTGCGATCGGCCAAAAGCTGCACATCGCCAAGATCGCTCAGGAAGCGGGCGATGGCGGGGTCGGCGGGCTGCCCCTCGCGCTGTTCGGCCGAGACGAGGATAGCCACCGCACGCTGGTCGCGACCGAGCATGCGGGCTTTGAGCGTCTGGAGCTTCACGCCGGGCTTGCTGCCGGTCAGCGGCGCGCCGCCGACGCTGTAGAAGCTGGTGACATGACGCACGACCGGGCCGGGCGCGGTAATCTGTTCACCGCGGGCATTGGCCGGCGCCGGGGTGGCGCTGGACCAGACCCATTCGCTATCGACATCCGCCGCGCCCTGACCATAGCCGACCAGCTCATGATTGTCGTCCTGCCGCGCGAAGGTGGCGATGGATAGATCGACGATCTGGCCGGTCTCGTTACGATAGCGGCCTGAAACCAACCCGTTCGCGCCGTCGAAGCGCGGCGTCCATGGATAGGCCATGCGTGCGTCGGTGCGGGTCCAGCCGTGCATTTGCGGCAACGCCAGCCGCGCAGGCAGCGGATCGTTCGTGGCGGCGCTGACCGTAAGCCACAGCGGCACGGCGATGACGATCGCGACGACTGCGGACATGATCACGACCGGACGCGACCGTTTACCCTGCACGGCCTGTATACGGGCGACATCAAACCATGGGTCGCCGGGGCGGCGGTCGAAGAACGGCCATGCAGCCGCCATCACCACGATCATGATGACCGCGAAGAACACCCATCCATAGACGACATGATCGAAGCCAACGGCGGCGTCGATGGTGGTCAGGTGCGCGAGGAGAATGGTGGCGAAGGCGCGAAAACCGTTGGCCAGCACCGAAAGCGCCAGCGCGCCGGCAAGGAACAGCACGCGCCTGCGCCAGCTTGTGAAGCAGACATTGCAGACCAGCACGCCATAAGCCGTCATCGCGATCAGGAACTTCGCGCCCGAACAAGCCTCCGCCACCTCGAAATAGCCCGTCGGCGTGGTGATGAAGATGCCCTCCATATGCGCGGGCACGCCGGCCAGATCGAGCAGCAGCATCGAAATCTGTGCGGTGACGAGTTGGAGCGTGGGCACCAGTTCCTCGCCGAAGGGCACCATGAAAAAGGCGTAGAAAAGAGGAAAGAGCAGCGCACGACCGACCGCAGGCCCCAACAGCGCCAGCGTGGCGCCTTGAAGCATGACGACCAGCGCCCCCTGCCGGATCATCGCTACGCCCCCCGCCGCGCCGAGCGCCCAGGCGAGCGCGCCGAGCCCGAGCCAGGCAAGACCCGGCGCCCAGGCAATCGGCTCCAGCCGGGCTAGGTCGGCCGCGCGCTGTTGCACCAGCCAGCCGACGAGGAACGGCACGAAGAGGCAATGGCCGAAAGTCGAGGCGTTCCACCAGATCGACACCATGTCGACGACGTCGCGATGGAACAGCAGCAGGATGAGCGCCGCTGCGCCGCCCAGCAGCATGATATGCCAGCGCCAGCCGACGACGACCGGGCGCGTGCGGGAAGAGAGCGGCAAAGCGCTTCCCGTCATGCGGCGCGGTCTCGCGCGCTGTCGGTGCCGAAAAGGAGCGTCGGCAGCCGCGCCAGGGTCGCTGACCAGCGATAACGCGCTTCGACCCGCGCGCGCGCAGCGCGGCCCAGCGACGCAGCACGGTCAGGGTCGCCAAGCAAGGCGATCACTTCGGCCGCTTCGCGTGCCGGATCGGCGGCGACGACGAGATGTTCGCCGGCGCGCGCGTCGATGCCCTCCGCCGCCTGCGGCGACGCGACGACCGGCCGTGCCATCGCCATGGCTTCAAGCACCTTGTTCTGCACGCCGCGCGCGATGCGAAGCGGCGCGACGACGACATCCGCCGCCGCCAGCCAGCCGCGCACGTCCGGCACCGATCCGGTGAAGAGAACGCCGGGCAGTTTGGCAAGCGCCTGCACCGCCGGCAAAGGATCGCGGCCAACGATGGCGAAGCGGGCATCGGGATACACCGCACGGATGGCGGGCAGCGTATCGCGGGCGAAGCTTTCCACCGCCTCGACATTGGGGCGGTAGTTCATCTGGCCGGTGAAGACGAGGAGCGGCCCTTGGCCCTTGTCAATCGCGTCGAACACCGCGTCGGGATCGAACATGTCGACCGCCACGCCATTATCGAGGCCTACGACACGGCTGGCGGGAAGCCCACTCGCTTCGCGGAACAACGCGGCCTCCGCTTCCGACACGAAACTGCTGATATCCGCGCGCGCTGCAGTCCTGCGTTCGAAATCGAGCAGCACCCGACCCTCGCGCCGGTTGATCCAGGCCATCGGTCCTGCCCCTTGCTCGCCATAGGCCGCATATTTAGCAGAATCGAGATCGACGAAATCCATCAGGAAGCGGACGCCTTTGGGCAGAGACGGCACGAAATGCGCCATTTGCGCGGAATAAGCGAACACAGCGCGGATCGGCCGCTCGGCCATCGTCTGTGCAACCCAGTCATGCAATTGCGGGCTGTCGAACAGGGAAACCAGCAGCGGCTGGCCCTTGGCAAGCCCCGTCAAACCCGCGACCAGCTTCGATCGATCGCGCATCAGGACGCATTGGCTCGCGGTCAGGGCCGCCATGTCGTCGGCAAAGCTCATGTCGCGCGCATCGTCGGCAAAGCAGCCGACATGGACTGGCGCGATCTGCGTCAAGCGCTTCAGCAGATGACAGGAACGGATCTTGTCGCCGCGGTCGGGCGGAAAGGGAATGCGGTGGCAGAGGAAGAGGATCTCCCCGATCATCCCAGCCCTCGCGATATGAATGGCCCGATCAGGTTCGCCACCGGCAGCGGCAACTTCTTCCAGAGGTCGATGCGGCGCTGATATTTCGGATTATTGGGATTGATGTCGCGACCCGCACCACTTGGCGACCAAACATGATAATGAAGCGGGTGGGACACGAAGCCGAAGCTTTTCTTCCACGCCGCCTGCCCGCTCCCGACCTTCGAGCGGCCGAAGTCGAAGCGCGCCACGCCGCGTCTGCGCGCATGGCTCATCAGGCGATAATACATGAGTTCGTTCGAGCGCAGCCGCCGCGCGTCTTGCACGCCCCCGCCCCAATAGGGCATGACCGCGTCGCCATAATACAGGCTGAGCACCGCCGAGACGGGCCGGTCGCCATCATAGACGACCAATATGTCGGACTGCGCATCGAACCGCTCCAGCATTTCGCGGAACAGCCGCGCCGGGAAAACGGGCGTGCCGAGGTTGCGCACGTTTTCGGAGTAGACGCGATAATGGTCGCGTATCAGCTTGCGGTCCCGGCCGATCTCGACACGCAGCGCCGGATTGGCGATCGCCTTGCGCAGTTCGGCGCGATGCTTGCGAGGGACCGCGAGCAGTTCGGCCTCGTCATCCGTGCCGAGCGGGCGGACGAAGCCGACATGCTCGCTATAATCCTGCCACCCCTCCGGCCCCGGCCCGCCATGCAGTTCGATCGCCATACCGCCGTTCGCAATCGCGTGGCCCTGCGCAGCGGCGGCCAGCGCGGCCATGATGGAAGGATCGTCGGCAAGGATACCGCCATCGACGGCGAAGGCGGTCGATACCATCGCCTGACCGAACAGGCGGCTTTTGACATGGTGCAGCGGCAGTAGTCCGACGATCCGGTCCGAGGGCGCGACAGCGGCGAAGACAAGCGCGCGGTTGCCCGTCGCCGCTTCCACGCCCGCCAGCCAGGCGGGGCGGTGAAAGGGCGTGCCGCGCGGGTGCGCCAGGACGAAGGCGTCGATCGCCTGCGCCTGCTGAACGTCGGAAAGTTCGAGCGTCACCACCGACATGTCTGCACGGTTTCCGGTCTTCATGCCAGGCTCTGCGCCTGCTGCGCCGCAACGATATCGACGCGGGTCCATGCGAAGTCCCGTATCAATCGCTGCAGCTTGCCCTCCATTTTGGACAGGTTCGTATAATGCCGCAGTTTGGAGCGGATCGGCGCATTTTCCACGCGCGGCTGATCGGGGTCTATTTCCCACGGATGGAAATAGATGATGGCGGACTGACCACCGTTGTTTACCTGGCCGACCGCCCACCGCGAAAAAGCATAGGGCAGCAGGCGAAAGAAGCCGCCGCCCCCTGCCGCCAGCGTCCGCCCCGCCGCCTTGGCGGTCGTCACCGGCAGTTCGACCAGCGGCGCCCGCGCGACCGGGCGCCAGGCAAAGCGCGGCGAATCCGGCCAGCCATAATGGTCGTGGCGGATCGGGGCCACGCTGCTCGAATAGGCATAGCCTTCCTCGGCCAGTATCTGGTGCGCCCAAGGCGTCCGCGCGTCGATTGAGAAGCTTGGTGCACGGTAGCCGGTAATGGCCTGGCCGCTCGCATCCTCAAGCAGTGCGCGCGCCTTGCGCAGGTCGGCGCGGAACTGATTGGGCGTCATCGTGAAGACGCGAGCATGGTCATAGCCGTGGCTCGCAAGTTCATGGCCCTGTTCGACGATCCGGCGCATCAAGGCGGGATAGCGCTCCGCCACCCAGCCCAGCGTGAAGAAGGTTGCGCTGACCCCTTCGCGCGCGAAGAGGGCGAGCACGGCGTCGCTATTGCGCTCGACGCGGTGCGCAAGACTGTCCCAGTCGGCCCGCTTGATCGTGCGCTCGAAGGCGCCGACTTGGAACCAGTCCTCGATATCGACGGATAGGGCGTTAATCTGCATGGGAAAAGCGCTTGCGCGTTCAGGCCGCGTCCGCCATCCGCTCCTCACGCTCGACCCAGTCGACCAGCAAGGCGAGGACCCGGCGCAGCGCCCCATCCTGCTCGCGCGTGCCCGCTTCGAGGCTCGCAAGCCGTTCCTCGATCTGCACGAGCCGCGAATCGAGCGCGGCGAAGTCCGCCACCGGCTGGCTAAGCGCATTGTCTTGCGCGCCGTGCAGCGCATTGATCTCGGAACGCAGGCGGACGATCTCGTCCACCATCGCGGCCAGCAGATGCTGATCTTGAGGCTGACCCTGCTGGGTCGTCTCTACCGGTTCGGCCTCCTCAGGCGACTGACGCGTGGCGAAAGGCTCTGCCTCGAAGAGCGCCTCTTCGTCCGCAGCTTCCGGAATGTCGTCGCTTTGCTTTTCGGTGACAGGCTCGGCCCCTATGGCAGATGGCGCGGCCTCTTCCTCGACGCTCTTCCAGACGGGTTCATTCTCGTCCGATTCGATCAGATCGAACTCCGTATCCGGCTGGTCTGCGACTCCTTCGTCTTCGCTCTGATGCCAGGTCGGTCCGTCAAGCACTGCCTCGGCCTTATCCTCATCCGATTCGATGCGATCTTCTTCGATCTCAATGACATCGAAAGCATCCTGTTCGGAATGGTTAGGCGCGTTGTCGACTTCGACGTCGACCGGCGCCTGCCAGAAGGCTGCCTCGATCGCTACTTCTTCGGCCACATCAGGCCAGATCGTCGCTTCGGCATCGTCCCGCGGTTCAGTGGCCGTCTCCTGCTCCGCCTCCATATACGGCTCTTCGAAGACGATGTCTTCAGGAACCGTCGGCTCCAGCGCGGCGACAGTTGGTTCTTCGGAGGCCGCCTCCGGCTCCCCGACATGATCGAGGATGGAGCGCGCGATTGCCGTCGGCCGCTGATCGACGTCGATGCCCATATCGGCCGCGACCGCGTCCACTGCCGCCCCGTCGATCCGCCGCAGCTGGTCGATCGCCCCCATCAGCAATACGCGGCTGGCAAGGACGTTGACGCGGCGCGGCACACCATCGGTCGCGGCATAGATGCGGGCGAAGGCGTCGGGCGTGAAACGCGGATTACCGGTCCAGCCGACCACCGACAGGCGATGGACGATATAGGGTTCGACCTCCACTTCCATCATCGGTTCGAGATGATGGGTGGCGATGACGCGCTGGCGCAACTGTTCGAGCTCGGGCGACTTCACCAGATCGCGAAACTCCGGCTGGCCGAGCAGGAAGATCTGGAGCAGCGACTGACCGCCGAGCTGGAAGTTGGAGAGCATGCGCAGCTCTTCGAGCGCGGAGACCGGCAGGTTCTGTGCCTCGTCCACGATGAGCAGCGTGCGCCGCCCCGCACGCGCCTGCTGATGCAGATATTGCTCGATCCGCTGGAGCAGTTGCGCCTTGGCGACTCCGTCAGCCGCAATGCCGAAACCCTGCGCGGCGAGGCGCAGCATGTCGTCGCCCTGGACCTGGGTCGAGACGATCTTGATCGCCGTCAGACGAACAGGATCGATCGTGTTCATCAAATGCCCGACCAGCGTTGTCTTGCCCGCGCCGATATCACCGGTGATGACGATGAAGCCCTCCCCCTGCGCCAGTCCATAGCCGAGATAAGACAGCGCCTTGCGGTGCGTCGCGCTCTCGAAATAAAATTGCGGATCGGGTGTCAGCTGGAAGGGGCGACCCTGCAAACCGTAGAACTGATCGTACATCTGCTCTTCTCCACACGGCGCATCGACCGCATGAAGCGGACGATAGCCGGAAATCTCTTTAGAAGCTGTAACGCAGGCCAAGCTGGCCCATGGCGCTGATAACCGTGTCGATCTCGTCGGCCTTGACGCTGTCCACGCCAAGCGAGGCCGACGCCGACAGGCGCCGCGTCAGACCTTTGAAGTAGCTTGTCGAGGCACCGATGTTGGTGACGTCGGTCCGGCCGGTGCCATCGAAATAGTTGAAATAGACAATGGTATCGAGATTATCGCGATCGTTGATCGTGTAGGTGAAATTGCTGTTGGCGAACCAGTTTTCATCCTTGGTGCCGCGCACAAGCACCCGCTCATTGCCGGCGGTGATGAATCTGCGCTGCGAATAGCCGCCGCCGATGCCCCACTGCCAGGCGCCGAAGGTCGCACCATATTGCGCGGCAACGCCCCGAAAGCGGAAGTTCGCGCCGGTGACGCCCGAGAGCGCATCGTTGAAGCAGCGTCCCCCGCCCGTCGTCGAGAATGCGCAACCGGTCAGATCCTGGGTGAATGGATTGCGCGC
>JBEVMZ010000032.1:0-9668 GCA_040508335.1 Sphingobium sp.
GTCCAGCCGCGCGCGCGCATGCCGGCCAGTTCGGACTGCGCCTGCGCCAGTGCCGAGGGGCCGCCGGCCGGACCGGCGCCGGGCAGCGTCTGCGGCGTGCCGGCCAACTGGCCGTTCATCGCCGACAGCGCGCTTTGCGCCTGCACCAGCTGCGAGTCGATATTGTTCACTTCCATCCGCGCCGCATCCATGCGCTGGCTGATCGAGCCGGCACCGGGCAGCAACCCGACATAGCGCTGCGCGAACTCGACGCGGCGCTGGTCGGCTGCTTCGAGTTGTTTGCCGCGTCCGGCGATCTGCTGGTCGAGGAAGGCGAGGCTCTGCTTCGTTTCAGTGCGGCCACCCGACAGGTTTTCCTCCTGGAAAATGTCGATCAGCTTTTGCACGACCTGCTGCGCGATGCGGGCGTTGGCACCGTCCGACAAAGTGGAGTCTGCCGACTTGGCGCTGATGTCGATCATGCTGGGATCGGCCTGCGCGGTGATGGTGAGATTTTCCCGCAGGGACGCAATCTTGGCCGCGACTTCGCGTTCGCCCGATACGGTCTGCGACAGATCGGTGTCCCGCACGACCTTTTCGAGGTTGTCCGCGCTCGCCAGCGTCTGGCGCATGCGGTCGAGTTCCTGTTGCGACTGGACCTGCGTGATGCCGACCTTGTCCTCCAGCAGCGACTGCGTCTTCACATAGACGCGCGCTTTGGATTCGTAGCTGTTGGGGATCAGCGCGACCCCGAGCCAGCCCAGCATGCACACGCCCCAGGCGACCGCCAAAGCGAGCCAGCGGCGGCGCCAGATGCCATGCAGCATCAACAGCAGTTCATCGTAAAGCCCGGACATCAGAACATGCTTTCAGGAATGATGATTACATCGCCAGGCGCAAGCTGCACATTGGCTTTAGTGTCGCCGCGCTTGAGCAAGTCGGTCAGGCGCACATTATATTCGCGCTGCTTGCCCGATTCCTTGTCAAAGCGGATCAAACGCGCGCGATTGCCGGCGGCATATTCCGACAGCCCGCCGACCGCGATCATCGCGTCGAGCAGGGTCATGTTCGCGCGATAGGGTATCGAGGCGGGCTTTTCGGTCGCGCCGACGATCCGCACCTGCTGGCTGAAGGTGCCCGAGAAATTGTTGACGATGACCGACACCAGCGGGTTTTCGATATATTGCGTGAGCGCCAGCTTGATGTCGTCCGCCAGCATCTTGGGCGTCTTGCCCACGGCCGGCATGTCGGTGATCAGCGGCGTGGTGATGCGGCCGTCGGGGCGCACCTGAACCTTCGCGCCCAGTTCCGGGTTGCGCCACACGAAGATGGTGAGGTCGTCGAGCGGGCCGATGACATATTCCTCGCCCGGCCCTTCCTGAGTCGAGACGAAGGATGCCGGCGGAAGCTGAGGCCCGCCGGTCGTCCCGCCGGCGCATCCCGCCAGTAGCGAAACGCCCGCCAGCACCAAGGAAATCCGCCCGAATTGCATCATCATACCCCTTTAAGCCGCCGCCGTGCGCGATCACGCCGCCGATGGACGGCGGGGTCGAGGCGGTTGTCATCGATATTCTTCTTGGCCCAAAAGGGTAAAGATACTGTTAGAGCTAAGTTCCGGCGATTTCAGCCAAGTAAAAGCTCGCGGGGACTTGGATGGCCAAGGAACGCGGTCGGGCTCGCGCTTGCGCCATAGGCGCCTGCCAGAAAGATCGCAACAAGATCGCCCTCCTGAACGGGCGGTAGCGCGACCTTGTCGCCCAGCTTGTCGATCGGGGTGCACAGGCAGCCGACGACGGTGACCGGATCGTCAGCCGGCGCGATGCCGAAGCGGTTGGCGACTGCGAGCGGGTAGTTGCGGCGGACGACCGTGCCGAAATTGCCGCTGGCGGCAAGTTGATGATGGAGCCCGCCGTCGACCACGACGAAGGTTTCGCCCTGGCTGATCTTCACGTCGATCACGCGGGTCAGATAGACCCCGGCCTCCCCCACCAGCCAGCGTCCCAGCTCGATCGCGAACTTGCTGCCGCGCAGGATATCGGCGGGCGCGCCCAGCGCCTGACCCAGCGCCGCGCCTATGGGGCGAATGTCGAGCCGCTCGTCGGCGGGGAAATAGGGGATGCCGAAACCGCCGCCCAGATTGACGAGTGGAGGCACCTCCCCCACCGCATCGGAGAGGCGCGCGGCGAGATCGAGCGTCGCGCCTTGCGTTTCGATGATCGCCTGCGCGTCGAGATTCTGGCTGCCGGCAAAGATATGCCAGCCGCGCCAGTCCGCGCCCGCATCGATCATCGCGCGGGCGAGCGCTGCGGCGCGGTCGGCGTCGACGCCGAAGGCCTTGGCGCCGCCGCCCATCCGCATGCCCGAACCCTTGAGGTGAAAGTCTGGATTGACCCGCACGGCCAGGCGCGGCCGCTTGCCCAGCATTTCGGCGACCGCAAGCGCGCGGCGTCCTTCCCCTTCCGACTCCAGATTGACGGTGATACCGGCGTCGATCGCGGCGCGCAGTTCGTCGTCACGTTTGCCGGGGCCGGCAAAGCTGATGCGCGCAGGGTCCATGCCAGCCGCCAGCGCCATGGCGAGTTCGCCGCCCGACGCGACGTCGAAGCCCTCGACTTGGCCCACCATCCGCACTAGCAGCGGGGCATAGGGGTTGGCCTTGATCGCATAATGAAGATCGACGGCCTCCGGCATGGCTTCGCGAAAGGCGCGCACCTGTGCTTCGACGATGCCCATGTCATAGACGAACAAGGGCGTGTCGCCGGCATCGTCCACCAGGCTCGCCGCGCCGCAGCCGGCGATCAGCAGCATATCGTCTTCGCTCTCGAACCATGGGGGAATGGGGCCCATCGGCTTCATGTCATCTGTCCTGGCTGAAACGGCCGCTTGGCCGTGCGGGCATCAGCGTGCTTCGTCAACCCCGCGCATGGGTTTGCGCCAGTGCGACGCGATCGATCTTGCCATTGGGGGTGCGGGGAAATTCGGGCAGGAGCAGGATGGTGCGCGGCTGCATGAAATTGGGGAGCTGCGCGCGCAGATGCGCCTCCACCCCGGCGCGTGCTTCTTCAGGACCGCGCAGGATCAGGCATATCGCCTGGCCCAGCCGCTCGTCGGGCACGCCGACCGCGACCGCTTCGGCGATATAGGGCGCGGCGAGCGCGGCCTCCTCGATCTCGGTCGGGCTGATGCGGTTGCCGGCCGACTTGATCATCGCATCGTCGCGACCGACGAAATAGAGCAGGCCTTGTCCGTCACGCCTCACCTGATCGCCCGACCAGACCGCCATGCCGCCATAGCGCGAAGTCGCGGGCGCCGGCCGAAAGCGCTCGGCAGTCCGCTCGGCGTCCTGCCAATAGCCTTGCGCCACCAGCGGCCCGCAATGCACGAGTTCGCCCTGCTCGTCCGTAGCGGTCGGCGAACCGTCAGGGCGGACGACCAGTATCTCGGCATGGGGGATGGCTGCGCCCATGCTGTCGGGATGGCTATCGACCAGCGCCGGCGGCAGGTAGGTCGAGCGAAAGGCTTCGGTCAGGCCATACATGGGATAGAGGTCGGCCTGCGCGAAAAGTCGGCGCAGCTTCGCCACCAGCGGGCGGGTGAGCGCGCCGCCGCTGTTGGTGAGCCGGCGAAGACGGGCGGCCGTTTCGCTCGGCCAGTCGAGTTCGGTCAGCTGCGTCCAGAGTGGTGGTACGCCCGCAAGGGTGGTGATGTCATGTCGCTCCACCGCCTTCACCACGTCGCGGGGGGTGAGATAATCGAGCGGCGTGACGCTGCCGCCCGCGAACCATGTGGAAAGCAGTTGGTTCTGTCCATAGTCGAAGCTGAAGGGCAGCAGGCAGAGCGTGCGGTCCTCGGGCGCGAGCTTCAGATAGTCGGCGACCGACGCTGCGCCGACCCAGAGATTGGCGTGGCTGAGCATCACGCCCTTGGGCCGTCCGGTCGATCCGCTGGTATAAAGGATCGCGGCGAGATCGTCGGGCGCGGCGTTCGATGGGGGCAGGCCCGCGTCGCTGTCGAACGCCTCTGCGGCATCGCTTTCGGGCAGGGCCTGGCAGCCCGTCGGCAGGTCGTCATCGTCCAGCGTCGCCAGACGCGCCGCCGTGCCGATCAGCAGGCGCGCGCCGCTATCGTCGAGGATATGCGCGACCTGCGCATGTTTGAGCAGCGGATTGACGGGCACATGGACGAGGCCAGCGCGCGGCGCGGCGAGTGGCATCAGCGCGGCGACCGGCCCCTTGGCGATCCAGCTGGCGATCCGCGCGCCGGGTTCAAAGCCGAAATGGGCGAGCCACCCCGCCAGCCTGCTCACCATCGCTTCGAGCGTGGCATAGTCCATCGTTCCGGAGCGATCGCCTAAGGCCGGGTCTTCAGATCGCCCGCGCAGCAGGACATGGTCGATCGGGCGCACGGCGAGCCCGTCGATCATGGTGGGATGATAAGGGGTTGCGCCGCTTAACCTCATGTCCAGATATACTCGTTACGCCATGGCCGCTCGCGCAGGGAGATAGTGGATTGCCGGTCGCAAGGGAATATCGCAGCATCGCCGAGGCGCTGGACGCGATCGGCGGGCGGCTCGACCGGGCGAGGGCGGGATGGCTGTTCGAGCAGGCCGACTGGTTCGCGCTGCTGCACGCCCACTGCATGGCGGACCGGCAGCCGCGCATCGTTCGGGCGATCGAGGGCGATGCGGAGGCGTGGCTGTTCCTGATCGAGGATGGCGATGGCCGGCTGTCGGCCATGGCCAATTGGTACAGCTTCGATTGGGGACCGATCTTTCTGGGCGAACCCGATGCGGCAGCGCAGGCGCGGCTGCTGAGCGTGATCGCCAAGTCGCTGATGCGCGGTGTCGCACAGATCGACCTTTATCCGGTGGAAGCGCCACAGCCGATCCTGTCCGCCTTTCGCCGTGCGGGCTGGTTTGCGGTGCAGCGGCCGATGGGCGGGCGTTACCGAATCGATCTGGGCGATCGGGATTTCGCCGCCTATTGGGAAGGGAGACCCGGCAGGCTGCGCGAGACGGTGCGGCGCAAGGGGCGCGGCGCGCCGTTCGTTCTGGAGGTCGGGACGGTGCTGACCGATGCGCTGTGGCGCGATTATGTCGATGTGCATGCGCGCAGTTGGAAGGACGCGGAGCCATGCCTCGACTTCCTGCACGCGCTTGCTTCCCGCGAGAGTGCGGCGGGGACATTGCGGCTTGGCTTTGCCCGGAAGGACGGCCGGGCGGTGGCGGCGCAATTCTGGTCGGTGGAAAAGAGCGTCGCGCTCATCCACAAGCTGTCGCATGACGCGGCGTTCGACCGGGCGTCGCCGGGGACGCTGCTTGCCCATGCGATGTTCGCCCATGTGATCGACCGGGACGGCGCGCGGGTGATCGATTATGGGACGGGGGACAATGGCTATAAGGCGGCGTGGATGGACGAGCGGCGGCCGCTGATGCGGGTGGACTGTTTCAATCCGCGCGCCCCTTCGAGCTGGCTGCCGGCGGCGCGGACGGCGATTTCGGCGCTTGTGGGATAGCGGCGAACCTTTTAGGAGACGCGCCATGCAGGCCGACAACAGCAGCATCAGCCAAGACGACATCCGCGCCCTCCTCCGCGACACGCTGGCGCTGTCGCAGGCGCGGGTCGATGCCTTCAAGGCCGGCACGCCTCTCTTCGGAGCGTTGCCGGAACTGGACTCCATGGCGGTCGCAGGCGTGCTGACCGAGATGGAGGACCGCTTCGACATCCTGATCGACGATGAGGATATCGACGGCGACACGTTCGAGACCTTCGGGTCACTCGTCGCTTTCGCGCAGGCGAAAGTCCGAGGCTGATCGCCCCGGACCTGCGCCCTTCCTACTCCGCCGCCATCGCTTCGAAATCGGCTTCGGCCAGGAATTTCTCGACGTCGAGCGCGGCCATGCAGCCCATGCCGGCCGCCGTCACCGCCTGCCGATAGACTTTGTCGGTTACGTCGCCCGCCGCGAAGACGCCGGGGATAGAGGTGCGGGTCGTGCCCTGCTCGACCAGAATATAGCCTTCGTCGAGCGGAAGCTGGCCGGCGAAGAGTTCGGTCGAGGGGTGATGGCCGATCGCTACGAAGCCGCCGTCGGTCGGAATGTGCGACTTCACGCCCGTCACCGTGTCGATTAGGTCGACGCCGACCAGACCTTCCGGATCGCCGCCGCCGACGAAGCGTTCGACCTTCTGATTCCAGACCACCTTGATGCTGGGATGGGCGAAGAGGCGCTGTTGCAGGATCTTCTCCGCGCGCAGCGAATCGCGGCGGTGGATCAGGGTCACGTCATGGCTGTGGTTGGTGAGGTAGAGCGCTTCCTCGACTGCGGTGTTGCCGCCGCCGATCACCACGACTTTCTTGCCGCGATAGAAGAACCCGTCGCAGGTGGCGCAGGCGCTCACCCCCTTACCCTGGAGATGCTCCTCCCCCTCGACGCCCAGCCAGCGCGCCTGCGCGCCGGTGCAGATGACCAGCGTGTCGGCGACATAGAGCGTGCCGCCGTCGCCGCGCAGGCGGAAGGGGCGTTCGGACAGGTCGATGTCGACGATCTGGTCATAGGCCATCTTGGCGCCGACATGTTCGGCCTGCGCCTGCATCTGCTCCATCAGCCAGGGTCCCTGGATAACGTCGCGGAAGCCGGGATAGTTTTCGACGTCCGTGGTGATGGTGAGTTGCCCGCCCGGCTGCATCCCCTGCACGACGATCGGCGCAAGGCCGGCGCGCGCGCCGTAGATGGCGGCGGAAAGGCCGGCGGGGCCGGAGCCAAGGATCAGCATGCGGGTCGAGTGGGTCGCGGTCATGGAAAGCCTTTGGACTGTCGTGATTCGGGTTGAAGGGAGAGATAAGGGGTCGCGGGGCGGGTGCAAGGCGGAGGGCTAAAGTCGCAAAGGTCGCAGGGAAACGACATTTTCGTTGCGTGGGGTTAGTCCTATTGGGGGGTGCGGGATGGTGGGTTGCTGAGCATAGCGGTCGAGCGATGTGTAGGACAGGTTTGCCGTCGGGATGTGATGAACACAGGCACGGACCCCGAGACCAGGCGCGCGGGGTATGACACTGGCTAAAGACGCATCAAGCCGTATGTCCGCGACCGATCAAACTCGGCCGTTCCGCCTGCCAATCGGCAATCTTAAAAGCCGACATTATGTCTGGTTCATCGCCCGCCGGGGATTTTGACAAGCTTTATGGCGGACATCATTGCCTCGCTATAGGCGAGATGCGTCGGATTGACTGCATGATCGCCTGCAGCCGAAGGCGCGATGCCAAGGGCTGCTGCGGGAGAGAAGGTCCACTCGCCGAAGTAGATGCCATCGGGGCTATCGTACAGATCGACCCGGACAAAGCGAAATGGCCGCGACAGCGAGCGGGCGATTTCGATCATCGACGCGGTCCTTTCAGAAGTGGGCTGCCGATAGGTCATTGGCCATGCCAGACCGTCCGCCTCATCGAATGGCGCAAGATCGGGCAGCTTGAGCAGCCGGCTCCACGGCTTATCGAAGCGGCTATGATCGATCTGGCAAAGTATCGCTTCACCATCGACGCAGTGAAACTTATAGTCGTCCGGCGACTGCCCAGCCAGCGTCGGCACAAGCGTTTCCACGATGATCTGCCGTTTCAGGCCATGATACTGCATTTCACGCAGGACCGTGGAATAGTCGATCGACGCCAGCGTAAACAACCCATCGAGCTGCTGCGGGGATGACAGATGCTCAAGATAGACGACCCCCCCGCTGGCGTGGGTCGGCTTGGCTATGGCCGGTCTGCCGATGAACGGGCTCAACGCCGCAAACAGTGCTTCCGACGAGGGGAGGTCATCGATCGAAATGATAGCCAATGTGTCCGGCACACGAATGTTTGGCGACAGCTTGAGCGCTTCGGCCTTGGCCGTCGCCTTGTCCACCACGGCGCGTTCCATTGTCGTCCAGACAGGATCGATCATCCGATCGAAGATATAGTCGTTTATCAGCGCATTCGGATCATGCACCGGCACCGGCCAGCGCCCAAAACGGCGCGCGAAATGTGCGCCGGCGGCCACATGATTATCGGATCGGTCAGCAAGCGCCGGACACCCGCCGTCGTCCGGTGCCCTGGTATCGCAGGGCGGAAAATCACTCGGCAGCGCAGGATGTTCGGGCATCAGGTCTGATCCCCGAACTTTGTGCGAAACACCAGAAGGAAAAGAATATTCGCGACTTCGAGGCGTCACGGGCCTGTCGTCCTGGCAATCCGATATTTATCGAAACAGGTCGCTGTGTACGGCCGATCCGGGCACCGGTGATGCCGTCCTGTCAGGGATGGTTGAGCCATTTGCTCATCAGCACGCGTGGCATGTCCTCATAGCCGAGCCGCTCATAGAATTGCACAACGGACATATTGGTCTCACGAACCATGAGTTGCACCTTAGCGACCTGCCGCTCCCGCAGCCACTCTTCGCCGGCTTCGACCATTGCCCGGCCAATGCCCTGCCCCCGGCGCTCCGGCGCAGATGCAACATAGTAGAGCCAACCTCGATGGCCGTCATGGCCCACCATTACGGTGCCGATCACGCGACCTTCCGCATCCTCGGCAACCAGCACTGTGGAGTTCTCGCCATGCGTCGCGAAACGAAAATCGGTGCAGGGGTCGTTGTAACTCGCGACCAAGCCACAGACGCGCCACAGCATGACGGCGTGCTCCTCGTCGCGGGCTACGGCGTCGCGAATGATCATGTGCATACGATATGCCTAGCTCAGGACGATACTCGACAAAAGCTTTGTGCGCTTCTTGCGATGCTCCGTCTGCCGTGCAGCGCCAACGGTCCGAAGATGATTGTTGAAACGGGTTTAGCATGACGGAGGAATATGGGCGGGGCTCCCTCTCGTCACTCCAGCGACGGCTGGGGTTTCGGGCCTTGTCTTGGGGGGTCGGGGGCGAGCGTCTCGGTCGGGCGTTTCGCGTCGCTGCATGAGATGCCAGCCTACGCTGGCATGACGGATTTAAGGAGGGGGGAGCTTGAGGTGCCAGTCTTCGCTCCGCGATGGGATTTGGGCCGACGTTGCAGGCAGCCTGCGCTCAGGTGAAGGTGCGGGCCGGGCGGTTTCGGCCACCGCAGCCCCTGGCCCCCTACCCCAGCACGTTTGGCAGGTCCTCGAACCCCTTGCGCAGTGCGGCGCTCCAGCTTTGGGAGATTTGGGCGAATTGTTCGTCGTCCGCCTCTATCCGGGTGCGGACGCGGAAGTCGAAGCTGTCGCTTTCGATGACGACGAGGTCGAGGGGCATGCCGACCGAGAGGTTGGAGCGCAGCGTCGAATCCATCGAGACGAGCGCGGCCTTGGTCGCATCCTCCAGGCTGGTGTCGCGGTGGATGATGCGGTCGAGTATGGGCTTGCCATATTTATGCTCGCCGATCTGGAAGAAGGGCGTATCGGCGGTCGCTTCGATGAAATTGCCGGCCGAATAGACGAGGTAGAGGCGGGGCTTGCCGCCCTTGCGCTGGCCCGCGAGCATGATCGAGGCGCCCGGTGCGGACCCCTGTTTTTCCAGGGTCGAGCGGTAGAGCAGCTGCATTTCGCGCATCGCCTGCCCGACCAGTTGCGCGGCGCGGTACATGGTGTCGCAATTGAGGATGGTTTCAATGTCGGGGTCGAGCGTGGCTTCCTTGATCGCCTTGCTCAACGTCGCCTTCACGCCCTGCGTGATGGAGAGGTTGCCCGAGC
>JBEVMZ010000091.1:0-3055 GCA_040508335.1 Sphingobium sp.
TCGACAGGATGGCGATCCCGGCCAGCAGCGTCAGCAAAGCGCTCGCATCCCGATGCCGCCGGGTGAAAAACGCCAGCAGCGCCAGCGGGATCGCCGCCATATGGCCGTAACGTTGCCACCAGCACATCTCGCACGGCGCAAGGCCACCCCAATATTGCGAAACATAGGCCCCGCCCAGCAGCAACGCGGGCACGACCAGCGCCAGCATCCGCGCACGGGCAAGGCCGGGCAGCGCGCCGCTGCGAAGGCTGCCGCCGATGCTTATGTCGCCGCCGCCTTCTGACCCTGGGTGCTGAGCGCCATCACGCCGCCGGGCTTGCCCGCCAACCGCGCGACCGTCTTGATCGCATAATCGAGCTGGAAGTCTTCGATCCCCTGCTTCTTGAGCTGCTCGGCGGTCGCGGAGAAGCGCGGATCGTCCTTGCTGTCTTCCTGAAGGGCGGCGTCATCGGTCTTGATCTCGTTGATCAGGTGCCGGCGCAGGTCGCTCTCGCGGAATTTCGGCCGCGCCTTGTAATCCGGGTCGGAAATCTGCGGCACCTTGATGTCGGGCTCGATCCCGCCTTCCTGCACCGACCGACCCGAGGGCGTATAATAGCGCGCCGTCGTCAGCTTGAGCGCGGTGGTGTTGGACAGCGGCAGCATCGTCTGCACGCTGCCCTTGCCGAAGCTGCGCTCGCCCATGATGAGTGCACGGTGCTGATCCTGCAGCGCGCCCGCGACGATCTCCGACGCCGACGCCGATCCGGCATCGACCAGGACGATGACCGGCAGGCCCTTCGCATCGTCGCCGGGCTTGGCATAATAGCGCTCGACGTCGCCCTTGGCGCGGCCGCGCTGCGACACGATTTCGCCGCGTTCGAGGAAGGCGTCGCTCACTGCGACCGCCTCGTCCAGCAGACCGCCGGGGTTGGAGCGCATGTCGAGGATATAGCCGGTCGGCTTGTGCCCCAGCGACTTGTCTATGCTGCGCAGCGCCTGCCGCACGTCGGCGCCGGTATTGGCCGAGAAGCTGACGATGTTGATGATGCCGACATTGTTCTTCACCTCCCATTTGACGGGCTTCAAGGTGATGATCTCGCGCACCAACGTCAGCTCGATCGGCTTTTCCCGGCCGGACCGCACGATGGTCAGCTTGATCGGCGTGTTGGGCGCACCCCGCATCTTGTCGACCGCCTCGTCGAGCGTCCCGCCATAGATGAGCTGCCCATCGATATGCGTGATATAGTCGCCCGCCTTGATCCCCGCGCGCCAGGCCGGCGTATCCTGCGTCGGCGCGATAACCTTGACCGCGCCGTCCTCCTGCGTGACCGACAGGCCAAGACCGCCATAGCTGCCCTCGGTCTGGGTGCGCAGATTCTGGAAATCGCGCGCGTCGAGGAAGCTGCTGTGCGGGTCGAGACTCGCGAGCATGCCGTCGATCGCGCCCTTGATCAGCTTTTCATCGTCGACCTTCTCGACATAGTCGGTCCGCACCTTCTGGAACACGTCCATGAATTCATCGAGCGCCTTGTAGCTCGACGCTTCGCCGGCCGAGAGCGCGGCGGTGGTGGCGGGGACGAGCGCGAGCGCCCCGAGCGCGAGCGCGCCCCGGTAGAAAGAGGATTTCATCGGCGTCTTGTGTCCTGACATGGATAACCCGCATAGGCGCTTTTTCGCGGGCGCGCAAAAGCCGTTATGGACGATCATGCCGCACGGTCGATGAGCGGCCGGTTAACAGGCGTTCAGGCGCCCCCGACGAGCGGCACGATATCGACCGGCCGCCCGTTGCGGCGCAGTTCTGTGGTCAGCAACGGCCGCCCGCTTCCCGCCACCCCGACAGGGTCGCCCTGCCGCACGCTGTCGCCGACGTTCGCGGTCAGCCGATGCAGCCCCGTCAGCAGGCTCGTCCAGCCCGCGCCATGATCGATGATCAGGATCTGGCCATAGCCACGATACGGCCCGGCAAAGGCGATCCGCCCCGCCGCCGGCGCAACGGCGAGCGCGCCGGCCTGCGCCGCGATGGTGAGCCCCCGCGCCCGCACGCCGCTGTCGCTGACCTCGCCCATGCCCGTCACCAACTGCCCCACCACGGGCAGGCGATAGGCCGGCGGCCCGGAGGACGCAGCGCCGCGATCGGGCATATCTCGCGCGGCGGCGGCGGCGGGGCGCGCCGGTCGCATCAGCGGGCCGGGCAGCGCCGCCAGCCGCTCACGCAGGTCACCGGCCTCCTCCAGCCGGTCCATGAGATCGACGATATCGCGCGCCCGTTCGCCCAATGCCAGCGCGCGTTCGCTCTCGTACCCGGCGTTCGCGCGATAGTCGCGCGCCGCCACCCGCTTTTGCGTCTCCAGCCGGTTGAGCGCCAGCTTTTCGCGCTCCAGGTCGGCACGGCTGCGCGCCATCGCGTCGGCGGCCTGCTGCGCCGTCGCGCGCAGCGCCCGGCTACGGTCGAGCTCGGCGCGCAGACCGGCAGTGCGCGCCCGGATAACCGGCAGCACCTGATCCAGCACTGCGCGCATATGCACGGCATCGCTCACCGATCCAGGCTGCACGAGCGCGAGCGCGAGCGGGCGGCTTGCCATCATCTGAAGGGCCGCCGTCAGGCGCACGACCGGGGCCTGCCGCGCCGCGAGCCGCGCCGCCTGCGCCCGTTGCAGCCGCGCGATGATGGCGATGCGCGCCTGTCCGGCCTGAATATCGGCTTCGGCCCGCTGGATGCGCGCGGCGGTGGCGGCCGCGCGGCGGCGCGCGCCCTCGGCCGCGTCCCGCGCCAGCGCCGCCTGCTTTTCCAGCCGTATCGACCGCTCGTCTGCGTCCCGCGATTGCGCGCGCGCAGCTTTCAGCGCCGCCTGCTCCTGGGCCAGGCTGGTGGCGGCGGTGCCGGGCAGGATGATGTCGCCGCGCGGCGGCTGCGCTCTGCCTCCGCCCATGGGCAGCAAAAGGCTCACGCCCAAGGCGATGATGATGCCGCGCTTCGCCCCGATCCCCGTCACATCGCCCTGCCTAGGCAAAAGCGTGGCCTTGCGCCAGCCTTTCAGCCTTCGCGATGATAGGGATGGCCCGACAGGATCGA
>JBEVMZ010000161.1:0-7087 GCA_040508335.1 Sphingobium sp.
GTCCAGAGCATCCGCCACGCCTGCCGCTGCGCGAGGCGCCAGCCCTGTTCGCGGGCGGTCTGCGCATCCTTGGCGAGCACGTCGACCTTGACCCCGCGCACTTCGAAATCGCCACCGCTGGCGATCGGCGGCACGCCGCGCTCCCCCTCCATCTGCGCATAGAGCGAGGCGGCGGCGAGGCCGAGCAGAACCGCCAGCACGACCTGAACCGGCCGCGACAGAAAGCGCCACGACCGCGCGGACAAAAGGGCTGGCTTGGGTAGGGACAGGCTCACGCGCGGCCTTTTGCCGGGAAACGGTCGGCCTGCCAAGCGCGAAGGCGTGGGACTTGCGCGACTGGACGGTTCCCCTGTCGCTCACATTGTTCTAGGGCGCGGAGCATGAGCGATACAGAATCCTACAGCTACGCCAAGGCAGGCGTCGACATCGCGGCCGGCAATGCGCTGGTGCGCGCCATAGCCCCCCTCGCGCGCGCCACGCGCCGTCCCGGCGCAGACGCCGAACTGGGCGGCTTCGGCGGCTTTTTCGATCTGAAAGCCGCGGGCTATGACGATCCGCTGCTGGTCGCCGCCAATGACGGCGTCGGCACCAAGCTCAAGCTCGCGATCGAGCATGACCGCCACGACGGCGTCGGCATCGACCTCGTCGCCATGTGCGCCAACGACCTGATCGTCCAGGGCGCCGAGCCGCTTTTCTTCCTTGATTATTATGCGACCGGAAAGCTCGAGAGCGGCGTGGCCGAACGCGTCATCGCGGGCATTGCCGAAGGGTGCGGCATCGCCGGCTGCGCGCTGATCGGCGGCGAAACGGCGGAAATGCCGGGCATGTATGCGAACGGCGATTATGACCTTGCGGGCTTTTGCGTCGGCGCGGTCGAACGCAGCCAGGCGCTGACCGGCAACCGGGTGAAGGCGGGCGACGTGCTCCTCGGCCTGGCCTCCTCGGGCGTGCATTCCAACGGCTTCTCGCTCGTGCGCCGGCTTGCCACCGACAAGGGGTGGAAGCTCGATCGCCCTGCCCTGTTCGACAATGAAGTCCTGCTGATCGACGCGCTGATGGCGCCGACGCGCATCTATGTGAAGAGCCTGCTGCCGCTGGTGCGCGCAGGGATGATCAACGCGCTCGCCCATATTACCGGCGGCGGCCTCCTCGAAAACATCCCGCGCGTCCTGCCCGAAGACTGCCACGCCGTCGTCGACGCCGGCAGTTGGGAGCAGCCGCGCCTGATGGCCTTCCTACAGGCGCAGGGGAATATCGAGCCGGAGGAAATGGCCCGCACCTTCAATTGCGGCGTGGGCATGGTGCTGAGCGTTGACGAAGCGCACGTCGCCGCCGTCACCCAGGCACTGGAGGATGCAGGCGAGACCGTTCACCGCATCGGCGCGGTCGAAGCGGGCGACAAGGGCTGCACGGTCCACGGCGCTACGGAGACATGGAGCGCCCGTGCGGACTGGACCGCGACGCACAAGGGTTGATCGAGCAGGGTTGACGCAGATGACGAAAGCCAGGGTCGCCGTCCTCATTTCCGGTCGCGGGTCGAATATGGGCGCGCTGCTGTACGCGGCGAAGAACCCGGCCTGCCCCTTTGAGCTGGTGCTGGTCGCGTCGAACGATCCGGACGCCGCCGGGCTTCGCCTCGCGGCGGCGGAAGGGATCGCGACCTATGCGCACAGCCACAAGGGCATGAAACGCGCCGAGTTCGACGCGCTGATCGACGCTCAACTGCGCGCCGCGAATGTGCAATATGTCGCGCTCGCCGGCTATATGCGCCTGCTCTCGCCCGAATTCGTCGGCGGGTGGGAAGGCCGGATGCTCAACATCCACCCGAGCCTTCTGCCACTCTACAAGGGCCTCGACACGCATGAGCGGGCGCTCGCGGCCGGAGACAGCCACGGCGGCTGCTCCGTCCACATCGTCACCGCCGAGCTGGACGATGGCCCGGTCCTCGACCAGACGCCGGTCGCGATCCTTCCCGGCGACACCACCGACGCCCTTGCCGCGCGCGTGCTGATGGCGGAGCATCAGCTCTACCCCCGCGTCCTCGCCGACTTCGTGACGCGCGAAAGCCAGCCCGCCTATGTGCTCGACAAGGTACGCGCCCTCGCCATGGCGCTGCCGGAGGCGGACGAGGTGACCTCGCACGGCATGCCCTGCTTCGGCATCGCCAAGGGCAAGAAGTTCGCCTATTTCACCCAGGACCATCATGGCGACGGCATCATCGCCCTGCTGGTCAAGACGTCCGCACCCGAAGAACAGGCCGCGCTGATCGAACGCGATCCCGCGCGCTATTATCGGCCGCCCTATTTCGGCGACGGCTGGGTCGGAATCCGCCTCGACCTTGGCGATACCGACTGGGACCATGTCGCCGACCGGCTGCGCGCGAGCTGGCGTGAAATCGCGCCGCGCAAGCTGCTCGGCCTGATCGACATCGCGGACCAATTTTAGCAACTCTTCGCACCCGCCGTTCGTTAGCCAGGCGTTTCAACCTGGGTTAAGCTTGACGATGCGCAGCGACCATATGAATCCCCGCGTTTTCTGGGGCGCCTCCTCCATCATCGCCGCGTTGCTGATGACGACTCTGCTGATGCCCGGAACCGCCGACATGGCCTTCCGCAGCGCGCAGGCCTGGGCGATCGACAGCTTCGGCTGGTTCTACATCGCTTCGGTGGCTGCTTTCCTCGTGGTCGTGATCGCGCTCGGCTTCGGGCCGGCGGGCAAGCTCAAGCTGGGGCCGGACGATGCGGAGCCGGACTTTCCCTATATTTCCTGGCTTGCCATGCTGTTCGCTGCCGGCATGGGGATTGGCCTCATGTATTTCGCGGTCGCCGAGCCGGTGCAGCATTATATCTCACCGCCCGACGTCGAAAGCGGCACCATCCTCGCCGCGCGCGAAGCGATGGCGATCACCTTCCACCATTATGGCGTCCATGCCTGGGCGATCTACGCGCTGGTCGGCATGAGCCTGGCCTATTTCACCTATCGCAAGGGGCTGCCGCTGACCCTGCGATCGGGGCTTTCGCCGCTGCTCGGCAAGCGCATCCATGGACCGC
The DNA here is from genome assembly GCA_040508335.1 of Sphingobium sp. Lineage (GTDB taxonomy): Bacteria > Pseudomonadota > Alphaproteobacteria > Sphingomonadales > Sphingomonadaceae > Sphingobium. The sequence continues at coordinate 3,051 of JBEVMZ010000161.1, forward strand.
TGGGCGACGCGATCGACATTTTTGCGGTTTGCGGCACTGTGTTCGGCATCGCGACGTCGCTGGGCTTTGGCGTGTCGCAGATGACGGCGGGCCTCGACTATGTCTACGGCATGCCCGACACGGTGATGACCAAGATCATCGTGATCGCGCTCGTCATGGGCGCGGCGACGCTGTCGATGCTGAGCGGCGCGGATCGCGGCATCCGCCGTCTGTCGGAACTCAATCTCACTCTCGCCGTGCTGCTGATGCTGTTCGTGCTGGCGGTCGGCCCGACCCTGTTCCTGCTGCGCGCGCTTGTGCAGAATTTCGGCCTCTATCTCGACCATTTCGTCCAGCGGACCTTCACCCTCTACGCCTATGAGCCGCGCGCATGGATGGCGGACTGGACGCTGTTCTACTGGGCGTGGTGGATTGCCTGGTCGCCCTTCGTCGGCATGTTCATCGCGCGCATTTCGCGCGGGCGGACCATTCGCGAATTCGTGATCGGCGTGCTGTTCGTGCCGACCGCCTTCACCTTCCTGTGGATGACGGTGTTCGGCAACACCGCGATATCGCTCGACCTTGGCGTGGCGGCGGGCGGCATCGCGCGAGACGTTCAGGCCAATCTGTCGACCGCCCTCTTCAAATTCCTCGAATATCTGCCGGCCGCCGGCTTCACTTCGACGCTCGCGATCATCCTGGTGGGCGTGTTCTTCATCACCTCGGCGGATTCGGGCGCTTTGGTCATCAACACGCTGGCATCCGGCGGGACCGAAGAAACACCGCGCTGGCAGCAGGTCTATTGGTGCCTGCTGCTGGGCGTCACCGCCACGCTGCTGCTGGTGGCGGGCGGGCTTGGCGCGCTTCAGGCCGCGACGTTGGTGGCGGCGCTCCCTTTCTGCTTCATCATGCTGATGCTTGCGGTTGGGCTGGTGCGACAGACCAACGCCGATCTCGCCGGAATCACGCTGTCGGACGAGACCGCCGCTGTCAGTGAGAGGCTCAAGCGCCTGTTCGTACCGGCCAGCCGGGCCGAGATATTGCGCCAGATGCATGCCAACGGCGAACCGGCGCTGCGCTCCGTCTATGAGGTCATGCAGACCGAAGGCTGGACCGATTGCCGCGTCGAAACCGAGGGAGAGCAGATTGCGCTCACCATCGGCGGCGATACCGGCCGCAGCTTCGTCTATCGGCTCATGCCGCGCGCGCGCCCGCTGGCGGCCTATACTGCGCTGGAGGCCCCGGAGGCGCGGCGCAGCAAGACCTGGACGCTCGCCGCCCAGACCGATGCGGAAACGCGCACGCGTGATCTCACCGGCTTTTCCGCCGAGCAGATTTCGGGCGACATATTGACGCAGCTGGAGCGCTGGCGGATCGCCTGATCCTGTCAGCCTGCCACCCCCTCTTCCCTTCCCGCCGCGCCATGCCCATAAAGCCAGGCATGACGCAGACCACCGCCCCCGCCGCTATCGAGATCACCGACCTCACCAAAGTCTATGCCGGCGGCAAGCGCGCGCTCGACGGCATCAACCTCTCCATCCCGCGCGGGCAGATCTATGGCCTGCTTGGCCCCAATGGCGCGGGCAAATCCACGACGATCAACATCCTCGCCGGCCTGGTCAACAAGACCAGCGGCAGCGCGCGGATTTGGGGCTTCGACATCGACGCCAACCCGCGCAACGCCAAGAATTCGATCGGCATCGTACCGCAGGAAATCGTCTTCGACCCCTTTTTCTCACCATTCGAGACGCTGGAAAATCAGGCGGGCTATTATGGCGTGCCCAAGGAACGCCGCCGGTCGATGGAATTGCTGCGCGCGGTGCATCTGGAGGACAAGGCGCATGCCTACACCCGCGCGCTCTCGGGCGGCATGAAGCGGCGGCTGCTGGTGGCAAAGGCGATGGTGCACAGCCCGCCGATCCTGGTGCTGGACGAACCTACGGCGGGCGTCGACGTGCAGCTGCGCCAGCAGCTCTGGGCCTATGTGCGCGAATTGAACGCCAGCGGCGTCACCATCGTCCTCACCACCCACTATCTAGAGGAAGCCGAAGAGCTGTGCGACCGCATCGGCATCATCAACCATGGCCGCCTCATCACCGACAAGCCGACCGGCGAACTGATCGCGATGGCGCAGGAAAAGGTCGTGCAGGTCACGGTCGACCGCGACATCTCCGCTCCGCCCGCCGATGCCTGTTTCGACAAGGTGGAGCTGACCGACCCGCGCACCCTCGCCATCACCTATCTCAAGGACCGCGCCAATGCCGGCCAGGTGCTCGCCGCCGTTCAGGCGGGAGGCTTTACGATCGTCGATGTGGTGACGCGCGATCCCGACCTTGAGGACGTGTTCCTCAACCTGACGGCGGCGGCATAGGTACGAAAGCTGCGCTGCTCGACAAAATCCCGCGCGGCGGGCTAAGGCTGCTGCCGATAAAGCGGAGAGACAATGCCCATCACCACCCATGACGTCGTCATCATCGGCTCCGGCGCGGCAGGCCTGACGGCCGCCATCAACCTGGCGCAGGACCGTAAGGTCGTGGTGCTGGCCAAGGGCGCGCTCGACGGGGGGTCGACCAACTGGGCGCAGGGTGGGATCGCCGCCGTGCTCGACGCGGGCGACAGTTTCTCCGCCCATGTCGAAGATACGATGGTCGCGGGCGCGGGTCTCAACGATCGCAGCACGGTGGAATTCGTCGTCTCCGAAGCGCCTGTCGCGATCGACCGGCTGGCACAGCTCGGCGTCCCCTTCAACGGCGGGGAGAGTTTCGGCGAGCGCTGGCATCTGACGCGCGAGGGCGGGCACAGCCATCGCCGTATCGTCCATGTCGACGACGCGACCGGCCATGCGGTGCAGGTCGCGCTGCTGAAAGCCGCGCGCGCCAATCCCAATATCACGCTGATCGAGGATATGGTCGCAATCGACCTCATCACCTCGCGCCATGGCGAACATTATTCGGGCGATGGTCATGTCTGGGGCGTCTATGCCTTCAACAAGAAGACCAAGCGCGTCGATGCCCTATTGGGCCGGGCGACGATCCTGTGCACCGGCGGCGCGGGGCGGACCTACCTCTTCTCCACCGCCCCGCGCGGCGCGACCGGCGACGGCATCGCCATGGCCTGGCGCGCGGGGTGCCGCGTCTCCAATATGGAGATGAACCAGTTCCACCCGACCTGCCTCTACAATCTGGAGGTCAAGAATTTCCTGATCACCGAAGCGGTGCGCGGCGAAGGCGGGCATTTGAAGCTGCCCCCCGGCGTGCCCGGCGGCGGCGAGCGCTTCATGCCGCGATTCGACCCGCGCGGCGAACTCGCGCCCCGCGACGTGGTAGCCCGCGCGATCGACCATGAGATCAAACGGCTCGGCCTCGATTATGTCCATTTGGACATCAGTCACCAGCCGCCTGAATTCGTGCGTACCCACTTCCCGACCATCTACGCCCGGTTGCTCGACCTCGACATCGACATCACCAAGGAACCGATCCCCGTCGTTCCGGCGCAGCATTATACCTGCGGCGGCGTCATCATCGACCTGGAAGGACGCACCGACCTGCCCGGCCTGTATGCGGCGGGCGAAGTCACCGAAAGCGGGCTGCATGGTGCCAACCGGCTCGCCTCCAACTCACTGCTCGAATGTTTCGTCTTCGGCGAGGCGGCGGCGCGGCATATCCGGGCGCAATGGGACGAACTGCCCAGCCCCCCACCGATCCGCGCGTGGGACGAAAGCCGCGTCACCAATTCCGACGAGGAGGTCATCGTCCAGCACAACTGGAAGGAAGTGCGCCGCTTCATGTGGGACTATGTCGGCATCGTGCGAACGACCAAGCGGCTGGAACGCGCGCAGCATCGCATCGACCTGCTGACGCGCGAAGTCGATGAATATTACGGCAATTTCCGCGTCACGCCCGACCTGATCGAGCTGCGCAACCTGCTCGAAGTCGCGCGGCTGGTCGTGCGCTCGGCGTTGAAGCGCAAGGAAAGCCGGGGCCTTCACTATACGCTCGATTATCCCGAGACGCTGCCCGACGCGGTCGACACGGTCCTGACGCCCTAGCCTTTCAGAA
>JBEVMZ010000167.1:0-2733 GCA_040508335.1 Sphingobium sp.
CCTCATAGAGAGGAGCGCCCCTTTTTTCCGTCTGATCCGGCATCATGATGCCGGTGAAGGATCGCCCTCGTCGAAGGACGATCCCTGGATCAGAATCGTCCGATTATTCCGCGGCCTCGGCCAGCATGTCGACCGACACATATTTGCGGCCGAGCTTGCCGTCGTGAAACACCACGCGACCTTCGGACAGCGCGAACAGCGTGTGGTCTTTGCCGATGCCGACATTGCGGCCCGGATAGACACGCGTGCCGCGCTGACGGATGATGATGTTGCCGCCGATCACTTCCTGACCGCCGAACTTCTTGACGCCAAGGCGCTTCGATTCCGAATCGCGACCATTGCGCGACGAACCGCCAGCTTTCTTATGTGCCATTGTCTAAACTCCTTCGAACTGGATCAGCGAGGCGCGCTTAGGCGCCGATGCCCACGATCTTGAGGATCGTGTGACGCTGACGGTGGCCGTTCTTGCGGCGATAATTGTGGCGGCGGCGCTTCTTGAAGACGATGACCTTCTCGCCCTTCGCCTGGGCGATGATTTCCGCCGAAACGGTCAGTCCGCTGACGTCCTTGAGGTCGCCACCGTCGCCGGCGAGCAGGACGTCGTCCAGCGTGATCTTGTCACCGGCTTCGCCGGCCATTTTTTCGACAACGATCTTGTCTCCGGCGGCGACGCGATATTGCTTGCCGCCCGTGCGCACGATAGCGAACATGGCTTTATCTCTCGTTCAAATCTGCATAACGCAGCTCGTTCAAGGACCAAGCCTGTAGCGACCCGCGCGGGAAAGTGGCCCGGTAGTGTACCCTCATGATTCTGTCAACTCTCGATGGGCGTGTGAAAGCGGGTGGTTTTCGCGGCGTCCCGTTCCTACATCGGGAGCAAGAGGGAGAATGACGAAGGAATGATAAGAGAAACAGGGATATGGAAGGCGGGAAGGGGCGGCATCGCCTTTGCTGCATCTTCATGCCTGTCGATTCTCATTGCTCTTGTCTGCGCCTTGGCGCCGCTCGGTCTTCCGGCCAGCGTCACCGCCGGCTCCGCCTTCAATCCCGCGACGACCAGCGTCGTGCTCAAGGCGCGAGCGCCGGTTTCCGCGCGCCAGATCGAGGTGACACGCCCCGATGGCGGAGGAACGGGTGTGCCGGGCGTCTGGAGTGTTGCCCCGGTGCTGGCAGCGTTCCTGCTGCCGCTTTCGAGATGCGGCCTTACCGTGATGATGCTGCATCGACCTGCGCTGACATGTGCATCTTCGCTGCATCGTCATTCGACCGGCCATGCCAGGGCTCCGCCCGCTTCCTTCTGACGATCGTCCGCCTTTTGCGAAAGGCGTCGTCAAGAAGGGAGAAAATGCCATGTCACGCAAACGACCTCCATGGTGGTTCATGCCGGCGGTGATGGCCGGGCTGGGTTCGGCAGCGGCCCTTATTTCAGCGGCCATGCTTGCCGCGAGCGAATAAAATATCGAGCTGGGGACGGACGCACGCAGCCTTAGCGTCCCCGGCGAACAGGGAAGGTCTTGATGCCTCATCATACGCCATTGATCGGCACCATCGTCGCCGGCTTGGTGGTCGCCTTCGTCATGGGGGCGATCGCCCATCGGCTGAAATTATCGCCGCTGGTAGGCTATCTGATCGCCGGGATCATGGTCGGTCCGTTCACGCCTGGCTTCGTCGCGCATGCGGGCCTCGCCAACGAGCTGGCGGAAATCGGCGTCATCCTGCTGATGTTCGGCGTGGGGCTGCATTTTTCACTTAAGGACTTGCTTGAGGTCAAGCATATCGCCGTGCCCGGCGCCATCGCCCAGATCGGCGTGGCGACGCTGCTCGGCATGGGTCTTTCCCACTATATGGGATGGCCGCTTTTGGGCGGCATTATTTTCGGCCTGGCCTTGTCCGTCGCAAGCACGGTCGTGCTGCTGCGCGCGCTTCAGGGCCACGACCTGCTGGAAAGCGCGCGCGGGCGGATCGCGGTCGGCTGGCTGATCGTCGAGGATCTGGTGATGGTGCTGGCGCTCGTGCTGGTGCCGGCGCTCGCCAGCGTCATGAACAATGCGCAGGGCGGGGGCATCGAAGCGATAGTCTGGCCGCTCGCCCTTACCCTCATAAAGGTGACGGGCTTCGTCGCGCTGATGCTGATCGTCGGGCGGCGTGTCATCCCCTCGACGCTGCACTGGGTCGCGCATACCGGATCGCGCGAACTGTTCCGCCTCGCCGTGCTGGCGATCGCGCTGGGCGTCGCGTTCGGCGCGGCGGCGGCGTTCGACGTGTCCTTCGCGCTCGGCGCTTTCTTCGCCGGCATGATCCTGGGCGAAACACCGCTCAGCCGGCGGGCGACCGAGGAAACGCTGCCCTTGCGCGATGCGTTTGCGGTGCTGTTCTTCGTGTCGGTCGGCATGTTGTTCAATCCGCAGGTGCTGATCGATCAGCCGCTGCCGCTGCTGGCGACCGTGCTCATCATCGTCGTCGGCAAGTCGATCGCCGCCTTCTGGATCGTACGCCTGTTCCGGCATCCGTCGGACACGGCGCTTACGATCGCCGCCAGTCTGGCGCAAATCGGCGAATTCTCCTTCATCCTCGCCTCGCTGGGCACCGGCCTTGGGGTCATGCCGCCCGAGGCGCGCGACCTGATCCTGGCCGGATCGATCATCTCGATCTTCCTCAACCCCTTCCTCTTCAAATATGCGGTCCGCAAAGATCGCAAGGCCGAGGTCGAGGAAGAGCCGGAACTGGCGATCA
>JBEVMZ010000176.1:0-27240 GCA_040508335.1 Sphingobium sp.
ACCATGCAAGCTCCGGCGCCTGGGCGGCTGCGGGCGGCATCGGTACCGTGTCGGCGGTCAATGCCGACGGCTATGACTCGGCGGGCAACATCATACCGCAAATCTATCACGGCCGCACCCGCCGCGACCGGCACGAGGAACTGGTCGCCTATGCGATCGACGGCGCGGTCGAACAGGTCAAGCGCGCGTTCGAAATCGCCGGCGGCAAGGGCGCGATCAACATCAACGTGCTCTGGGAAATGGGCGGCGCGCAGCGCGTGCTGCACGGCGTCCTCGAAAAGACGCGTGGCATGGTGGCGGGCGTCACCTGCGGCGCGGGCATGCCTTATAAGCTGAGCGAAATCGCCGCCTCCTACGGCGTCAGTTATTTGCCCATCGTCAGCTCCGGCCGCGCCTTCCGGGCTCTGTGGAAGCGCGCTTATTCCAAAGCCTCCGAATGGCTCGCCGCCGTGGTCTATGAAGATCCCTGGCTGGCGGGCGGTCATAATGGCCTTTCCAACGCCGAAGACCCGCGCCAGCCGCAGGACCCCTATCCCCGCGTCAAGGCGCTGCGCGACACGATGCGCGAAGGCGGCATTTCCGACGATGTGCCGATCGTTATGGCGGGCGGCGTCTGGCATCTGAAGGACTGGAACGACTGGATCGACAACCCGGAACTGGGCAGCATCGCCTTCCAGTTCGGCACGCGGCCGCTGCTGACGCAGGAAAGCCCGATCCCGCCGGCGTGGAAGGAAAGGCTGACCACGCTGGAGCCGGGCGACGTGCTGCTCCACCATTTCTCACCTACCGGCTTCTACAGCTCGGCGATCCGCAACCCCTTCCTGCGCGCGCTCGAAGCACGGTCGGAACGGCAGATACCCTTTAGCACCGAGCAGGCGGGCGATCACACGCATCAGCTTGACGCGGGCGTGAAGGGCCGCAACTTCTGGGTGACGCGCGGCGACCTTATGCGCGCGCGCGAATGGGTGGGACATGGCTTTACCTCGGCGCTCAAGACTCCCGACAACACGCTCGTCTACGTGACTGAGGAAGATCGCGGCATCATCCGCAAGGATCAGGCGGACTGCATGGGTTGTCTTAGCCAGTGCGCCTTTTCCAGCTGGATGGACAGCGAGACCAATTCGACGGGCCGTCTCGCCGACCCGCGCAGCTTCTGCATCCAGAAATCCTTGCAGGAGGCGGTGCATGGCGGCGACCTCGATTCGACGCTGCTCTTCGCCGGCCATGGCGCCTATAAATTCAAGCAGGACTCATTTTATTCCAACGGGTTCGTGCCGACGGTCAAGCAGTTGGTCGACCGCATCCTGACGGGGCACTGATGGCCGACCTCAGCGGCCTGGCCATTTTGCGCTATGACACGCCGCATTTCGATGTCGTACGTCCGGGCCAGTTCGTGCTCTGCGCAGTCACAGGCGTGCGAATCGACCTCGACGATCTGAAATATTGGAGCAGCGCGCGACAAGAAGCCTATGCCGGGCCGAATGAGGCGAGTGCGGCGATGCTGGGCTCGACGGCGGTCGCCAGTTCGCCTGCCGAATAATGCGGCAGGTATCCTTCCAGTGCCATAAGCGCTTCAAGACATCGGATTTTCAATTCATCGCCAATTTAGCTCCTTCCGTCGCACCCTTTATATATCTTTTCGCGGCTGGATGGTTTATAAGTTGAATATCAAGACGGCATGAGACCGTCGCTTTGGAAAGGATGCGGGCAATGTCTCGAATTGATATTTTCGGCGACCGGGTATGTGTCATCTCGTCGCTCCTCATCATGGGTTGGTTTCTCTATAGCGTCGTTGGCGGCTAACCCCGCTTACGGCTTGAAGGGTCCTGAAATCCTGACGATGCGGTAGCCTGGGGCTATCGCATCGACGCGCGTATGCAAAACCGCGGATCGGCGGCATAGCGTAGCTGCCGACCTGGCAAGTAAAACTGCCTGTTCTCTGACACCGCTGACGTTAGAAATGGCTGCAAGCATAACGCTTCGCGGCTTTTGAAGGATGTCAGCTTGCTCCGCGTCACCAACGGCTAAAGCGCACGTTTCCGAAGCGACCACGCCAGGTTTCGTGTTCCTCCTCAACGCAGGAGAAGACGATGAACCCTATTCCCCGCCGCCATGCCCCCCGATCCGCGGCCAGCCGGCCCGCGCCGCACCCCTCATGGACCAACGGGCAGCAAAAGCTGTCCGCGCCGCCGATTCGTGCGGATGAGTTCTGGAGCAGGCTCGGGCTTTAGCAGGTGGTTCCGGCGGCGCGGCCCGCCAAGGCCGCTCCGCTTTATCGAAACACGACGGTCTTTTGTCCGTTGAGCAGCACGCGGCGGTCGGCGATCCAGCCGACTGCCCGTGCCAGCACCTGCGCTTCCACGTCGCGGCCGATTCGCGCCATATCTTCCGCCGTGGCGCGATGATCGACGCGCTCGACCGCCTGCTCGATGATCGGCCCCTCGTCGAGATCGGCCGTGACGAAATGCGCAGTCGCGCCGATCAGCTTGACCCCGCGATCATGCGCGCGGTGATAGGGACGCGCGCCCTTGAAGCCCGGCAGGAAACTGTGATGGATGTTGATGCACTGCCCGGCCAGTTGCTCGACCAGTCCCTCGGACAACACCTGCATATAGCGCGCGAGCACGAGATAATCCGATCGCGTCTCCCGGAACATCGCCAATATCTCGGCTTCCTGCGCGTCCTTCTCGCCATTTTTCGGCAGTTCGCGATAGGGCAGCCCATGCCATTCGGACAGGCGCCGCATGTCGGGGTGGTTGGACACGACGCCAGTGATATCGACATGCAGCATGTTGCTCTGCCACCGGTGAAGCAGGTCGGCGAGGCAGTGCGAGCCCTTTGACACCGCGATCAGCATGCGGGGGCGGTGCTTGGCGGCGGTCAGCTGCCACTCCATCGCAAAGTCGTCGGCGATGTCGCCGAACTGCCGGCATAGCGCGTCGGTGTCGCCGTCCAGCCGCCCGTCCGTCGCTTCGAAGGCGACACGCATGAAGAAGCGGCCGGCGGCGCGGTCGGCATATTGCTGGCTGTCGGTGATGAAGCCGCCGCGCTCCATCAGAAACCGGCTAACCGCCGCCACGATGCCGACGCGGTCTTCGCACACCAGGGTCAAAATCCAGGCACGCTCATCTGTCTGCGTCATCTTATCTCACATCTTCTTGGGCATGCAGTCGGCACCGGCCGCCTTGATCGCGCCGCACAGCCGGCTCGCGTCCGCCGCGCTGGCAATCGGCCCGGCCTGAAGCCGCGTCACCGCGCCGCTCTTGACCAGATAAGGCTGATAGGCGGAAAGCCCTTTCACCTTGCCCGAAAGGCTGCTCCACAACGCCTTCGCGCGGCCATCCTCACCAAAGGCGCCAAGCTGCACCCGCCACGCGCCACCAGCGCTGCGCGGCGGCACGGCGGATTCCGCCACCGCCGCTCTGGCGGGCCGGGCCGGAGCAGGCTGAGTCCGCGCAGGGGCGACAGGCTCGGGCGTCCGCGTAACGACCGGCTGGGCCGGGGCAGGGGCGGGCCGCTCCGCGACGCGCACGGGCGGGGCCACAGGGCGCGACGACGGCGGCGTCACCGGCGCGGTGCCGGCCGAAGCAAGCGCCGCCTTCTGATCCCGCTCCATCGTCGACGCGAGCGCCAGCCCCTCCCGCCGCTGCTTTTCGGGCAGATATTTGTCCATCTGCTCAAGGCTCGTCGTCGCCTGGGGCAGGCCCGATCCGGCCGCCCGCGTCATCAGCGCATAGGCGCGCACCCAGTCCTTGCTCAAAAGGTCGCCGTTGAACAGGGCCGTTCCTACCAGATATTGCGCACGCGGCTCACCACGCCGCGCGGCGCGTTCCAGATAGGGCATGGCGTTTGCCCTGTCGCCCTGCTGGAACATGGCAAGGCCCAGATTGTCTTCGGCACGCAAATGCCCCTGCACCGCAGCGCGGCGATACCAGTCGAGCGCGGTCGCCGCATCGGGCTGAACCCCGCGTCCCAGCTTATAAGCCTGTCCCATGTTGAACTGCGCATCCGCGTCCCCCGCGAGCGCCAGCGGCCGCCATTCGCCGATCGCGCGGGCATAGTCGCCCTGCTGCCAGGCATCGACGCCGGCCTTCACGTCCGCCAGGACCGGCGATGCCATTGCCAACGCCGCCGCGCCCGCGACAGCCCCCCAGATATGCTTCATCTCGATCATGCTCCACTCAAGCGGACTGCCCCGTCCTATGCGCGACCATCGTTAAGGGGCCGTTAGCATGGATCGACCCTGCCGGACATGCACTTAACCGCGTCCGGGGCGAAGCCGGCACGATGATTAACCGGATTTTAGCTGTGTCCATGCCAATGGAGTGCGGGATCATTGCGCCGGATATCGACCGGCCGACCTGTGCGGGCAAAATTCGTACCGCCCGCGCGGCAATCAAAAGGTGGGTGGACATGAACCGCACGACATTCAAAAGAGCCGGCATCGCCTCGCTGCTGGTCGCAACGACCATGGCCGGCTGCACCGGCGCCGCGCTGCGTCCCTCGGTCAAGGCGGGCAAGGCCGACGTCAAAGCGCAGGCCGCGCGAACCGCGCCGGCGGGCCAGAAGGCGCTGGCCGCCGAAAAGGCGATCAAGGCGCGCGACGGCGCGGCTGCCGTAGCCGCCGCCGAAGCAGCGGTAAGCGCCGCGTCGAACGATGCCGCCTATCGCGCGCTGCTCGGCCGCGCCTATGTCGCTGCCGGACGCTTCACTGCCGCGCAGGATGCCCTTACCGACGCGACCGCATTGGGGCAGGACGATGCGCGCACGCTCGTCACCCTCGCGTTGGTCCGCATCGCTCTGGGGCAGGATGAAGCCGCCCGCGCATTGCTCAACGCCAACACCGACAAGATTCCGGCGGCCGACTTCGGCCTCGCCCTGGCTCTGGCCGGAGACCCGCAGGCGGGCGTCGACATATTGACGCAGGCCGCCAACGCGTCGACCGGCGACGCCCGCACGCGGCAGAACCTCGCTTATGCCTATGCCTTGTCCGGACGCTGGAAGGATGCGCGACTGATGGCCGGGAAGGACCTTGCCCCGCTCGCCGCCAACCAGCGCATCGTCCAGTGGGCAGGCACCGCCGACCCCGCGCTCGCGCCCCAGCGTATCGCCGCCCTGCTCGGCGTCACGCTCGACCCGGCCGATACCGGCCAGCCCGCCACGCTCGCCTTTGCACCCGCCGCGCCCGTCCAGGCGCCGGTCGAAATGGCGGCGATCGCACCCGAACCCGCGCCCGAAGAGCCTGCGCCCCAGACCCTCTCCGTCGCGCCGCCGGTCATCAAGGCGCCCGACGCCCCGGTCCGCACCGCGCTCTTTGAACGTCCCGCGCCAGCCGCAAAGGCCGACCCGGTCAAACCCGCTGCCTCGCCCTCCAGCCGCAGCCGCACGACGGCGTTAAAGCCGGTCGGCAGCGGCGCCAGCCCGTGGGTGGTGCAACTGGGCGCCTATGATTCGCCCGCCATCGCGCGCGAGCGCTGGATGACCATGGCCCGCGGCAACGCCACGCTCGCCGCCTTCCCGGTCCTCACCAGCAAAGTGACGGTCAAGGGCAAGGCGTTCCACCGTCTCGCCATCACCGGCTTCGCCAGCCGCGCCGACGCGAACAGCCTGTGCCGCTCGCTCGGCCACTGCTTCGTGCGCGAACAGGCGCCGGGCGCCACGCTCCAGCGCTGGGCGATCGACGGCAAGCCCAGACAACTCGCCCTGCGCTGAGCCTAACCGCATGAAAAAGGCCGCGCCCCTTGGATAGAGGCGCGGCCTTTTCACGTACATAAGCTGCGGCCTTTAGACCGGCACACCGTACAGATCATGCTCGTCGGCATCCTCGATGACGACGTCGATCACATCGCCAGCCGCGCGACCTTCGCCGACATCACGCAGGAAGACATTGCCGTCGATCTCCGGTGCATCCGCCTGCGACCGCGCCGTCGCACCGATCGAGCCATCCTCGTCATCCGGTTCACCGACCTCGTCGATGATGACGGGTAATGTGCGCCCGACCTTGGCGGCAAGCTTGGCGGCACTGATCGCCGCCGTCTTTTCCATGATCCGCTGGAACCGCTCTTCCTTGACCTCGTCGGGAACTGCGCCCGGCAAGTCGTTCGCCACTGCGCCCTCGACGGGCTCGAAGCGGAAAGCGCCCACGCGATCCAACTGCGCTTCGTCCAGCCAATCGAGCAGATATTGGAAATCCGCCTCGGTCTCACCGGGAAAACCGACGACGAAGCTCGAACGGATCGCGATATCCGGGCAGATGTCCCGCCATTTGCGGATGCGGTCGAGCACCTTGGCCTCATTGGCCGGCCGCTTCATCGCGCGCAGGACATTGGGCGACGCATGCTGGAACGGAATGTCGAGATAGGGCGTCAGCAGCCCCTGTGCCATCAGCGGAATGACCTGATCGACATGGGGGTAGGGGTAGACATAGTGCAGCCGCACCCACGGCGCGCGCCCGTCGGCCGTCCGCAGCCCGCCCAGCTCGCGCGCCAGGTCGGTCATGTGCGCCCGAACCTCACGGCCCTTCCACTGGCGCGGCTCGTGCCGGGTATCGACGCCATAGGCCGAAGTATCCTGGCTGATGACCAGCAGTTCGCGCGTCCCCGCCGAAACCAGCTTCTCCGCCTCCCGCAGCACCGCATCGATGCGCCGCGACACCAGGTCGCCCCGGATCGAGGGGATGATGCAGAAGGAGCAGCGATGGTTGCAGCCTTCGGAAATCTTGAGATAGCTGTAATGGCGCGGCGTCAGCTTCAGGCCCCCTTCGGGCACCAGATCGACGAACGCATTGGGCACGGGCGGCGACGCCTCATGCACTGCATTGACCACCGCCTCATATTGATGCGCGCCGGTGACAGCCAGCACCTGTGGGAATTTTGCGCGGATCAGCTCCGCCTCATTACCCATGCAGCCGGTGACGATGACGCGGCCGTTTTCCGCAATCGCCTCGCCAATGGCTTCGAGGCTCTCTTCCTTCGCCGAATCGAGAAAGCCGCAGGTATTGACCAGCACGACGTCGGCGCCAGCATAGTCGGCGGACATCTGATAGCCGTCGGAACGCAGCTTGGTCAGGATCCGCTCGCTATCGACCAGCGCCTTGGGACAGCCGAGCGACACCATGCCGACCTTGGGGGCATCGGGAAATTTAGTTGCCATGATCGCCGCGCACATAGGGACAAGCGGGGCAAAAGTCACGCGCCGCCTTGAAAATCGGTCAATCGGCGTCCGCGCGCTCGACGATCTCGATCACCAGATCGCCGGTTTCAAGTCTTTGCGCGCCTGCTTCCCAAAATCCGATCGCCTGGTCGCCGCGATAGACCCGCACGCCAAGACCCGTCCTGATACCCGATAGCGGCCCGCCAATCTCTTCCGGCAGCACGGGCCGCTCGCTCAGTTTCACCTTTCCGCCCGAAGCGGCGAGATCGGCCATATAATCCGCGATATGCTTGCCGCTGGTGCTGCCCGCGAGCAGCAGTCCGGCAAAGCTCACCGGATTGATGACCGTCGTCGCGCCCGCCTGCCGCGCGGGCAGCTCGTTATCCTCGTTGCGCACGACGATGCTGATCGGCAGGCGCGGGGCGAGGTGGCGGGCGGTCAGGGTGATGAGGATCGAACTGTCGTCGCGCCCCGCCGACACGATCATCGCCCGCGCCCGGTGGATCGCGACGTCCATCAGCGTCTTGTCGCGCGTCGAATCGCCGCACAATATATTGCATCCGATCGCCTCGGCTTCCTCCAGCGCCTTTTCGCGCGGGTCGATCACTACGATCTCGCGCGGGTCGATGCCGCGCGCCAGCAGCTCGCGCACCGCCTCGGCGCCGCTCGTGCCGAATCCGGTGACGACGATATGATTGTGCAGATCGGCTTGTATGCGGGCCATGCGCCACCTGTGCAGGATGTTGCGGAGAAACAGACTATAGGCTGTCCCTAGAAAGATCAGCCAGACGAACAGGCGGATCGGCGTCACGAACAGCGCTTCGAACAAGCGCGCCTCGGGCGTCACCGGCACGATGTCGCCATAGCCCACGGTCGTCACGGTCACGGTCGTGAAATAGAGCACGTCGATGAAGCTGATCTGGTTGTCGAGATTGTCGCGCAGCCCTTCGCGCCCGAACCAGTGCAATGCCAGCACGATCCCGATCAGCCCGAACACAAGGCCCACGCGCCAGGCGAGATCGACCCACATCGGCATCGCCGAGCGGCGGCGCAGGAAGCCCGCGGTCGAGGCGTGACGCGGCTGCGCGTCCAGCCTCATCGCGGCGGCAACTGCTTGAGCGGATCGACCGGGGTGCGCCCTTTGCGCAGTTCGAAATGCAGCTTGGGCTGGCTGGCATAGCCAGTATCGCCGGTCAGGCCGATGACCTGCCCCTTCGTCACCTTCTGCCCGCGCGTCACGTCGAGCCGCTGGGCATGGCCATAGGCGCTCACCCAGCCGTCGCCATGATTGACGAGGACGAGCCCGCCGAACACCGCGACCTTGTCGCCGGCATAGGCGACGACCCCATCCGCCGCCGCCCTTATCTGAGTGCCCGCAGGCGCCGCGATATCGATGCCGTTATTGCGCGCGCCGCTCTCGCCGGGGCCGAAGCGCGACAATATCTGCCCGCGCAATGGCCAGGCGAAGCTGCCCGTAAACGCCGCCGGCACGGCCGCAGGAACGTTGGAGGGCAGGGGGCGGGGCCTGGTCGGCGCGGCCGCGACCGGCGTCGTCGCAGCCGCGGCCGGCTGGCCGCCGGTCAGCACATCGTCGATATCGATGCGAAATGCCGCCGCGCGCTTTTCCAGCGACGGCGTATTTTTCGGCGTCTCCTCCGGCAGCAGCAGCCGCTGCCCGCGCCGCAGGACGAAGGGTTCGGTCAGGCCGTTGACCTCGACCACCCGCCGCCAGCGCACGCCATAGGCCGCCGCGATGGCGATGCCCGTCTCTCCTTCCGCGACCAGATGATAGCGCCCGCCCGGCACCGCCAGCGTCTGTCCCGGCTTCAGCGCATAGGGCGCCTGCAATCCATTGGCGCGCGCGATGGCTTCCGATCCCGCGCCGGTGCGATTGCCGACCCCGCGCAGCGTCTCGCCGCCCGTGACGACATGGGTGGTGGGCGCGACCTTCTCCGCATTGGGCACGACCTGCTGCGCGGTCCAGACC
The DNA here is from genome assembly GCA_040508335.1 of Sphingobium sp. Lineage (GTDB taxonomy): Bacteria > Pseudomonadota > Alphaproteobacteria > Sphingomonadales > Sphingomonadaceae > Sphingobium. The sequence goes on from JBEVMZ010000176.1 coordinate 9,140, forward strand.
GGCTCGCTCTCGATCACCTCCGCCGTCTGCGCGTCGGCATCCATGCGCGGCGGCGGCGCCATGTCCGCAACCGGGGGCGACCCATCATTGGGAATGCAGGCGTTCAGCAGCATGGCCGGCAGGAGCAGCAGAAGGCGCGGAAGGACTGGCTGCATCATCCTATCTGTAGCCAAAGCCCGTCCCCCCGCCATTTGCTTATCCTTCAGCGAGGACTCAGCCGCTCGATCCCGCCCATATAGGGACGCAGCACCTCGGGCACATCGACGCTGCCATCGGCCTGCTGGTAATTTTCCAGCACCGCGACCAGCGTGCGCCCGACCGCCAGCCCCGACCCATTGAGCGTATGCAGGAACTGCGTCTGCTTGGACCCATCAGGCTTGGTGCGCGCGTTCATCCGCCGCGCTTGAAAATCACCGCAGTTGGAAACGGAGCTGATTTCGCGATAGGTCTGTTGGCTCGGCAGCCACACTTCCAAGTCCCACGTCTTGCGCGCGCCAAAGCCCATGTCGCCTGTGCAAAGCAGCATCTTGCGATAGGGCAGCGCCAGCGCCTGCAAGACGCCCTCGGCGTGTACGCACATGGCTTCATGCTCGGCCTCGGACTCCTCTGCGCGGCAGATCGTCACCAGTTCCACCTTCTCGAACTGATGCTGGCGGATGAAGCCCCGCGTATCGCGCCCCGCCGACCCCGCTTCCGAGCGAAAACAAGGCGTCAGCGCCGTCAGCCGCATCGGCAACGCCCCGGCCGGCACGATCTGCCCGGCGACCAGATTGGCAAGGCTCACCTCCGCCGTCGGGATCAGCCAGCGGCCATCGGTAGTACGAAACAGATCCTCGGCGAACTTGGGCAACTGCCCCGTCCCGAACAAAGCCTCGTCGCGCACCAGCAGCGGCGGGTTCACCTCCTCATAGCCATTCTCGCCGGTCTGCCGATCCAGCATATATTGCGCCAGCGCCCGATGCAGCCGCGCCATCTGCCCCCGCAATGCCGTAAAGCGCGCGCCCGACAGCGCCGCGCCGCCCTCGAAATCCATCCCCAGCGCCGGTCCGAAATCGGCATGATCCTGCGGACTGAACGCGAAGCTGCGCGGCGTGCCCCAGCGCGCCACCTCGACATTGCCGGCTTCGTCGGCGCCCTCGGGCACGTCTTCGGCCGGCAGGTTGGGCAGCGCCGCCAGCAGGCTCGAAACCGCCTGCGTCGCCTGCGCCTCTTCCGCATCGATCGCCGGCGCCTCGTCCTTGAGCGCCGCGACCTCGGCCTTCAGCGCGTCCGCCGTGGCCATGTCCTTCGCCGCCATCGCTTGGCCAATCGCCTTGCTCGCCTCGTTTCGGCGCGCCTGCACCTGCTGCGCGCGCGTCTTGAGCGCGCGGCTTTTCTCGTCGAGCGCCAATATCTCGGCGCTCAAAGGCTCAAGGCCCCGGCGCGCGAGGCCAGCGTCGAAAAGGGACGGATTTTCGCGGATGAAGCGGATGTCGTGCATGGCCCTGCCTATGCCGCCGCGCAAAGCCCCGTGCAACCCCGGCCGCTCCCACCCGTTGAGTGCAGAGCGAAGCATATAAGGAGATACGCAATGCAGATCGCGCATGACGCCATGGTCCTGGTCGCCGACGGGCGCAAAATGCTGTTCTTCCGCAACAAGGGCGACGCCACTTACCCGCAGCTGGAGGCGGAAACGGTCAAGGTGCAGGACAATCCCGCCCATCGCGATCAGGCGAGCGACTCGGCCGGACGTGCGTCATCGAGCGGCACGGCCTCGGCGACGATGGGTGAGAATAATTATCACGAGCTGGAGGAACAGCGCTTCGCTGCGGAGGCCGCCGACATCCTCAAGCGCCGCGCGCTCGCCAACGACTTCGAAAAGCTGATCGTCGTCGCGCCGCCCAACGCGCTGGGCGAAATGCGCAAACATTATCATAAGGAAGTGCAAAGCCGCCTGGTGGGTGAGATCGCCAAGGACCTGGTCAACCACCCGGTGCCGGAGATCGAGCGGCTGATCGCCGACAACTGACAGCTGAGGGGCGAGACAAAAAAAGGGCTGGCCCGGCGAGGGTCAGCCCTTTTTTACGTGTCGATGCAAACGCTCTTAGGCCGCGAGCGCTTCAGCCTTGCGATTGGCGAAGCGGCGGCGCGCGACGAGCGCCACGGCGGCCGCGCCGAACAGCAACACCATCGGCGGCGCGGGCACATCGGTTCCGCCCGTGCTGCTAGAGCTGCCTCCCGAACTGGACGAGCTGGTGCTGCTGCTCGTCGACGATGAACCGGACGTGGAGGAGGAGCCGCTGGTTGATCCGGTCGAACCAAAGCTCGACGAACCGCCGGTGCTCGAAGAACTGCCCGAGCTGCCCGAAGACGAGCCCGAAGACCCCGAACTGCCGCCGTTCGACCCGCCGTTGGAGCCATGGCCACCATTGGACCCATGCCCGCCGTTCGACCCATGGTCGCCTTTGCCGCCGCTCGACCCGTGATCGCCCTTGCCGCCCGAACTGCCCGACGAAGAGGAGGATGAACTCGACGATGAAGAAGACGATGACGAGGAGCTGGACGACGAAGACGAAGACGACCCGCCCGTCGAGGTCGACGTGCTGATCCCGCCGGTCGAGCTGCTGGTGGAGGAAATGATGACCGAGCCGCTCCCGCCACCGCCGCCACCGCCGAAGAAGCCGCCGGTAAAGCCGCCGCCGAATCCACCGCCAAAGCCGCCGCCCATGACCACCGGCACCGCCCCGCCGCCCGACACGATCGGCATTTCAGCCGGCACCGGCACCGGCGCGGGCAGGGGGATGGGCGCGCCCTGGCTCGTCACCGTGACCGTCTGCGGCGCGCAGGCCATGACCGTCTTCTTGGTGATCTTGCGCACGGCGTAGCGCTTCTTGGGATAGCTGGCCTTGACGCTCTTGTTACTCTTGACCACCGCCGGCCGCGCGCTTTCCGCGACATGGACGGCCCCGCCGCCGATGATCGCGCCGCCGCAGGTGCAGGCGCATAATTTTGCCAAGGCCATCCGAACCGACATAGGATTCACTCTTTTCGTTGTTGCCCCAGTTCAGCGGTCGCTTCGTCCCTCATGACGAACCTACAGCTGCCCAATGGCTGTTTCCATGCATATGAACGCAAAAGAAAGTCTTAATTGCAACGGCGTTAACCCTGAAACGCCTGTCCGCGTCCAATGATTTATGCAGTATCGCTGAAGTATCGCCCTTAACGTCCCACATTGGCACGGGCCTTGATCCAGGGGTTAAGTCGCGCCGCGATTCGGGGCGGTGGGCGATGCCGCATATGGATATGCCTCCAACGGCGCGCACCGCTTTCCTGCAAACCCTTGATTCGCACGGAAATGCGCGCTTGTGTCGCTTGGTCGCCATGGCTATGAGGCGCCCAACAAATCAGCAATCGCGGTTGCCGGGACGTCAACGAAATCGGCGCCTTTACGAGTCGGAGAGTCCAATGGCATCGGTCCTGAACGTCGGGGAGGATGGCGACCAGCCATCCCAGTCGACCGTAAATCTCCCGGACGATTATCGCCCTTCGTCCGACGAAGAGTTTATGAATCCGCTTCAGCTCGAATATTTCCGGCGCCGCCTGTGGAGCTGGAAGAAGCAGATACTGACCGAAGCGGAAGGCACGCTGGCCGTGCTTCAGAATGAGCCGCTGCGCGAACCCGATCTCAACGACCGCGCGTCGAGCGAGACCGACTGGTCGATCGAACTGCGCACCCGCGACCGCCAGCGCAAGCTGATCTCAAAGATCGACGCCGCGCTGCGCCGCATCGACGATGGCGAATATGGCTATTGCGAAGTCACCGGCGAGCCCATCTCGCTCGGCAGGCTCGAAGCCCGCCCGATCGCCACGATGACGGTCGAGGCGCAGGAAAAGCACGAGCGGCAGGAAAAAATCTCGCGGGACGATTAACCCTTTTTCCATCTGCGCCGCCCAAGTTCGCGCGCACGCAGATCCCGAAGGAAATTGAGTGCGATGACCGACAATGAGGAAAGCCCGCCCCGCGGTCCCGCACGGTCTGCGCCGCGTGACAGTCTGTTCCTGATGACCAGCTTCACGACGCTGGAAGGCGCGCCACTCGGCAAGGCGCGGGTCCGCAATCTTTCGGCAAGCGGGCTGATGGCGGATTGCGAACGCGCGATTCCGGTCGATGCGCGCGTCAGCTTCGAACTGCGCGGCGTGGGGCAGGTAAAGGGTGCGGTCGCCTGGTCGAAGGGTGACAAGATCGGCATCGCCTTCGATTCGCCGATCGATCCGCAACTGGCGCGGCGGTCTGTTTCGGCGGGAGGGTCGGTCAGCGGCATGCCGGATTATCTGCGCATACCACAGCAGGGCCGGCGCTGATCACTGCCTCAAGCAGACGGAAAGCCCGATCCGTTCAGCGCGATGATTCTCACATGGTGGCCGGAAAGGCGGGGCGGCCGATGGCACAGCCCCGTCCCGACCGGAAACTGCGCGCTTAATGGCGCGCCATTTCCTCTTTCAGCCGTAATTTCTGCTTCTTCAGCGACGCGACCAATACCGTATCGGGCAAGGGTCGATTGCTCTCCGCCTTGAGTCGCGCGTCGATGCCGGCATGCTTGGCGGAAAGAGCGGAAATATGGCTGTTGTCCATGACATTCTCCTTACGGGTGGTGATGGATGTCCGAATAGATCATGGAAACGGGCCGATGTCTTCGCCCGTTTCGGCCGATGCGACGAACTGTCTGTAATTTTGCGATGGCCCGCGCCGCGCCGAACGCTTATCAGTTCGCCAGCGATCAAGCGGTCAGGAGTGCAAAGCGCGTTGAGCCAGGAAGATGACATGCGCCGCCTCGAACTGCTCCGCGTCGAACATCGCGATCTCGACAGCGCGATCGCGGCTTTGGTCGCGGCGGGCTCCACCGACCAGATGCAGATTGCGCGCCTGAAGAAACGCAAGCTGCGCCTGCGCGACGAAATCGCCCAGGTCGAAGATGCGCTCGTCCCCGACATCATCGCATAATCGCCCCTGAATGGGACAAGAGCGGATACGCCCGGCAGCGGGGCCTGACAAAGCCGCAGCGATATGCCAGCGAGGTGATAATGCCATTTGCAGCCGCCCTTGAACCTGGATTGCACCGCCGCCTGGTCGACAGCCTCTATGTCGAGGCGATGGTCATGGCAGACGAGGCACGGTCCTATTTCGACGGCGGACACGACAGCGATACGATATCCGACCCGTTGCGGCGCGTCGCCTATACTTGCGAATCGCTCAAGATCACGACGCGCCTCATGCACGTCATCGCCTGGTTGCTGAGCCAGCGCGCCTGGCAGCGCGGCGAGATCATGGCGGACGATCTTGCCGAGGACCGTCACAGGCTTGGAGCGGCGAGCCGCACCGATCTGGCCGACGTCGCCGACTTGCCCTTTGCCGTGCGCGCGCTCATCGGGGGCAGTCAGGATCTTTACGACCGGGTCGCGCGGCTTCAGGACCGGCTCGACGCCATGACGCTGCGCGGGCCGTTGCAGGGCCGCAGCCCTGCCCATGCGCTGATGGACCGCCTGCTGACCGCTTTTTGAGCGCGCGGGGCCGGCGTCGTCGAACAGGCTGGCGCCCGGTCATTTTTGATCCTAAACCCCTGACCATGTTGACGATGTCGCGGGCCCGTCGCCGCTGCCATGGCTGTTCGCGACTGGCTTTGCCCGTCATGCTGTGCGCGCTCCACGCGCCAACCGTCGCCCATGCGCAAACTATGTCCAGCCAGAGGGCGCCGACGCCGCCCGCGCCGGTCGATTCCCAGGCGATGGACGTCCAGGCGCTCGATCCCATGCCCGACATCGGCATCGACTGGCCCGATCTGGATCAGCCCGACGACGTCACGGCGCTCGTCCCCGATCCGACCGAAACAGCCGACGACCGCCCCGTCGAATCGCCTGTCGACGCGGCCGACGCCGACATCCTGCCCGAAGCGACGCTGACGGATACCGGGGCGGACAGGCGCTACAGCGTTGCGCTCGCCGGGATCGACCAGATCGCCGACGCGACCTTCCGCGCACGCTTCGGCGAACTGTCCGTGTTGCGGCAGGGCGAAGACAAGCCGGCCAACCTCGCCCAGATCAACCGGCGCATGAAGGAAGATGGCGAGCTGCTCGACCGGCTGCTGCGGGCTAAGGGCTATTATGCCGCCCGCGTCCGCCCTTCGGTCGCGCCACCCCCTGCGGGCAGCGACCGGCTCAAGGTGGCGTTCGACGTCATTCCCGGCCCGCAATATCTGCTCGCCTCGGTCGATGTTCTGGGGCTGGAGGAAACCGGGCCGCGCGCCCTCGCGCTGCGCCGCGCCTTTCCGCCCGCCGTCGGCGATCCGGTCGATGCCGACGTCATCCTCGCCGGCCGCGATGCGCTTGGCCTCGCGCTTGCCGAAGGCGGCTATCCCTTCGCCCGCGTCGAGGAACCCGAAGTACGGATCGACCATGAGGAGCGCCACGGCGACCTCGACCTCAGCATCGTCACCGGCGGCTATCGTCGCTTCGGCGCGATCCGCCTCGACAATGACAGCTTGTTTAGCACCCGCCATGTGCAGCGCATCGCCCGCTTCCGCCCCAATGACCCCTATATGGCCTCCGACGTCGAGGATCTTCGCCGCGCGGTGATCGCGACCGGCCTCGTGTCGACCGTAACGCTCAAACCCGTCGACGCGGGCGATGGCGAGCATGTCGACCTCGCCATGTCGGTCCGTCCCGCGCCGCTGCGCACCATCGCCGGGGAACTCGGCTATGGCACGGGGGAGGGCTATCGCGCCGAAGTCAGCTGGCAGCACCGCAACCTCTTCCCGCCCGAAGGGGCCGTCACCTTCCGCGGCGTGCTCGGCACACAGGAACGCACCGCGTCGGCCACCTATCGCCGCAACAATTTCCGCCGCCGCGACCATGTGCTGACCGGCCTGCTGTCGTTCAGCGACATCCGGCGCGACGCCTATGATGCGCGCACCATCATCCTGTCGGGCGCGCTGGAGCGGCAGACCAACATCCTCTTCCGCAAGAAATGGATCTGGCGCGTCGGCGCCGAACTGATCGCGTCCGACGAGTCGGATGCGTTTAGCGGCGGCGAACGGCGCAGGTTCTTCATCGGCGCCGTTCCGCTCAGCCTGACCCATGACGGCAGCGACGACTTGCTCAATCCCACCACGGGCTTTCGCCTCGGCGGCCGGCTCAGCCCCGAGCTCTCGTTCCAGGACGGCACCTTCGGCTATACCCGCGTCCAGATCGACGGCAGCGCCTATCGCCCGATCGGCGATCGCGTCGTCGCGGCGGCGCGGGCGCGCTTCGGCACGATCCTGGGATCGACGGTCGATCGCATCGCGCCCTCCCGGCGCTTCTACGCGGGCGGCGGCGCATCGGTGCGCGGCTATGGCTTTCAGGCGATCGGCCCGCGCGATGTCGACAACGATCCCGTCGGCGGCAAGAGCCTCGCCGAATTCTCGCTCGAAGCCCGCATCCGCTTCGGCAATTTCGGCGTCGTGCCCTTCATCGACGCCGGCAATATCTCGACCAGCTTTCTGCCGCGCACCCGCGACCTGCGGTTCGGCACCGGGCTGGGCGTGCGCTATTACAGCAGCTTCGGCCCGATCCGCGTCGATGTCGGCACACCGATCAACCCGCAGCAGGGCGACCCGCGCGTCGCCGTCTACGTGTCGCTGGGCCAGGCCTTCTGATGGCGGAAGGGCCGTTCCCCCCGCCGCCCGCCGCGCCGCCGCCGCCCCGCCGCCGCGCCTGGGACGGGCGATGGCAGCGCATCGTCCTCTCGATCCTGCTGTCCCTCCTGCTGGTCGTCGCCGGCGCGTTCGTCTGGCTCGACACGGACGGCGGCCACCGCTTCCTCGTCAGCCGCATTGCCCGCGTCAGCCCGCCCTCGGGCCTGCGCATCCAGGTCGACCGGATAGAGGGCAGCATCTATCGCCACGCCCGCCTGCACGGGCTGACCCTGTCCGACCCGCGCGGCCGATTCTTCGAAGCGCCGGTGGTCGAACTCGACTGGTGGCCGCTCGCCTGGCTGTCCAACCGCCTCGACATCGACCGGCTGGTGGTGCCGCGCGCGACCCTGCTCAAACTGCCCCGCCTCAACCCCAGCGAGCGCGACGGCCCGATCCTGCCCGGCTTCGACATCCGCACCATGGAGTTTTCGGTTCAGCGGCTCACGCTCGCACGCGGCGTCGCCGGCGAAGCGCGCGAGATGGTGCTGGCGGGCGACGCCGACATTCGTGGCGGTCACGCGATCATAGACCTGTCCGCGCGTGCAAGGGCAGGGGGCGACATCCTCAAGATCGCGCTCGACAGCCGCCCCGACGCCGACCGCTTCGACATCGACGTGACGGTGAACGCGCCCAAGGCAGGCGTCCTCGCGACCCTCGCCGGTCTCCGTCAGGACGGCAATCTGCGCGTAAGCGGGCAGGGGAGCTGGACCCGCTGGAACGGCCGCCTCGCCGCCACGCTCGACGGGCAGCCAGCCGCCGACCTGCGCCTCACCGCGCGCAGCGGCGCCTATGCCGCCACCGGATCGGTCGAGGGCCGCGCCTTCCCCGGCCAGGGCCTTATCCCCCGTCTCGCCAGCCCGCGCCTTAGCGTAAAGGCCAACGGCACGCTCGAAAACCGGGTCATCGCCGGCAAGCTCTCGATCCGCTCCACCGCGATCGACCTGACCGCCGATGGCGCGATCGACCTGCGCAACAACGCGCTCGACAATATGCAGATAGACGCGCGCCTCGCCCGCCCGCAGGCGCTGCTCAAGTCGATGGATGGCCGCGACATCGTCGCCCGCGCCCGCCTCGATGGCCCGTTTGCGGCGCTCGGCTACGAATATCTGCTGATGGCCCGCCGCCTCGTTTTCGGCAAGACCGCAATCTTAGGCGTCCGCGCCGAGGGCAAGGGGCGCAGCGCCAGAACCGGCCCCCTGCTGCTCCCCGTCCGGCTGCGCGCCGCCAGCGTCGAGGGCCAAGGCGACCTCGTCGGCGAGATCGCCCGCAACTTTGCGCTCGACGGCGTGCTGCAACTCTCCGGCAGCCAGATCATCAGCAACCCGATGACGATCCGCTCCGACCGCCTCAACGGCAAGCTCATCGTCATCGCCGACCTCAAAAGCGGCCGCTACGATGCCGCGCTCGACGGGCGGATCAGCAATCTGTTCATTCGCGGCCTCGGCATCGTCGATCTGACCTCGAAACTGCGCGCGGTCCCCGGGCCAGGCGGCGCCTTTGCGCTTTCGGGTCAGGCCGAAGCGCGCCTGCGCCGCCTCGACAACGCCTTCCTCCGTGATCTTGGCGGTGGCCTCCCCACCGTCCGCTCCGGCCTGCTCCTCCGCCCCGACGGGCAACTCGCCTTCACCGATCTCCATCTGACCGCGCCGCTCATCACCCTGCGCGCAACCGGCATCCGCCGCCGCGACGGCACGCTCCGCTTCGAAGGCAACGGCACGCACAAGCGCTACGGCCCGCTCGACATCACGCTCGACGGCGACATCGAGCGCCCCACGATCGACCTCCTGCTCCATCGCCCGATGAACGCGCTCGGCCTCACCGACGTCCGGGCTAAGCTCATCCCCGACGAGGTCGGCTACAGCTTCACCGCGGCGGGCGGCTCGACGCTCGGCCCCTTCACCGGCGACGGCGCGATCCTGCTCCCGCGTGGCAGCTCGGCGACCGTGCGCATCGCGCGCCTCGACGTGTCGGGCGTCACCGCGAGCGGCGACCTTATGCCGCTCGACGGCGCCCTGCGCGGCGACCTCGCCATCGCCGGCCCGGTGCGCGGCACCATCGCCTTCCGCCCGCAAGGCGGCGTCCAGCAGCTTGGCCTCAAGCTCGAAGCGCGCGACGCCACCTTCGACGGCCCCACCGCCATCGCCCTGGCCCAGGGCAAGCTCGACGCCACCATCCTGCTCGATCCTGACGGCACGACCATCGACGCGACGGCCCAGGCGCGGGGCCTGCGCATCGGCGGCGTCCAGTTCGGGCGCATGGCGATGAACGCGCAACTGGTCGACGGGCGGGGCAAGATACGCGGCAGCCTCTCGGGCCAGCGCGGCCGCCTCTTCGATCTTCAGGGCGAAGCGCAGGTCGACCCCGACCGCATCCGCCTCTCGCTCGCCGGCACGATCGACAAACGCCCGATCCGCATCGAACGCGGCGCTTTGTTCACCCGCACAAAGGGCGGCTGGCGCCTGTCCCCCGCGACGCTGCGCTATGCGGGCGGCTCGCTGCAACTGTCCGGTAACAAGGACGGCGCAGGCATTCGCCTCGAAGCCCGCCTCGAAAAGCTGCCCCTCTCGCTGCTCGACATCGCCTATGACGACTTGGCGCTGGGCGGCCATGCCACCGGCGCGATCAGCTATGACCAGCCGACCGGCGGCGCGCCCACAGGTCGCGCGGAACTGCGCGTACGCGGCCTCTCCCGCTCGGGCCTTTCGCTCAGCTCCCGCCCGGTCGACATGGGCGTGAACGCGCTGCTCGATGCCGATCGCCTGGCGCTGCGCACCATCTTCCAGAGCGAGGGCCGCGTCATCGGCCGGGGTCAGGCGCTGCTGAGGCCGCTCGGGAGCAGCGGCGGCCTCGTCACCCGCCTCAACGCCGCGCGCCTGTTCGCGCAGCTGCGCTATCAGGGCGCGGCCGACACGCTGTGGCGGCTGACCGGCGTCGAGATCGTCGACATCGCCGGTCCCGTCAGCGTCACCGCCGACATGCGCGGCACGCTCGCGGAGCCCGTCATCACCGGCGCGCTCTCCACCGGCAACGCCTCGATCAGCAGCGCCGTCACCGGCATGCGGCTCGACAAGGTGAAGGCGCGCGGACGCTTTGCCGGCGCGCAGCTCGTCATTTCCGACTTCTCGGCGACGGCCCGCAACGGCGGCACGGTCGCGGGCGAGGGGCGCTTTACCTTCGGCGGGCTAAGCGGCGTCGGCATCGACCTCTCCTTCCACGCCGCCAATGCCACCCTGCTGGAACGCGACGATATCGCCGCCACCGTCACTGGCCCGCTGACACTCAAGTCTGACGGGCAGGGCGGGTCGATCGTAGGCGACCTCACCCTCAATCGCAGCCGCTTCACATTGGGCCGCGCCGCCGCCGTCGCGCAAATCCCCGAACTCAAGGTCGTGGAGGTCAACCGGCGCGGCGACGTCTTCCAACGGCCGCGCGCGCAGCAACCCTGGGCGCTGGCGATCAAAGCAAGGGCGCGCAACCGCCTGATGGTGACGGGCCTTGGCCTCGACAGCGAGTGGCGCGCGTCGCTCGACATCGGCGGCACCGTGACCAGTCCCGCCATAGCCGGCCGCGCCCAGCTCGTGCGCGGCGGCTATGAATTTGCCGGCCGCCGCTTCGATCTGCGCGAAGGCAATATCCTGTTCGACGGCCGCACCCCCGTCAATCCGACGCTGGATATAGAAGCCGAAGCCGACGTCAGCGATCTTTCGGCGACGATTCGCGTCGGCGGCACCGGCCTCCAGCCCGATATCCAGTTCACCTCCGTCCCCGCCCTGCCGCAGGACGAACTGCTCTCGCGCGTTCTGTTCGGCACCTCGATCACCAATCTCTCCGCGCCCGAAGCCTTGCAGCTCGCCTCGGCGGTCGGCTCGCTTCAGGGCGGCGATGGACTCGATCCCATCAATGCGGTGCGCAAGGCGGCCGGGCTCGACCGCCTCCGCATCATCGCCGCCGATCCGCAGCAGGGGCAGGGCACGGCGATCGCGGCGGGCAAATATCTGACCCGCAAAACCTATGTGGAACTGATTTCCGACGGGCAGGGCTATTCCGCCACCCGCATCGAATATCAGGTGACGCGCTGGCTCTCCCTGCTCGGTGCGATCTCCACCCTCGGGCGAGAGAGCGCCAATGTGCGCGTGTCGCGCGACTATTGATCGTTTCGTCGCGCACAAGGCTCATCGATACGACGACTGCCCCTGCAAGCGTTGCATAATGGCAACGATTTCAGCTGTTTATCTGAGGTTCATGCAACCTTCGCACGTCCTGCTACGTCTTCACCATCCCCACGCAGGGGACAATGCACGACGAATTGGAGTACCCTTATGCGCAAGATCATGGTCGCGATCCTCCTGGCCGGAGGCGCCGTGGCGCCCGCCATGGCACAGACCGTCGCCCCCACCTTCACCGGCCCCCGTGTCGAGGGCATCCTTGGCTATGACAGGGTCGGCGCTGGCAGCGACATCGACAATGACAATGGCCGCAACGATCAGAATATCGACGGTCTGCTCTACGGCGTCGGTGCCGGTTATGACGTCAATCTCGGCAGCGCCGTAGTCGGCGTCGAAGGCGAATGGACCAATTCCACCGCCAAGAGCAGCCGCTTCGACTATACCGACGATTTCGGCTTCGGTCGGGTCAAGCAGGGCCGCGACCTCTATGTGGGCGCCCGCGCCGGCATCCTCGCCGATCCCGCAACGCTCATCTACGTGAAGGGCGGTTACACCAACTCGAAGTTGAAGGTGCTTGCTGGCAACACCAACGAGACCACCGACACCTCGTTCAAGCTTGATGGCTGGCGGATCGGCGGCGGCGTCGAGCGTGCGGTCAACGAAAACACCTTCGCCAAGGTCGAATATCGCTACTCCAAATATGATGAGGGCAATATCCGCTTCACCGATGGTGCGACCAGCGCCAATTTCGACGTCGACACCGATCGCCATCAGGTCGTCGCCAGCGTGGGCTATCGCTTCTAAAAGACGGGCGTCTTTAGAACAGATCGGGGGCCGGACACACGGCCCCCGATTTTTCGGGCGAATGCGCGATGCCAACGCCCGAACCGCGACCTCGCGCGGACGCAAGTTCAGGCGATCTTTCGCTCGATATCGTCGAGCATGCGATGATAGCTCGCGCTCTCGCCCGCGCTCAGAAAGCCCTGCTGCTTTGCACAGCCGGCAGCCTCGACACGAATTTTCGCCAATTGTTTCCGCAATTGTCCGGCCTTGGTCGCAGACAGGCCGCCGGCCTTATGGGCTACCTTCACCTTGGCTTCGGCAGCGTCGATACGCATGATCAGGCGCGAATGCAGCGTGTCTGTCTTGTGCGTGCCATGCGCTGGCGGCTTGATGGTCGCTCCCGCCGGCATCGTGCTCGCCGCGAATATAAGTATGGCTGTCAGCACGCGGGAAAAGTTGGAAATCATTACCGAACTCCAGGAGCGCCGGGGTGATGCCGGCGCTTGCGCGTCCTACGCCGGAGTGGCTGAATCGTTGCTGCACATCCGCAAGGCCGCAGCGCGGCGAACGCATCATCCTGATCGGCCGCGCCGCCGTTCACAATGTCGCTTCGATCTCCCGCGCGGCGAGATCGGGGGATTCCGCCATGGTGATCGGCCGTCCTACGACCAGGATCGATGCGCCCGCGTCGAGTGCCTGACGCGGCGTGACCGCGCGCTTCTGGTCACCCATTGCGCCGCCCGCCGGGCGGACGCCGGGCACGACGAAAAAGCCGCCTGGCCAAGCCGCCTTGGCGGCTGCGACTTCCTCGCCTGAACACACGATGCCGTCCAGCCCTGCCTCACAGGCAAGATCGGCCAGCCGCGCAACCTGATCCTGCGCCTTGCCGCCCACGCCGATGTCGGTCAGATCGCGGTCGTCGAGGCTGGTCAGCAGCGTCACGGCCACGACCTTGGTATTGGTGCCCGCCGCCGCCTTCGCATCTTCCAGCATCGCGCGACCGCCCGCGGCATGAACGGTCAGGATCGCCGGCTCGATGACATGCAGCGACTGCACGGCTTTCGCGACCGTATTGGGAATGTCGTGCAGCTTGAGGTCGAGGAAGATGGGCAGCCCGATCTTCGCCATCTCATGCACGCCATGCTGACCGTGCGCGCAAAAAAATTCGAGGCCCAGCTTCAGCCCGCCGACATGATGCCGCACCGCCTGCGCCAGTTGCTTGGCGCGCGCGATGTCGGGCGTATCGATGGCGACATAGATGGGGCTGCTCATGCGGGACCTGTCGGATTCGGCGGGGGAAGGGGGGACGGCGCGGGCTCGGCGGAGAAAGCGGGCGCGGGGGTCAAGCCAGTGGCCGGCACCGACGGCGTCGCGACGATATCGGGCGCTGCGGCAGCCGTGGCCGTCGCGAGCGCGCGTTCCAGGCTGTCCACCCGCCGCTTATGCGACCAGCGCGCCGCGCGCCCGACGATCCACAGCGGCACGGCGCCCAGCAGGAACGCAAGCACCATCGGAAACCAGATCCGCGTCTGCCAGATGATGTCACCCCATATCTTGATATCGAGCGGGCGGTTATTCGCCTTGCAGAACAAGGCTATGGCGACGGCGACAACGACCCAAAAGGCGGTTCGCAGGAATTGCATCGGTGCTCCTCTTGCTGCGAGAAGGGGGAGCCTAGGCGATTTCGTCGCACGGCGAAAGCGGTTGATCGGATTATCCAGCGTTAATCGCCGACCGCGTAACGAAGGAACGCTTGTCCTCGCGACGCATTACAATCGGTAAGCACTAGGGGTACAGACCATGGCAGCGCGCGCATATTGGCAGGGGCAGATCAGGCTGGCCCTCGTTTCCATCCCCGTCGAAATCTATCCCGCGACGAAATCCGGCGCGCAGATCGCCTTCCACCAGATTCACGAACCCTCGGGCAAGCGCGTCCGCTACGAAAAGACCGTGCCCGGCATCGGCCCCGTCGACCTTGAAGATATCGTCAAGGGCTATGAGCTCGACAAAGGCGACTATGTCCTGCTCGACCCCGAGGAGGTCGAGGCGGTAAAGCTCGAAAGCAAGAAGACGCTTGAGCTCACCCAGTTCGTCGATATCGGCGAGATCGACGTTCTCTACTATCACCGGCCCTATTATGTCGTCCCCGCCGACGACCTTGCCGAAGAAGCCTTCATCGTCCTGCGCGAGGCGCTCAAACGCACGAAGAAGGTGGGCCTCGGCCAGCTCGCCATGCGCGGCCGCGAATATGTCGTGTCCCTAAAGGCATGCGGGCGCGGCATGGTGCTCGAAACCCTGCGCTACGCCGACGAGGTGAAAAAGGCGCAATTCTATTTCCGCGACATCGAAAACGCCGCCCCCGACGCCGAACTGCTCGACCTCGCCGAAACGCTGATCGAGAAGAAGAGCAAGGCCTTCGACCCCGACGCTTTCCACGACCGCTATATCGACGCGCTCGAGCGGCTGATCGAGAAGAAGAAAAAGGCCAAGGGTCGCCGCATCATCGAGGATGCCGACGAAGACACGGGCGACGCGCGCGGCGGCAACGTCATCGATCTTATGGCCGCGCTCAAGAAGTCGGTCGGCACCGGCAAGGCCCCGCCCAAAGCCGCTCCGAAGAAAAAAGCCCCCGCCAAGCCCAAGACGCCCGCCAAGAATAGCGCCTGAGGCCCTCGGAATGGCGCGCGCCGACCCCCTAAGCGCCTACAATGCCAAGCGGGACTTCACCCGCACCCGCGAACCGGCGGGCGAAAAGGGGCGGGTGAAAGGCAATGGCTTCGTCGTCCAGAAGCATGAGGCGACCCGCCTCCATTACGACTTCCGTCTCGAAATAGACGGCGTCCTCAAAAGCTGGGCAGTTACGCGCGGCCCCAGCCTCGACCCCGCCGACAAACGCCTCGCCGTCCGCACGGAAGATCACCCGCTCTCCTACGCGACCTTCGAAGGCGCTATCCCCAAGGGCGAATATGGCGGCGGCACTGTCATGCTTTGGGACGAGGGCACATGGGAACCCATCCCCGGCAAAAGCGCCAAGGACCTCGAAAAGGGCCATCTCCACTTCATCCTCCACGGGGAACGGATGAAGGGCGAGTGGCTCCTCATCCGCCTCCGCCCCCGTGCCGGTGAAAAGAAAGGCCGCGAAAACTGGCTCCTGCGCAAGATCGAGGACGCCCACGCCGGCACCAGCGACGCGCTGACCGCCCGCGAACTCACCAGCATAAAGACCGGCCGCACCATGAGCGAGATCGCCGCCGATGCCCCCGCCGTCTCGCTCAAGGGCAAAACCGGCAAAAGCTTCGAGGCCGCGATGGTCGAGGCCGACAAGGCCATCCCCGCCCGCCGCCGCAAACCCGCGAAAAAGACCGCCGACATCCCGGCCTTCCGGGATCCGCAACTCGCCACCCTCGTCGACGCCGTGCCGACCGGCAATGGCTGGCTGCACGAGATCAAATATGACGGCTACCGCGCCCTCGTCGCGGTCGGCGGCCAGGGGGTCAAAATCTACACCCGCTCCGGCCTCGACTGGACCGACCGCTTCGCCCCCCTCGGCCAGGAAATCGCGGCCATGGACCTGCCAGCATCGCTGATCGACGGGGAGATCGTCGCGCTCGACGCCGACGGCAATCCCGACTTCTCGACGCTTCAGCGCGTACTTAAGGGCGAGGCGAAAGGCCCGCTCCACCTCTTCGCCTTCGACCTGCTCGAAATAGAGGGGGAGGACATCACCCCCCTCGCCAACATCACCCGCAAGGAAAAGCTCGCCGCCCTGCTGGGGGAGGGCAGCCCTACCGTCCACTTCGCCGATCATATCGTTGGCGCCGGTGAAAAGCTCTTCCGCGCCATGTGCGACGCAGGGCAGGAGGGGATCATCGCCAAACGCGCCGACGCGCCCTATCGAACGAAGCGCTCGAAAAGCTGGCTCAAGGTTAAATGTACCCGGCGCCAGGAATTCGTCATCGCCGGCTGGACCCCCAGCGGCGCGAGCGGACGCGCAATCCGCAATCTCATCCTCGCCCAGCATGTCGACGGCGTCCTCACCTATGCCGGCCGCGTCGGAACCGGCTTCAACGCCGCCAACGGCGAAGCCCTCATGCGCGCCCTCAACAGCCGCGCGCGCAAGACCGCCCCGCTCGCCGTCCCCCGCGCCGAAACACGCGGCGCGCTATGGGTGCGCCCCGATTTGGTGGCCGAAATCGCCTTTGCCGAACTCACCCATGACGGCGTCGTGCGCCACGCAAGCTTTCTCGGCCTGCGCGGTGACAAGCCGGCCCAAGAGATCGTGCCGGAAAAAGCGCTTCCCACCCCGCGACCCGATGACGCCACCGCCATCCATGTTAGCAACCGCGACCGCCTGGTCTTTCCCGAAGCCAAGGTCACCAAGGGCGAACTCGCCGACTATTATGCCGCTGCCGGCGCCATCATGCTGCCCTGGGCCGCCCGCCGCCCGATCTCGCTCGTCCGCTGCCCCCAGGGCCGCGCGAAGAAATGCTTCTTCCAGAAACATGACAGCGGCAGCTTCGGCGACCATGTCCACCATGTCCCGATCAAGGAAAAGGACGGCGGCAGCGAGGATTATCTCTATGTCGAAGATGCCGAGGGCCTCGTCGCCTGCGTCCAGATGGGCACGATCGAATTTCACGGCTGGGGTTCGCTGATCGACGACGTCGAAAAGCCCGACCGGCTGATCTTTGACCTCGACCCCGATGTCGGCCTCGATTTCAGCGACGTCAAAAAGGCCGCGCGCGACATCCGCCGCACGCTGGAGGATCTTGGCCTCACCAGCTTCCCGATGCTGACGGGGGGCAAGGGCGTGCATGTCGTCGTTCCGCTGACGCCGCAAGCCGACTGGCCGGTAGTCAAGGACTTCGCCGACCGCTTCGCCCGCGCGCTCGCCGCCCGCGAGCCTGATCGCTTCACCGCGACGATGAGCAAGGCGAAGCGCACGGGGCGTATCTTCATCGACTGGCTGCGCAACCAGCGCGGCGCGACCGCCGTCCTTCCCTATGTCGTGCGCGCCCGCGAAAACGCGCCCGTCGCCGCGCCGGTCACTTGGGACGAACTCGAAGATATGGAAAGCGCCGCGACCTTCACCATCGCGGATTTGGCTCCGCTGCTCGAACGCGCCTCATCGCGGGCCTTGCGCGGATGGGGCGAAGCGCGGCAATATCTGCCCGAAATCTGAACCAGCACTCGCGCCGCACCTTGCGCCCCCCACGGAGACCCCAAATGAGCGATGACGCCGACCAGCCAGCCGTAACGGGCGACGCCGATAATGCAGTCGAACAGGCGCGAATCGTGGAGGAACAAAGGCAGCGCTTGTCGGCCCGCAAGATATGGGGCGGCGCGGCGGTCGGCGTCGGCTCTGCCGCGCTGGTCGCGGCACTGCTCTACGCGCGGCGCAAATAGTAAAGCCAAAAAAAGGGCGGCATGGCCTTCGCTCCAT
>JBEVMZ010000179.1:0-5096 GCA_040508335.1 Sphingobium sp.
GCACCGTCTGCACATTGTCGCCGGTATTATCGGCCTGCGAAGAAAAGCCGTAGGTGACTTTGCGGCGGTCGTGCACGCGCGGCAGGATCGCCTGCACTTCGGGATTTTCGAGACACAGCATCGCCGCGCCGTAGAAGGGCACGTTGCCGACAAACTCGACAAATGCGTCCTTCACCCGGTCGAACGAGCCATAATGGTCGAGATGCTCAGGATCGATATTGGTGACGACCGCGATCGTGCCGTCGAGGCGCAGGAAACTGCCGTCGCTCTCGTCGGCCTCCACCACCATCCAGTCGCTTTTGCCCAGCCGTGCGTTCGAGCCATAGCTGTTGTTGATGCCGCCGTTGATGACGGTCGGGTCGACCCCGCCCGCATCGAGCAAAGCGGCGACCATCGAGGTCGTCGTCGTCTTGCCATGCGTGCCCGCCACCGCAACGGTGGATTTGAGACGCATCAGTTCCGCCAGCATCTCCGCGCGGCGGATCACCGGCACGCGGCTTTCGAGCGCCAACTCGACTTCGGGATTGTCGCGCTTGATCGCGGTGGACGTCACGACCACGGCCGCGTCCCCCAGATTCTCTGCCTTGTGGCCGATCATCACCTTGATGCCCTTGGCGCGCAGTCCCTCAACCACATAGCCTTCGGCAACGTCGCTGCCCTGCACCCGATAGCCCAGATTATGCATGACCTCGGCGATACCGGACATGCCGATGCCGCCGATGCCGATGAAATGGATCGTGCCGATGTCGGTGCCGACGCCCTTCATGAACAAGCCTTTTTGATAGGGGTACTGAATGCGCCGATCATGCCGGGACGCCCTGAAGCTTCAATGTCGTCGGCGCGGGTCCGACCTTGACCGGATCGTTGACGACTGGCGCATGGCCGATGCTTTCGAGCAGGTCGGCCATATCGCGCGCAGCGTCGGGGCGGCCACAGCCGCGCGCGCGACGCGCCGCGTTCTGAAGCGCGCCGGGCTCCATCGCCATTTTCTGCATCTGCTTGGCGAGCTCGACCGCGGTAAAGCGCGACTGCGCTATCGTGCGCGCGCCGCCCGCTTCCGTCATCTCGCGCGCATTGGCGGTCTGGTGATCGTCCATCGCGCTCGGCAGCGGGATCAGGATCGCCGGACGCCCGGCGCAGGTCAGTTCGGCCAGCGTAGAGGCTCCCGCCCGCGCAATCACGAGATGCGACCAGCCGAGCTTTTCGGGCACATCGTTGAAATAGGTAGCGAGATCGGCGGGAATTTCCAGCTGCGCATAGGTCGCACGGACGCGCTCGATATCCTCGGCGCGGCACTGTTGTGTGACCTGGAGCCGGCGGCGGAGGGCGAGTGGCAACATACCAAGCCCCTCGGGCACGACGCTTGACAGGATACTGGCACCCTGACTGCCGCCGATCACCAGCACACGAAAGACGCTTTCGTTGGTGAGCGCGGGGAAATCCTCCTCGCGCAGCGCCTTGACTTCCTCGCGCACGGGATTGCCGATGAGATGGACCTTTGCGGCGAAACGCGGTTCGAGGCGCTCGACATTGGGATAGGCGGTGGCGATCGCCGCGACGCGCCGCGCGGCGAAGCGATTGACGCGACCCAGCACCGCATTCTGCTCGTGGATCGCGGTCGGAATGCCATCGGCAAGTGCTGCGAGCAAAGCGGGCATAGCCGGATATCCGCCGAACCCCACGACGGCGGTCGGCTTGAACGTCTCATGCAAGCGCCGGGCCATCGCGCGCCCGGCCAGGATAGCCCGGATCGCACCGGGCCAGCTCAACGGGCTCTTGGTCATGCGCCCGGCGGGAAGGACATGGACCTGCGCGGAGTTGAAGATTCCTGGGATTTTTGCGCCGCGCTCATCGGTAATGAGCGCGACATGATGGCCACGCGCCATCAGTTCCTGCGCGACCGCATGGGCTGGAATCATATGGCCGCCCGTCCCCCCGGCGGCGAGGACGAAGTGACGGGAAATGCTCATCGGCCACTCCATTTGACGACGGTATGCCGGCCCATGAAGGGGTTACGCCGGGTAAAGGCGAGCAGCAGGCCGATACCGATGCTGAGCGCCAGCATAGAGGAGCCGCCATAGCTGATAAAGGGCAGCGTCATGCCCTTCGATGGAAAAATCTGCGCATTGACGCCCATGTTGATGATCGCCTGCAAACCAAATTCGGTTGTCAGGCCAGCTGCGGCGAGGATCGTGAAATTATCCTCTTCGTCGAGCAGTCGCAGCAGCACGCGCACGATGATGGCGAGGTAGACGATGGCGATGGCGATGCAGGCGAGCAGACCAAATTCCTCACCGATCACCGAGAAGATATAGTCGGTATGCGCTTCGGGCAGGCGAAACTTGTTCTGCCCTCCCCCCGGCCCGACGCCGGTGAAGCCGCCATGGGTGATGGTGCGGAACGCCAGTTCGGATTGGTCAGGCCCGACATCGGGCGTTACGCCGATGCCAAGGAAGTCGTTGATCCGCTGCCGGCCGTTCTCGTAGAACATATAGACCGCGACCAGCATCCCCATCGCCGCCACGCCTAGCGCCGCGATCCAGCGCATCGATACGCCCGACAGCAGCAGCAGCGTCGCCCAACAGGCGCAGAAGATCACCGTCTGTCCGAAATCGGGCTGACGCATCAGCAGCAGCGATATCAGCAATGTCAGCACACCCGTCAGCGGAATGACCGGCAGGGTCGCATCCTTGCCGCGCAGCGAAAGCAACCAGGCGACCGAGACGACGAAGACGGGCTTCAGAAATTCCGAAGGCTGAAAACGAAAGCCCGGCAAATCGATCCATCGCTTCGCGCCGTTCACGGTGCTGCCGAGCAGCGGGACGAACAGGAGCATGACCAAGAAGAAGGCGGTCAGGAACAGGGAAAGCCGCCTCGCCTGTTGCCGCGGCAGCATCGAAATGATGAGCATCGCCGGCACGCCAAGCAGCACCCAGATCAGCTGGCGATAGAAATAGACGAGCGAATTGACCGACACATCGGCGGTCGATCGATCGATCGCGGCGACCGGGGACGCGGCGGCGACGGCGACAAGCCCGATCGCCATCAGGGCCACGATCAACGACAAAAGGACCCGGTCGATTTCCCAGAACCAGATGGCGAGCGCGGTCCGTTCGCGGGGGACGGTGCGCCCCTTGAAGCCCTTCACCAATTCGCCCGGTCTGAACATTTTCGTCGACCTTTCCCCGTTCAAAGCCCCGCTCCTCTATCGTCTCTTCATTCCAGTGCCGCGACGGCGGCGGCGAAGGCATCGCCACGCGCTTCGAAATCACGGAACTGGTCGAAACTGGCGCAGGCGGGCGACAGCAGGACGACGTCGCCCGGCTGCGCGACGCGCGCCGCTCGGCGGACGGCCGCGCTTAGCATCTCGCTATCATCGACCGCCATAGTCCCGCGCAACAAATCGGCGAACATATGGCCCGCCTCGCCGATCGTATAGGCGTGAGCGACATGGCCGAAATAGGGCGCGCATTCGTCGAGATTGTCGGACTTGGCGACGCCGCCCAATATCCAGTGGATGCGCGGACGCCCGTCTTGCGGGGGATAAGCCGCCAGAGCGGGGGCGGTCGATGCCGGGTTCGTCGCCTTGCTGTCGTTGACGTAAAGGACCCCGTTGCGCGTGCACACAGCCTGCATCCGGTGCGGCAGACTGGCATAGTTTGCCAGGGCGGGGAAGATATCCTCGTCCGAAAGCCCGAGCGCACGCGCGACGGCGATGGCGACGGCGGCGTTCTGCGCATTATGCGGCCCGGCAAGTGCGGGCCATCCGGCCTGCGCCGCAGGATCGACATCGGCCGCGCAGACTTCGATCGCTCCGCATGTCCGGGCGATCCTCTGACTCGGCGCATCCCCCGTCGCGATCACCGCGACATGGCCCGCGCTCTGCATCGCAAACAGCCGCGCCTTCGACGCGACATAGCCCTCGAACCCGTCGTAGCGGTCGAGATGATCGGGCGTGATGTTGAGCAGAACGGCGACGTCGCAATCGAGGCTCTGCGTCAGGTCGATCTGGTAGCTCGACAGTTCGAGGACATAGATGCCCGTCCCATGCAGATTGGGTTCGAGCGGTTCCTGCCCCAATATCGGCAGGCCAATATTGCCGCCCATGCGCGCCGGGAAACCGGCCTGCTCGACGATATGATGGATGAGCGCGGTGGTAGTCGATTTGCCGTTGGTGCCGGTGATCCCGACGACCTTATGCGGCGGCAAAGTCGGCCGGGCCAAAGCGAAAAGCTCTATATCGCCGATGACAGGCACGCCGGCGACCTTGGCGCGCATGGCGATCGGATGGCGGTTGAGCGGCACGCCCGGCGACACGACCACGCCGTCGAAACCGGTCAGATCGATCTCCATCGGATCGCCGATCTCTGCATGCGCCGCCACCGCCGCGCGCGCTTCTTCGCGGTTGTCCCAGGCGACGACCCGCGCGCCGCTCGCGACCAGCGTTTCGACCGTGGCAAGGCCGGAACGGGCAAGGCCGAGCACCGCATAGCTTTTGCCAGCAAAGGCGCTCGACACGATCACCGCAGTTTCAGCGTGGCAAGGCCGGCGAGCGCCAGCACGAAGGAGATGATCCAGAAACGGATCACGACGGTCGGCTCCGCCCAGCCAAGCTGTTCGAAATGATGGTGGATCGGCGCCATCTTGAAGACGCGCCGTCCGGTGCGCTTGTAGAAGAAGACCTGGATGATGACGCTCATCGCCTCCACCACGAACAGACCGCCGATCACGCCCAGCACGATTTCATGGTGAGCGGTAACGGCGATCACGCCGATCGTCCCGCCCAGCGCCAGACTGCCGGTGTCGCCCATGAAGACGGCGGCTGGCGGCGCGTTGAACCAGAGGAAGGCAAGCCCCGCCCCCACGATCGCCCCGCACAGGATCGTCAGATTGCCGGCGCCCACGACATGAGGGATGCCCAGATACTCGGCAAAGTCGGCGCGGCCGACCAGATAAACGATCAGCAGGAAAGCGAGGCTGGCGATGATGACCGGCATCGTGGCAAGGCCATCAAGCCCGTCGGTCAGGTTCACCGCATTGCCAAAAGCGACGATGACGAAGGCGGCGAACAGGAAATAAAACGGCCCCAACTCGAT
>JBEVMZ010000196.1:0-3644 GCA_040508335.1 Sphingobium sp.
GTGGGGGGCATTTCGTCAGCCACGACTCCGGAGCTTTGAACGGGCAGTGTGCGTCGAGGCACGCGAAGTTCGCGCGGCGGGCTGCGGCGATGGGCATGGGGGTGATCTGGTCGCAGTCCTATGAGCTGTTTAACGCGCATTGCCCGGAGGATTGGAAGCAGCGGGCGGAGAATGGCGACCCGGCGCTGACGGGGTGGGAGCCGCCGTCGACTTTGCTGTCGCCGGCGCATGGCGGGGCGATGGTGTATCTGCAGGCGGTCGCGTGCGCGTTTGTCGCGTTTGCACAGGGAGCGGGGCTGCCGGTGCTGTTCCAGGTGGGGGAGCCGTGGTGGTGGGTGATGCCGGCGGACGGGCGGATATGCCTGTATGATGATGCGGCGCGAGCGGCCTTTGGTGGGGCGCCGGTGACTATTGCCGACATCAGGGGGCCTAAGACGGCGGCGCAGCGGACGCTGCTCGATGCGGCGGGGGCAGTGCTGGCGGCGTCCACGGCGGCGTTGTGCGCGGCGGTGAAGGCGGTTGCGCCGGGGGCGGTGACGCATCTGCTCGCCTATCTGCCGACCATCCTCGATCCGATGGCGCCGGAGGCCAAGCGGGCGAACTTGCCAGCCGGGTGGGCGGCGCCGGCGTTCGATGTGTTGCAGCTCGAGGATTATGACTGGGTGACGGAGGGGCGGCGGACGCTGACGGCGCAGGGGGTGGCGCTGGCGACGCAGCGGCTCGGCTATCCGATCGAGGGGCAGCATTATCTGGCCGGGTTCGTGTTGGGTGCAGACCAGGCCGATCAATGGGGCCGGATCGCGGCGGCGGCGCAGGCGGCAGTGAAGCGCGGCACGGCGGCGACCTATGTCTGGGCGATGCCGCAGGTCGCGCGCGACGGGTTTACCTGCTTCAGGATCGATGGAGGGGACAATATGCAAGCCTTTGACGATGTGGCCTTTCCGATTGCGATTGGGCGGGAGGCGAGCCTTTCCCCGAGCTTTTCGACGCAGATCGTCGAGAGTCCTTCGGGGCATGAGCAGCGGTCGAGCGATTGGGCGGATGCGCGCTTATCGTTCGACGCCGGGCCGGGGGTTCGGTCGGATGCCGATATCGGGACCTTGATCGCCTTTTTTCGGGCGCGGCGGGGGGCGGCGCGGGGGTTTCGCTTTGCCGACCCTTATGACGACCGCAGCGGGGCGGCGGGGATGGCGCCGGGGCCGCTCGACCAGCGGCTGGGCGTGGGGGATGGGGTGACGTCCGAGTTCCAGCTGATGCGCCATTATGGCGACGGGGAGGATGCCCAGGCGCGGCGGATCACGCGGCCGGTGCCGGGCACGATCCGGGTGGCGGTGGACGGGGTCGAGCAGGTGGCAGGGTGGAGCCATGTCGGGCTGGGCATCATCGCTTTCGACGTCGTGCCGGCCGATGGTGCTTTGCTGACGGCGGGCTATCGGTTTGATGTGCCGGTGCGCTTTGCCGAGGATCGGCTCGACATCAATCGAGCGACCTTTGCGGCGGGCGAGGCGCCTTCGGTGCCTTTGGTGGAGATACGCGAATGAGCGCGGCTGCGATGCTGGGCGAGCCGCTTGGTACATTGGCCTTTTGCTGGCGGCTGGAGCGGCGCGACGGGGTGACGGTCGGGCTGACCAGCCATGATCGCGACCTGATGATCGGTCATGTCCGCTACAGGGCCGCGCCCGGCATGACGCCATCAGCGATCCGCTCGGGGGTCGGCATGGAGGCGGGCGACGTCGATCTGGAAGGGGCGCTGACGTCCGACGCGATCAGCGAGGCCGATCTGGTCGCGGGCCGCTGGGATGGCGTGGCGCTCGAGCTGCGGCTGACGCAGTGGGAGGCGCCCGGCGCGCTGTGGCTGATGCTGGCGCGTGGCACGGTCGGCGCGGTCGGGCGCAAAGGCGGACTGTTCACCGCCGAGCTGGTCGGTCCGGCCGCAGCGCTGCGCGCGCCGGTTGCGCCCAGCACCTCGCCCGATTGTCGCGCGCGGTTGGGCGATCAGGCCTGCCGCGTCGACATGGCCGGGCGGCGGCGCGTGGTTCAGGTGAGCGCGGCCGAAGGCGCGGTCGCCTCCGTCGCCGGGCTGATGCCGGGCGCTTATGCGTTCGGGACGCTGCGCTGGACGACCGGGCGCAATGCCGGGCTGACCCAGGCGATCGTCGACAATGACGCGGGCGCGGTGACGCTGGCCGATCCGCCGGCCTTTGCTGTCGAGCCTGCGACGTTCGCTCTCATGGAGGAGGGGTGCGACCGGCAGTTGGCGACGTGCGCGACGCGCTTTGCCAATGCCGTCAATTTTCGCGGCGAGCCTTATCTGCCGGGCACCGACCTTTTGACCCGCTATCCGGGTGCCGTATGACGGGGATGCGGGTCGCGGCGGAGGCGCGCGGCATGGTGGGCGCGCCGTTCAGATTGCAGGGACGCGACCCGGTGTCGGGCCTCGACTGTGTCGGATTGGCCGTCGTTGCGCTCGGCCGGGCAGGGCACGCCGTCACCCCGCCTGAAGGCTATGGGCTGCGCATGGGCGATGAGATGCGGGCCAGGGCATGGCTGGCCGCCGCCGGGCTGAGCGAGGCCGAGCATGTCATGCCCGGCGACCTGATGCTGGTGCGCAGCGGGCTGCTGCAACTGCATTTGATGATCGCCATGCCGGGCGCAGGCTTCGTGCATGCGCATGCAGGGCTGCGCAAGGTCGTGGAGATGCCCGGACCGCCGCTCTGGCCGGTCATCGGCCTGTGGCGCGCATCCCATAACCAAAGCCAGATATAAGGAAATAGATATGGCGACGATCGTGCTGACCGCCGTCGGGACGGCGCTGGGCGGGCCGGTGGGCGCAGCCATCGGTGGCCTGATGGGCAACATCTTCGACCGCAGCGTCCTGTTTCCGGCGAAGGGAAGAAGCGGACCGCGGCTGACTGACCTTCAAGTGCAGACGTCGGTCTATGGCACGCAAATTCCCAGGCTGTTCGGGACGATGCGCATCGCCGGCACGGTTATCTGGGCGACCGACCTACGCGAAACCAGGACGAAGAGCGGCGGCGGCAAGGGGCGGCCGAGCGTCACCAGCTACGATTATTCGGCGAGCTTTGCCGTCGCATTGTCGGCGCGCGCGATCCGGTCGGTCAGGCGCATCTGGGCCGACGGCAATTTGCTGCGCGGGGTGGAGGGCGATTTCAAGACGGGACTGGGCGCGTTCCGCCTGTATTCGGGCGGCGAGGACCAGGATGTCGATCCGCTGATCGCGGGGGCGGAGGGGTAGATCGTGCGCCCGCGCATCGCGGACTTGCCTATGCCCTGTTCGAGGATCTGGCGCTCGCCGATTATGGCAATCGCATTCCCTCGCTCACCTTCGAAGTCGAGGCGGACGAGGGGGCGGTGGCTATCGGCACTCTGGTCAAGGAATTGGGCAACGGTGCGATGGCAGGCGCGGCGTCAGGCACGCTTGACGGGTTCGTCGCCAGCGGAGCGGATGTGGGGCAGGCAATGGGGCCGCTGGTCGAGGCCATGGGACTGTCGATCGTCGCCGATGGCATGGGGATGCGCGTCGCCCGGCCGGCAGCTGTGGCCGAACAAGCTCTGGCCGATGCGCAGCTTTGTCGCCGCGTCAACGGCCGGGCGCTGGAGGCCAAGGAGCAGGCGATCGCCGC
>JBEVMZ010000229.1:0-13071 GCA_040508335.1 Sphingobium sp.
TCGCGCGTGAACTGCAGCATGTGCCGGGTCTCGCTGTCCGCCTTGTAGCGCAGCGTGTCGAGAATGCCGTCGCGCTCCTCCGCATCGGCATAGGCGAGATAGACTAGCCCCGCCGCGCAGGCGAGGATCGGCATCGCAAAGCCTGGGAAATAGGCGTTGAAGGTCAGCGACGTCTGCGCATGCGTCGAATCGCGCAGGACCATCGAACTGCCGACATGGGTCGTCAGCGACAGCGGCCAGCCGAAATCCCGCGTTAGCGCCGCCATGTGCGGGTGTGCGACGCGGACCAGAGCGCCATGGCCCTGAAACCCGTGCGCGAGGGTCTCGACTAGCGCGGTGGGCTGATAGCGTTTGCGTGTTGCCTCCCGCTCGATCATGCCCTCATGCAGCAGCGTCTGCACGATGCGGCAGGCTGTCGGATAGGGGACGCCAGACGCCTGCGCGATTTCCATCATCGTCAGCGAACGGCCCCGGTTGACCGCCTGGAGCACGGACAAAGCCCGGCTTATCGAGCGGATCGGAATACCTCTTTCAGGTTCTTGCGCGGCCATCTTACTCCTTTTCGCGGCTATCGACTGACGAACAAAAGGCGCAAAGATGTTGCGCGGGCGCCTGCCTGCCCTAGGCCTGACGAGGAAATCCTACGCCGTGCCCGGAAAGCCTGTCCATGCGCCTTCATGCCTGCCTGTCGCTGATGATCCTGGCCTGCCTGCCTGGCCTCGCGACAGCAAACGACAATGCACAGATCGTCAGTGTCGATCCGGTCGCGCGCATCGTCACAGGCAGCGACGCACCGGTCATGCGCATCAGCTTCCCGGCGAAGGGGCGCGCGCTGCCAATCGTCATCCTGTCGCACGGCAACCGCCTGTCCCGGGGCGACTATCAGCCGTTGGTGGCCGCGCTCGTGCGCAGCGGCCATGTCGTGATCCAGCCCGACCATCCCGACGCATCGCAGGAGGGGTTCGCGCCGAGCGCGCCGCAGCCCGAGGACGCCTGGCGCACCCGCGTCGAACAGATCCGATGGGTCGCCGCCCATGTGCGTCGAATCGCCGACGCGACCCCGGGCCTGCGCGGGCGCATCGACCCGCGCCGGATCGCGCTCGTCGGGCACAGCTTCGGCGGTCACAGCGTCGCACTCGCCATGGGCGCGAGCGTCACGGGCCAGCCGAACCTGCCGCCGATCGAGGGCATCAGCGCCGCCGTGCTGCTCGCGCCGCCGGGCGGCTATGAGGGGCTGACTCCCGAATGGAAAGCGCGCGCGCCCTATCTGCGCACCGACTGGCGCGCGATGCGCGGCCCCATGCTCATCATCAACGGCGAGAAGGATGCCGCCGCGCTCAGCGACAAAGGGCCGGGCTGGCATAACGACAGCTTCACGCAGGCGACCGCCGGGCAGGACATCTGCCTGATGGTGGTCAAGGATGCCGGTCATTATCTTGGCGGCATCGATTCGGTCCTGCGGCCACCCGCGGGCGACGCCACGCCGGAAAAGCGCGAGATGGTACTTGACGCCATCGTCACCTTTCTGGGCGATCGGCTGGACAGCCGCGCCGATGCGCGCACGCGCTGGGCGAGCGAGCGCGCGGGCCTTGCCTGCAAATAGCAGACAAGCCGCGCTCATCCCGCGCGCAGCGCCGACAGCATGGTGTCGAGCAGCTTCTGCCGCCGCTCGGTCAGCCGCGCCGCCATGGCCTCGTCGGGCTGATAGCGGTCGACGCGTTCGACCGGCACGCCCGCTTCAGCAAGCACCGCTTCCAGCACCGCCTGCCGATCGCTCAGCACCCACAACTCACGCGTGAGCGCGATGATCGCCTCGCCCAGATCGTCGATCCGCGACGCATCGAGGATCTGGCGCTGCTCCGTCCGATCCGATCCGCTCATGCCGGTTTCCGTCCGTAGATGACATAGGGGTCGCGCCCCGGCTGCGGCGTGAAGCCGCGCACGTCGACAAAGCCCGCCGCCCGGACCATCGGCTCCATGTCGAGCGCGGCGGTCACCCGCCAAAAGGGTTCGCCGCCCCATTTCGCGGCATAGTCCATCCGCCAGGCGGCCATCTTGTCGAGTTCACCGGTGCGCACGACGTCGGCCATGATCATGTCGCCGCCGGGTTTCAGCACGCGCAGCGCCTCGCGGAAGATCGCGTCGATCGCCTTGGGCGGCATTTCATGGTGGATGGCATAAGCGGTGACGAGATCGAAGCTTTCGTCTTCGAACATCGGCATATGCTCGCCAATCCCGACATGCAGGTCCCAGGCGAGCCCCTTCTCGTTCGCGACGCGCCGCGCCTGTTCGAGCATCCGGACCGAAGGATCGATACCGACCAGTTGCGCGTCGGAAAAGACCTCCGCTATGGCGACGCTGTGATGGCCCGACGAAGTGCCGATTTCCAGGATGCGCCGATAGTCGGTACGCGGCAACTGGCGCAGGACGAGGCGGCGATTGCCGTAAATGTCGCCGGGAAAAATCTGCGACACATATTTTTTGTGGACGATTTCGCCGTGGACGAAGCCGTTATGCGGGCTCGCGTCCCAGCCGCCATGAGTTCGGTGGAACCAGATGTCCGACCAGTAACGCGGCGCGGAATATTCATGCTCGGTAATCTGCGTCCCGCCCTGCGCTAACGCATCCAAGCGCGGCGCGAGTTCGTCGGCGATCTCGTCGAATGCTTCTTGCGCGGCGCGGCCATGCTGCTTTGAACACCATTCGCCGAGCAGCGCGCGCGCCTGATAGAGCGGCGTCTCGCCAAGCCGCTCCTCGATAAAGCGATGACGCGCCTCCATATCGTCAGGCAGGTTGTCGGCGGTGACGCCCTGCTCGCCAAGCGCCGTTTCCACCGCTGCATGGAGTCGGCCGGCGGTCTTGCGGGCCGTCACTTCAAAATCCATGAGCGCGCGACCGCGCTGCGATAAGGTGAAATCCATTTTTCGCGTCTCCTAAAGGGGATGATGGTGTCCCAAGCCCCGGATGGGAAGCGCGATACGGGTAAAATGATCGCAGAGCGGATAAATCTGCGGCCGATCATTTGTCTTGGCCTCTTTGCCTGACAATTTCGTGACCATGATGCCCCAAAAAGGGGTAAATTATGACGCGAAGGTCGCGTCACCGATAGAGCATATAAAAGGGCTGATCTTACGATGACGAGAGTGTTTCTCCACGCCAGCACCGCTTTGACGGCGGCTTTGTTCACGCTGCCGGCGATGGCGCAGGAAGCCGCCCCGGCCCCCGTTGCCGTTCCCGCCGAAAGCCAGGGAGACGCCATCGTCGTCACCGCCCGCCGCCGGACGGAGACGCTGCAATCGGTCCCCGCCGCCGTCAGCGCGGTGACGCAGGAAACGCTTACCCGCTCAGGCGCGACCAACCTTGCCGACGTCGCGCGCCTGACGCCGGGTCTCAGCTTCAACTCGGGCAACGCGGGCGGCCTTGCCGCGCCGACGCTGCGCGGCGTGACCAACATCACGACCACCACCTTCGACAATAATGTCGGCGTCTTCCTCGACGGCGTCTATCTGTCGGGCAAGTCGAACCTCGACATCGACCTGTTCAACCTCGCGCGGGTCGAGGTCATCAAGGGCCCGCAGAGCGCGCTCTACAGCAACAACGCCTTTGCCGGCGCGATCAACTATGTGCTCGATCATCCCAGCGACACGCTGACCGGCCGCGTCAAGGCGAGCGTGGGCACCGACGGCCTCTATGAAGTCGCCGGCCGCATTTCCGGCCCCATCACCGACACGCTGCGCGCCTCGGTCGTAGGCACCTATTCCAAGTTCGGCGGCACGATCAAGAACGCCTTCAGCGACAATCTGGGCGGCTGGAAATATAAATGGTCGGGCTCTGGCATGCTCGAATGGGCGCCCAGCGACGCCTTCAACGCGTCGGTCTTCTACTATCATTATGCCGATGAGCTGGACGGCGGTGCCAACCATATTTTCACCAACAATTGCGGCGGCACCTCGGCGGCGCTCAATGCGCCCAACCGGGGCGGCAGCAACCGTACCTATTACTGCGGTACGCTGACCGCGCCCGACACGCTGTTCGTCGATCCGGCCTCCTATTCCAAGCGCAAGACCGACATCGCCGTTGGTCGCATGTCCTATGATTTCGGCCCCGTGGCGCTGCGCTACACCGGCTCCTGGGCGAAATATGACACCGTCGCGCTGCAGGACCAGCATCTCAACACCCTGGGCGGCAACCTGCCCAATGCGCGCCGCCGCTTCACCCAGCCTTTCGTCGGGCCGGTGAAGGAATGGAGCCAGGAACTGCGCCTCGAATCCTTTGGCAACGCCGTCTTCGACTGGGCAGTCGGCGGCTATTATTATGACCGCAAGGCGACGCAGATCACCATCGTCGGCATGGGCACGGATCAGATGCCGCCGCGCAGCCTCGACCAGCGCAGCCTTGAAAATGCAACGATCAAGTCGGTCTTCGCCACCGGTACCTACAAGCTGACGCCCGATTTCAGCGTCGAAGCGCAGGGCCGCTGGACCTGGGAAGACAAGGACGCCGTCCTCACCAATAACCTGACCAATGTCGTTCGTCGTCCGGAAGCCGACTTCTCCTACGGCACCTACCGCGTGACCGCCGACTGGCGCTGGGCGCAGGATCATTCGATCTACGCTTCGATCGCAAGCGGCACCAAGTCGGGCGGCTTCAACAATACCGCGCTCGATGCCGAAGCGTCCTTCGGCCCGGAAAAGAACACGACCTATGAAATCGGCGCGAAGAACAGCTTCCTGAATGGGCGGGTGACGCTCAACGCCAGCGCCTTCTACATCGACTGGACCGACCTTCAGCTCTCCGTTCCCTCGGCCGTGTTCGGGCAGACCAACCCCGTCACCAATATCGGCGGCGCAGAGGTTAAGGGCTTCGAAGTCACCTCCACACTGCGTCCCAACCGCAATTGGGACATGACCGTCGGCTTCAACTGGACCGATCCCAAGTGGAAGGACGGCACGGTGGACTTCAGCTCCGCGCGCGCCTGCCCCGCGCCGACCTATTGCGGTCTGACCCCGGTGGTCGTGCGCGGCGTGACCGGCGTGGATGTCAGCGGCTATCAAATCCCGCGCACGTCCAAGCTCCAGTTCGTCACGTCCAGCACCTATCGCTTCCCACTGCCGGATTCGGAAATCTATGTGCGTGGCGACGTCTCCTATCGCTCGGCGCAGCCTTCGGGCGTGACCGCGCTCCAGGACACGGGCGACCAGACGCTGGTGAACGCACGCATCGGCTGGACCAACGACAAGATCGAGATCTCGGTCTTCGGGCTCAATCTCTTCGACAAACATTATATCCTGAGCGCCATCAACGAACCGGAATTCGTACCGGCGACGACCTTCACCACCGGCTTCGTCGGCAATGGTCGTCAGTTCGGCCTGACGGTAGACTATCGCTTCTAATATATCCGGCGGCGGGCGGAGCCTCATGAGAAGGGCGCCGCCCGCCCCACCATAAAGACGGGACGACCGGCATGGCGACAGCGGCTTCACAGACAGCACATAGCGCCCCGGCCACACCCGGCGAAGCACTGCCGCTGCGCCTTTGCCTGACCTACGGATTCGGAACGGTCGCGATTTCCGTGCTTCTGAACACGGTCACGACCTATTTCCCCGCGCTGATGAGCACGGTGCTCGGCCAGTCCCCTGCACTTGCCGGCCTGCTGCTGACCTTTTCCAAACTTTACGACATCCTTGTCGATGTCATCGTCGGCCATCGCATCGACCATACCAGGACGCGCATGCGCCGCCGCCGTCGCTACATGATGATCGGCGCGCTGATCTCGGCGGTCAGCTTTTTCCTCATTTTCAGCCCGCCGGTCGACAATGGCCCGATGCTGGTTGTCATCATGGCAGCGGTGCTGGTCCTTTACTCGACCGGCTATTCGCTCTTCGCCGTCCCCTATATCGCGATGGCCCCCGATATCGCGCGCAGCTATGACGGTCGCACCAAGCTGATGAGCTTCCGCACCTTTTTCGGCGCGGTGGGTCAGATGATCGCGCTCGCCGGCGCCGCCGCGCTCATCAAGCTGGGCGAGGACGGTGCGCAGGGCTATCAGATCATGGGCGGCGTACTCGCTCTGGTTATCCTAATCGCCAAAGTCGCCACCTGGTTCGGCACGCGCGATGTCGTCGATACCCAAGAAAATCAGGCGCCTGAAACAATCGGGTTTAAGAAAAGCGCGAGCCAGATCTGGCGCAACAAGCCCGCCGTGCTGCTCATCACCGCGAAGATCCTGCAATATATCTCGCTCGCGGTGAACATCAGCACCGGCCTGCTCTTCAAATTGAACGTTCTCAAGATCGGCTATACCGGTCAGATCCAGCTTTCCGTGGCGCAGAATATCGCGATGGGCGTCTGCATGCCGCTGTGGCTGATGGCGGCGCGCCGTTACGGCAAGCGGAACTGCTATCTCGCGGCGATCTCCCTCTATGGCCTCACCATGCTGAGCTGGATGCTCGCCGATGAAAGCATCACCCTGTTCGGACTGCTGAGCCGTGGCGTGCTCCAGGGGATCGGGTCCGGCGGCATGATCCTCATGAGCCTCGCCATGCTGCCCGATGTCATGGAAAATGATCGGGCACTGGGCGGCGCGCGGCGCGACGGCATCTATTCCAGCATCTACGCGATCATCGAGAAAGCGGGCTTCGCGCTCGGTGCGGCGGTGAGCGGCGTGTATCTGTCCTACGCCGGCTATGTCGCGACGACCAAGGGCGCGCTGGTCGAGCAGTCGGATCAGGCGGTAAGCGCGCTCTATGCCGCCAATGCCGCTGTTCCGGCGGGGCTGCTCGCCCTCTCCTTCATCGCCATGTGCTTCTATCGCCTCGACCGCGAAAAGGTGCAGGCGCAGGCAGCCGCCATGGCCGCAAGCGCCGAGGCGCCCCGGTGAGGGCAAAGGGGCGGCACGCCTTGGCGCTTGCCGCCCTGCTCCTCGCCGCCACGCCGGCAAAGGCGCAGGACACCGCCCCGCCCGCGCCCGACTACGCCGATACAAAAAGCTGGATGGCGCTGGCGGGCGAGGCGGGTGCGAAGCGCGCCGATATCTTCTACATCCATCCCACGACCCTGCGCTCGCAGGCCTGGAACCAGGCGCTGGACGACACGGCCACCAATCGCTGGACCGACATCAGCGTGCGGGAGCGTCAGCTGAGCGCCTTTGCAGACTGCTGCCGCCTTTTCGCCCCGCGCTATCGGCAAGCATCGAGCCGCGCCTTTGCCGCGCCCCCGGCGGACGGCGATCGCGCCTATGCCCTGGCGTTCGAAGATATCCGCGCCGCCTTTCGCCTGTTCATAGCGCGGCATAATGTGGGGCGCCCCTTCATCATCGCCGGGCACAGCCAGGGCGCCCTCCATGGCCTTCGCCTGCTGCGCGAAGAGGTAGCGGGGACGCCGATCGCCAAGCGCCTCGTCGCCGCCTATCTACCGGGCATCGGCATTCCGACCGACACGCTGCCCGCAGGCGTCCCCGCCTGCGCAACGCCCCGGCAAACCCGCTGCATCGTCAGCTGGAACAGCTTCACGCCCGACGCCGACACCAGCGCCTATGTCGCCCGCTCGCTCGCTCGCTATGGCAGCGGCAAGGCAGCGCCCCTGCTCTGCGTCAATCCGGTCAGCTTCGCTCTTGCCCGTCCTGCCACCCGCT
Organism: Sphingobium sp.; assembly: GCA_040508335.1. Classification (GTDB taxonomy): domain Bacteria; phylum Pseudomonadota; class Alphaproteobacteria; order Sphingomonadales; family Sphingomonadaceae; genus Sphingobium. The sequence continues at coordinate 7,634 of JBEVMZ010000229.1, forward strand.
TTGCGCAGTCCAAAGGCGCGCTGCCCGGCCCGGCGGTCGATGGCCCGATGCCCAAACTTCGGAAGAAGGCGGTCGACGCACGCTGCGACGGCAATGTGCTGCGCGTCGCGGTGCGCGGCGGTCTGGCCGTTGAAACATTGCCCGGCGGCAACCTGCACATGGGCGACATCGCCCTGTTCTGGGCCGACATCCGCGCCAACGCGATGCAGCGCGTTGCGGCGATGAAAAGATAAGAGGGAGATAAGTCTATGACCGACGTGACATTGGCCCGGCGCGACCTGCTGGCCGGCATGGCGGTCGCCGCCGCGACGCTTCCGCTCGGCTCTGCCTCGGCCTCGGCCAAGAGCGCGGCCGCAGAGCCGGTCTGGACCAGCAAGGGACTGGTACAAACGATCGGTGGCCAGATCGCCTGGCACTCGGTCGGCCCCGCCGACGCGCCGCCGCTCGTGCTGCTGCACAAGGTGGGGGGCTGGGCGGCCGACTGGCGCGAAGTCGCCAAGCGCCTCGCCGCGCGGCACCGTATCATCGCGCTCGACTTTCCAGGCCATGGCGACTCGGTCATGACGGCAAAGCCGCCCTTCGTCGTCACGGTCGACCAGAATATGGCCGCGACCCTGGCCGCGCTCACTGAACTCGGCGTCGATCGCTTTTCGGTCGCGGGCAATTCGCTGGGCGGCATCTGCGCCATCGCCATGGCGGCTATGCATCCCGAGCGTGTGGACAAGCTCGCGGTGGTAAGCGCGAGCCTCTCCCTCGGCATGACCCGCGCCCAACTGGCCAAACAGGAAGAGACGCGCGACGCATCGCAATGGACCGCCGACTGGCGCCCGAAATGGCGCACGATCGAACAGGTCGCCCGCTTCGCTTCCCTCGACCCGCAGGTCGAGGTCGAACAGAATCAGAGCCGCGCGAAAGCCGACCGCTGGGTCCGCCCCTCCGAGCGCGGCGTCGGCCTCACCAATGTGCCCCAGCTACTCGCCCGCGTGACCGCGCCGACGTTGCTGCTCTACCCCGATCGCGGCCATTATGAGCGCTATCTTGAAATCGGGCGCAAGACGCTGCCCTCCGCCACCATCGTGCGGGTGAAGGACAGCGGCTCCTTCATCCATCAGGAAAAGCCGGAGGAAACCGCGCGGCTGATGGGCGACTTTCTGAAGACTAGCTGAGAAAGCGATCGACGCAGGCGGCGACCTTTTCCGGCACCGCTTGCAGCATCGCATAGCCCAGATGATCCATCGTCTCGAGCCGGGCGTCGGGGATCAGCGCGGTGGCGGCGGCGCAGTCGCCATGGATGCCCTGCGGCTCGATCACCAAAGCCGGCGCGCCGATATGCGGCAAAGTGGCGCGCAGATCATAGGCCGCGATCGCCGCCTCGCCCCAGATCGCATTTTCGCCGCCGCGATAAAATTCCTGAAAAGCGTCGCAGCGGCGCGCGAAGCTGACGCCCGGCATCGGCCGATCCATCACCCGCTTCCATTCGGCGATGAGATGCGACCCATCCTCGCGCGGCCGCATCGGCCAGGCATTGGCGGCGAAATGCGCCTGCTGCTCGGCCGTGAAAAGCGGCGGGCCGGCAAGGATCAGACGGCGAACACGATCCGGGAAATGCGCCGCAATCTCGCTCGCGGTGCCCGCGCCCGTGAACATGCCGAACAGATCGAACCGCGCGATCTCCAGCGCGTCGGCCGCCGCCACGATCCAGCGCGCATAGTCCTGGATGGACGGTTGCTTCCGGGGTCGGAAACTCTCGCCAAAGCCCGGCGTGTCGAGCGCGATCGACCACCGTTTCTCGCCCAACAAGGGCAGAAGCTCGGCATAGACGAGGCTCGACGCGGGGCTTTGGTGGAGCAGCAGCAACGGCGCGGCGGCGGCCTTGCGCGCGCCGCTCATGCGCACATGCATTTGGCCCTCGTCGGTATCGACAAAGGCGCGGCGGACGGAAAGCGGCGCGGCCATCAGTCCGCCGTCCATCCGCCATCGACCAGCAGCGACGTCCCCGTCACCAAAGCAGCAGCGTCCGAGGTGAGATAGACGAGCGCACCCATCAGATCCTCCACCTTACCTAAACGCCCAAGCTTGATCTTGCTAAGGACCGAAGCAAGGAAGGCTTCGTCCTCGAAAAATGGCTTGGTCATCGGCGTTGCGATGAAGGTCGGCGCGATGATGTTGGACCGGATACCATGGGCCGCAAGATCGAGCGCGAACGCCTTGTTCATGCCCTCCAGCCCCCATTTGGACGCACAATAGAGCGAGCGGTTGGGGCCGCCGACATGGCCCATCTGCGATCCGATATGGATGAGCGCGCCCTTCACCCCCTGCGCCACCATCCGCGCGGCGCAGGCCTGGCTCATGAAGAAGGCGCTGCGCAGATTGAGGTCGAGCACCGCGTCATAATCGGCCTCGCTGACCTCCAGCATCGACTTCGGCCGGTTGGTGCCGGCATTGTTGACGAGAATGTCGAAGGCGGGCCGCGCCTCGACGAAGGCGCGCACCGCAGCGACATCGCCGACATCGAGCGCCGCCGCATCGGCCGTGCCGCCCTCCGCGCGGATCGCGGCAGCCGCTTCTTCGACCTCCTGCCCCGTACGCGCGACCAGTGTCACCGCCGCGCCCGATTGCGCCAAGGCGGCGGCGAGCGCGAGGCCGATCCCCCGCCCCGCCCCGGTCACGAGCGCGCGGCGTCCGTCGAGCCGGAAGGACGGCAATTGCGGCAGGGGCTCAGCCACGGACTGCGGTCCGTTCGCTGGGCTCGGCTGCCCCTGCATAGGGCACGTCGCGTGCCCCGTGGCGGCGCACCCGGATGTTCGCTTGCTCGCCATGGCCGGCAAAGCCTTCCAGCGCGCAAAGCCGGCTGCAATATTCGCCGATCAGCGCCGATGCTTCGTCGGTCATGACCTTCTGATAGGTGCAGGTCTTGAGGAACTTGCCGACCCACAGGCCACCGGTATAGCGCGCCGACTTTTTCGTCGGCAGCGTGTGGTTGGTGCCGATCACCTTGTCGCCATAGGAGACATTGGTGCGCGCCCCCAGGAACAGCGCGCCGTAATTGGTCATGTTTTGAAGGAAGTAATCGGGGTTCGCGGTCATGACCTGAACATGTTCCGAGGCGATCTGGTCGGCGATCCGCACCATTTCCTCGTCGCTCTCGGCCAGAATGACCTCGCCATAGACCTCCCATGCCTTTCCGGCATGATCGGCGGTCGGCAGGATCGTCAGCAGCCGCGCAATCTCGCGCATCGTATCTTTGGCGAGCGCGCGCGAGGTGGTGAGCAGGATCGCCGGGCTGTCGGGCCCATGCTCCGCCTGCCCCAGCAGGTCCGTCGCCGCCAGTTCGCCGTCGCAGCCGATCTCGTCGGCGATCACCAGCGTTTCGGTCGGACCGGCGAACAGGTCGATGCCGACGCGCCCGTAAAGCTGCCGCTTGGCTTCGGCGACGAAGGCGTTGCCCGGACCGACGAGCATGTCGACCGGCGCGATGCTCTGCGTGCCCAGCGCCATCGCGCCGACCGCCTGAATACCGCCGAGCGCATAGATTTCATCGGCCCCGGCAAGATGCTGCGCGGCGATGATCGCTGGCGACAGCTGCCCCTTGAACGGCGGCGCGCAGGTGACCACGCGCGGCACGCCCGCCACCTTGGCGGTGATGACGCTCATATGTGCAGAGGCGAGCAGCGGATATTTGCCGCCGGGGACGTAGCATCCCGCTGCATTGACCGGAATGTTGCGATGGCCAAGGATGACGCCGGGCAGCGTCTCGACCTCAACATCCTGCATCGAGGCGCGCTGGATCTGCGCGAAATTGCGCACCTGCGCCTGGGCAAAGGCGATGTCGTGCAGGTCCTGCGCGCTCAGTTGCGCGAGACAGGCGTCAATCTCCGCTTGCGTGAGGCGATAGCTTTCCCGGTCCCAGCCGTCGAACTTGACCGACAGCGCCCGCACAGCCTCATCCCCGCGCGCATCGATATCGGCCAGCGTGGCTTCGACCGTGTCGCGCACCTTGCGGTCGATGTCCGCGCGATATTCCGCCCCGGCCCCGATTTTCAGCCATTCTGCCATTGTCCACGCCTTTCCTGTCAACGGGGCCAATCTGTCGCGAACGGCGGGCCATTTCGCCCCCCCAGCGCGCGCATAATCGCAGAGCGGAGACGATGCGTCACAGGGGTCGCAACAGGCGGCGATAACCGCTCCACGGATAAACCAGTCTTAGCCCGTGGCGAGCGCGCGCCTTTGCCCGAGAGTGCAGGCTGCTTTTCAGGAAGGAACGGGGATGGCGAGCATCGCGGAAGAACGGCCGAGTGGCGGCGACAGGACGCAACTGCCGTTGCGCGCCTGCATCGGCTGGGGTGCGGGCACATTGGCCGTGGCGGCGCTGTTCAATTCGGTCAACGTCCTGCTGCTGCGCTATCTGGTCGACTATGTCGGCATCGGCGCGGCGCTCGCCGGCTCGCTGATCGCCTTTTCCAAACTCTACGACGCGATGATCGACCCGATCGTCGGCGGCGCAAGCGACCGCAGCCGGTCGCGGCACGGCCGCCGCCGCCCCTTCGTCCTGGCTGGCGGCCTGATGCTGGCGGCGTCGGCCCTTCTGCTCTTCAACGTGCCGACCAGCATGAGCGCGGGCATGGTCCTTGCCTATGTCATCTTCGGCCTGCTCTTCTACTCGACCGCCTACGCCGTCTTCTCCGTCCCCTATATGGCGATGCCGGCAGAGATGACGTCCGACTATCATGAGCGTTCGCGGCTGATCTCCTTCCGCGTCTATGCCGTCGGCCTCGCCAGCCTCGTCGCCACCTTCGTCGGTCCGACGCTGATCGCGCGCGGCGGCGGCGGGCAGAGCGGGCATACGCTGATGTCGCTGTTCATCGCGGCGCTGGCGATCGGCGGCAGCCTCTATTGCTTCCGCGCCACCCGCGACGCGCCTTTCCACTATGGCACCGAGCATGAGCGGATCGGCTTCATTCAGAAGCTGCGCCTGCTGTTCGACAACAAGCCCTTCATGCTGCTGCTCATCATCAAGCTGCTGCAATTGATGGCGCTCGCCGTGACGCAGGCGGCCATGCCCTTCCTCTTCAAGCAGGTGCTGCAATTCAGCGACACGATGCTCGGCCTCTATTTTCTCGTCTTCTACGTCTCGATGATGCTGTCTCAACAGATCTGGATCCGGGTCGGCCGCAACTGGGGCAAGCGCCGTGTCTACATGATCGCCACGGCTTTTTACGCGGTCGCCTATATGAGCTGGTTCTTCCTGCAGCCGGGCGAGCCGGTCGTCTTCACCCTGCTGCGCGCGGTCGGGCTGGGCGTTACCGGCGGCGCGGTGCTGCTGTTCGGCCAGTCGCTGCTACCCGACACGATGGAATGGGATTATCGCCGCACGGGGCTGCGCCGCGAAGGCATGTTGTCGGCGGTCTACACGATCATCGAAAAGCTCGCTTATGCGC
>JBEVMZ010000254.1:0-13325 GCA_040508335.1 Sphingobium sp.
GCATCTTCTGGGGTCGCTGCTTCAGGGGTTCGACCGCGTCATCGTCGTCTGCCCGCACGACAGCCAGGCGCCTTGGTCGCAGATGCTCAAAGGCAGCAACATATTGGGCGAGATCACCGCGCCGGAAATGAACGGCATCGCCCCGCTTTCCGTCGCCAACTGGCGCGGCACGCCGACATTGGTGGTCGCGCGCGATCCGCTGAACCTCCCCAACCGCTTCACCAAGCGCGCCTTCGACCTGGCGGTCACCGTGCCGCTGCTGCTCGTCCTCGCGCCGTTGCTGGCGGCGATCGCCATCGCGATCAAGCTCGACAGCCCCGGCCCTGTCTTCTTCCGCCAGCAGCGCATCGGCCGGGGCAACCGCCTGTTCCGCATCATGAAGTTCCGCAGCATGCGCGTCGATCAGGCCGACGAGCGGGGCGCGCGCTCCACCAGCCGCAACGACAGCCGCGTGACACAGGTGGGACGGATCATCCGCTCGACCAGCCTCGATGAACTGCCCCAGCTCTTGAACGTCCTGCGCGGCGAAATGAGCCTGGTCGGCCCGCGCCCGCACGCGGTGGGATCGACGGCGGAAGACACGCTGTTCTGGAAGGTCGACCGCCAATATTGGCACCGCCATGCCCTCAAACCCGGCATCACCGGCCTGGCGCAAATCCGCGGCTTTCGCGGCGCGACCGAAAAGAAGAGCGATATCCTCAACCGCGTCTCGGCGGATCTGGAATATATGAACAAATGGAGCCTGACGCGCGACATCGGCATATTGCTGCGCACGTTCAACGTCATCTCGCACAAGCAGGCGTTTTAGAGGGAAGGTGCGCCGCGCCTCCCCCCGGCGCCGCGCCTCAGTATCGCACCGTCACGGTGCCAAGGATCGTGCGCGGCGCCCCATAATAGCTCTGCGTAAAGGTCAGGGAATTGAGATATTTCTCGTTCGTGACGTTGCGCAGGTTGACGCCGATCCGCACATTCTGGCTAAGATCATAGGCGCCGAACAGGTCGACCAGCGTATAGCCGCCCTGCGTGGCGCGTCCGTTGAGACCCGTGACCAGGGCCCCGCCGAAATAGTCGGCCGTGTCGTAATAGATGCGGCTTTGATATTGGACCGAGGTGCCGAGCCGCAGCGCCGGCAGCGACGGCGGTGAATAGGTGACGTTCAACCGGCCGACGTTGCGGGGCACGAACGTCCGCGCCTCCCCGCCGCCGTCCGCCAGCTTCAGCCGCAGGAATGTAAGCCCTGCGGTCGCCTGCAAACCGGGCAGCGGCGAACCGCCGACCTCCAGCTCGACGCCTTCCGACTTCGCATCCTGCCCGACATAGATCGACTGGAACGTGACCGGGTCGATGCCGGTCTGCACGGCGGTGTTGTCCTGATGAACGCGGAACAGGGCGGCGCTTGCATAAAGGCGACCCTCGAACCACTCGCCCTTTACGCCGGCTTCGAGATTGTCACCCTTGACCGGGGGGATCAGCGCATTCTGCGCATCGGCCTGCACCTGCGGGTTAAAGATCTTGGCGTAGCTGGCATAGGCGTTGATCGCCGGGGTGAGCGCGAGCGTGGCGCCGACGAAGGGCAGGAACGTCTTCTTGTCGTAATTTTGCGGCGTGCCGTAGGATGTGCCGCTGCTCTGTGCATGCGTATAGCTGCCGCCGACCATCAGCTTGAGCGGATCGGCGATGTCGAGGCGCGCGAGGCCATAGACCGACAGCCGCCGCGTGTGGCGATCAAGGCTGGGCGTGTCGGCAAAGTCGGGGAAATTCGGCCGGGGGAACGTGCCTTCGAACAATTGCGACAGCGGAACGGGCACGCCCACCGTGCTGAAGTCATAGCTGGCAAATTGCCGGTAGCGCTCTGCGCCACGTTGCACCCCGAACATCAGGTCATGCGCACGACCGCCGACATTTATCTTGCCGTTCACATAGGCGTCGATCGTCAGGTTGCGCGTAGAACCCAGGAATTTGCCCGGATAGCTGAGGACAGCTTCCCCGGTCGCGGGATCGATGCCTTCAGGCGCGGTGCGCGACGGGTTGCCATAGACATAATAAAGCTCGTTATCCTCATCGACCGCCCGTCGCAGCACGGACAGCTTGGCGGTCCACCCGCCGCCGAAATCATGCGTCAGGTCGCCGAAAATCTGCCGGTCGATCACGCCCCAGCCGGACCAGGGCTGCCCGGTATTGCTGTTACGCGGAAAATCGAAGCGCGTGCCGTCGCCGCGAAGCAGGGGGATCGCGCCCCATTGCGCATTGTCGGTATCATGATCCTGATGGCCATAGCCGGCGCTGAGCACCGTATTGGGGCCCAGATCCGCCTCGACGATGCCATATCCGGTCCAGCGGGTCAGATGGTAGCGATCGAGATGGCTGTCGGTATCGAGATAGGAGCCGACCGCCCGCGCGCGGATCGAACCGTCCGCTGTCAAAGGCACGCTGACGTCGCCGTCGAGGCGAAGATTGTCGAACGACCCATATTGCGCGCTCGCTACGCCTCGCAACTCGCGATAGGGGCGCTTGCGCACATAATTGACCACCGCCGATGGATTGCCGGTGAAGGACAAAAGGCCCGGCGCGCCGCGCACGACCTCGATCCGGTCAAAAAAGCTGGTGTCGAGAGAGCCCGTCTGGATGCCGAAGGCGAAGGGCTGGCCGATGCCGTCGATCTGAAACGTCGTGATCTCGAAACCGCGCGCGGAATAATAGAAGCGGTCGGTCTCGGCCGCCAGCACGCTGACGCCGGGCACGGTCGCGAGAAGTTCGTTGACGCTGTTGAGCTGGAAGTCCTGGATTTGCGCGCGCGTGACGACGCTCACCGACTGCGGCGTGTCCTTTTGGCTGAGCGGCAAGCGGGTCGCCGTGCGCTGTTCGGGGACGCCATAATCGTCGCTGCCCTCGGTGCGCTCCCCGGTAACGATGATCTCGTCTCCGCGCGGCGAAGGCGGCGCTGACGAAACATTTGCGATCGCAGCGGCAGGCATGGCGAAAGCGGCGAGCGCGCCGCCGAGAAGAAGCGAAAATTTCTGCGTCATATGCCTGCCCTCTATCTGGAAGCAGGCCCGATTCCCCCGCCCGCTATCGGCGGCGGCTAATGTAGATAATAATCATTATCAATAGTTGGCGATGCTGGATGGGCGAGATAACGGCGTTCCGTGACATTGCAGCAACATTTCCAAGCATGCACCCATGTGATCGCGCCGGTCATGACGGCTATGTTCAGCGACATTATTTGGCGCTAAATTGGATCGATAATTAAACAACAATTCAGGGATTTGTGCGTTAATTCCTGAAAAGCTAGGAGAGAACCGATGGGTAGGCGCATCATGGATGTCCCTGTTTATTCCGACCTCAACGCCCCGGTCGTGGGCGCCATACTTGTCGCGGTCGCCGCAGGCGCGACGATATGGCTTGCTCTGTACATGATCTTTCGTTGGGCAGCAGGCTAACCGAACCTTCCGCACATTCAGAAAGGGACGTCGAGGCTAGACAAAGTCCGCCACGGTCCCAAATCCGAAGAAAAACAGCGTTCCCCGCCGACTATATCCTATAAGCCGGCGCGCGCTTCTGGACGTGCACCTGACCTCTTGTTAGGGCCAGCAGAGCACTAGATGCCGCGCGCGACAAAGGGATCATTTTTGAGCAAGCATATTCGCAAGGCGATCTTCCCGGTCGCGGGTCTGGGCACGCGTTTCCTGCCCGCCACCAAGTCGGTGCCGAAGGAATTGCTGCCGGTCGTCGATCGCCCGCTGATCCAAGATGCGGTGGACGAGGCGCGCGAGGCGGGGATCGAGCAGATGATCTTCGTCACCGGGCGCGGCAAAGGCGCGATCGAGGATTATTTCGACATCGCCTTCGAATGCGAGGTCACGCAGCGCGAGCGCGGCAAGGATCTGTCGGCGCTCGAGGGCACGCGGCTCGATCCGGGCAATGCCGTCTTCCTGCGGCAGCAGGAGCCGCTCGGCCTTGGTCATGCGATCTGGGTCGCCCGCGACATCATCGGCGACGAACCCTTCGCCATCTTGCTGCCCGATGAATTCATGAAGGGCGCGCCGGGCCGGGGCTGCATGAAGCAGATGGTCGACGCCTATGAAAAAGTCGGCGGCAATCTCGTCTGCGCGCTTGAAATCCCGATCGAGCAGACGCCCAGCTATGGCGTCATCGATCCCGGCGTGCGCGACGGCGCGCTGACGGAAGTGAAAGGGCTGGTGGAAAAGCCCAAGCTCGGCACCGCGCCCTCCAACCTCATCCTGCCGGGGCGTTACATCCTCCAGCCTGAGGTCATGAAAATCCTCGAAACGCAGGACAAGGGCGCGGGCGGCGAGATCCAGCTGACAGACGCCATGGCCTCGCTGATCGGCCAGCAGTCCTTCCACGGCGTCACCTTCGATGGGCGGCGTTTCGACTGCGGGTCGAAGGCCGGCTATATCGAGGCGAACCTCGCGCTGGCGTTGGAGCGCGAGGACCTGTCCGACCATATCCGCGCCTTCGCCAAGGCGGAACTGGGCGTCTGAGCCATATTATTCCTAAAGCCTATGTCCGCGCATAGGGACCAGCCCCGAGCATCTGCGATGGGAGGGGCTCTGCATTCTTAACGATACTGTCGATCAGGCCTCGTCCTGCATGACCGTTTTCGAGCGATCCGCGCTCAATGCGCCCCACCGATCAACGCCAGCACCCGCGCATTGATCTCCCCTGCCCGCCCTGCGCTCGCGCTTTCGGTGTAGCAGCGCAGCTCGGGCGCATTGCCGCTGGGGCGCAGGTGGATGATGTCGCCGCCTGCAAAGCTGATGCGCAACCCGTCGGTCACGTCAAACCCCGTCGCCTCCCCCGCAATGTCCCTGAGCATGGCGGTCAGCCGCGCCAATATCTCCGCCTCGCTCCCGGCCTGAAGCTTGGCAATCAGCGCCTGGGACTGGTCTGTAGGGTAGTCCTGCAACCGCTCGCTATGGGTGAAGCGCGGCGGCAGTTGCGCCTGCAGCGCCGACAGGGTGACGCCCCGCCGCCGCGCATCGACCAGCACCGCGATGATCGGCAACACCGCGTCGCGCGTCGGCAGCGCCGCCAAAAGCCGCCCCTCGCCCGTGACATCGGTGCCCAGCAGGAAGCCGCCATTGGCCTCATAGCCGCACACGGTGGGATGCCCCTCGCCGATCAGCGCGTTCATCGCCTCGATGACGAAGGGCGATCCGATGCGCGTGCGGCGCACGGCGGCGAACAGGCCCGACAATTCGACCGCGCTGTTGCAGCTGACCGGCGTCGCCAGCGCGCTGATCCCAAGCGCCCGCGCGCATAATATGCCCAGAATGTCGCCACGCATCCACAGGCCCGCCTCGTCCGCCAGCAATGGCCGGTCGGCGTCGCCATCGGTCGAAAGGATCGCGTCGAGCTTATGTTCCGCCGCCCATTGCCGGGCCAGCGCCTGGTCTTCGGGCCGCACCGCCTCGGTATCGACGGGGATGAATATGTCCGACCGGCCCAGACGAACGGCGATGCCGCCCAACTGCTCGACCAGCGCCACCAATATATCGCGCCCGACGGCGGAATGCTCGTAGATGCCGAGTTTCAGTCCCTTGAGCGCCTCTCCCCCGAAAAAATCGACGGTGCGCGCGATATAGGCGGTGGCGACGTCGATCAGCGGCGCGGGCGGCTGCGGTGCCTTGAGCATCCCCGCCTCGTCGAACAGGTCGGGCAGCACCACGGATTGCCCACGAATGCCGATCTCGTCGCTTTTCAGCACCTCGCCATCGACGCGGTTGAACTTGATGCCGTTGCGGTCGTCGGGAATATGGCTCCCCGTCACCATCAGCGACGGAATTCCCCGCCCAAAGCCATAAGCCGCCACCGCCGGCGACGGCACGAAGCCGCAATTGTCCACTTCCCCCCCCATATGCCGGATCGCGGCGGCACAGGCGGCCATGATGCGCGGGGAAGAAGGCCGCAGATCGCCGGCGATCGCGACATGCCGACCGGGTGCGAACTGGCCGATATCGGTCAGATGCTGGAGGAAGCCGCAGGTGTAGGCGAAACAGATCCGGTCGCTCATCGCCGTGACAAGCCCCCGCGCCCCGCTGGTGCCAAAGGCGACGCCCGACTGCGCCATCAGATCGGCGATGGAAATGGGATGGGTCACAGGGTCTCCGTCGATGATAATGTCAAGCTCTTGGCAGACCCGCATGCCTCAATCCATAGTCATACTGCGAACGCATCATGGCCGTCGAGCCGGCCCCAGACGAGAAAATGCATGAGCGGGTCCATGCCGCTCGCCGCGACATCGTCATAGGCCGAAAGATAGGCCGACGTATCGAACGCTGCCGATGGATCGCGTCCCTCGCGCCAGCCAAACTCCCCATAATGGGCCAAAGGATCGGTGAGCACGTCGGGATTGTTCTGCTTATAATAGCCGGTGTCGAAATAGGCGTTGGGGTCGCGCCCCTCGCGCCATCCGAACTGGCGGTAGTGGGAAAGCGGATCCATGCCGCTCTTTGCCACATCGGTGTTGGCGAGAAGATAGAATTGCGCGTCGAAATCGCCGTTGATGCCGGAGCCGACCGCGCTGTAGATCGCGCGCTGCTCCGCCTGCCCAAAAGCGACATAGTGAAAAAACGGGTTCATGCCGCCTGCCGCGACATCGGAATTCTTGGCCAGATATTGTTCATTGTCGAACAGGAGCGACGGGTCGCGGCCTGTCCGCACCCCATTTTCCAGGTAATGGGCGAGCGGATCGCCATTGCCCGCGCTGGGATTGGCGCCGACATAGGCGGACGTATCGAAAAAGGCGTTGGGATCGCGCTGCTCGCGCCAGCCAAAGGCCGACCAGTGTCCTTCGGCATCGTCGGCGACGACGTCGCGATTATTGGCGAGATAATAAAGATCATCGACCAGCCGGTTGCCGTCGGCATTATTGATGGTGACTTCGCGGAAGCGGTAGATTTCTACGCCGTCGACCCGGTTAGTGAAGCTGTCGGCGATAAGATAATGCCTTCCGGTGATATCGGTGAAGGCCAGATTGAACGTGAATTGGCTGTCGCTGAAGCGAAACGGGATGTTGACGCTGTCCGTCCCGGAACCGCCCGTCACGATATTGTTTCCCGCCTCGGGGCTCAGGATATCGTCGCCATCACCGCCATCAAGCAGGTCGTTACCATTGCCGCCGTTGAGAATGTCGTGGCCGCCGCGACCATAAAGCCTGCTTGGCGAGCTCATATAGGTCGTCAGCATATTGGCATTGTCGTTGCCATAAGCTGTGCCCACAAAGCGAGTGTCGCTGTTGTTGACGCCGACCAGGATGTTTTCAATCGAAACGAGCGTCGCGGTTGCCGCTGTTCCATCATTGTTGACCATCCGACCGGTAGCGAGGTCTGCCGTCTGGTAAAAGGTGGCTTCGAGTGTGTCCGTGCCCTCTCCGCCGTCGAGCAGGCCACCGCGTAAGGCCATGAGGCTATCGTTTCCCGCGCCGCCGAACAATTGCCCGTCGGGGCCGTTTTCGGCGAACAGGCGATCATTGCCGTCATCGCCGTAAAGTCGGATTGTCGCCGCCGATGACTGAAGCACGTCATCGCCGGCGCCGCCGCGCAGCGTAGAATCATATTTTCCGGTGTCGAACCTATCGAAACCCTGCGATATGCCGGGGCCGGTCATGATGGTGTCGTTTCCGTCGCCGCCATTGATGTCGAGCGCGTAGACGACAGACAGACGATCGTCGAAGCGGCTGCCGACTATATGTTCGACGGATGCGTCCCAAGTGGCATTCAGACCGCTGCCGTAGAAGTTGGTTCTTGCAAACCCCATTCCGGACGACCGCGTCAGCGAAACCGCAACCGGGCTTCCGCTTAGATCCAGGGTGTCATATCCCGCCCCACCCCAAAGAGAGGTATAGATCGAGCTATTTTCATGGGGGGCGACAGTGATCAGGAACCTATCGTCACCCACGCCGCCATCCAGCAGGTTCTTGCCGCCAAGGCCATTGATCCGGTCGTTCCCACCACGGCCGTAAATATTGTCGTCGCCGCCGCCACTACCCAGGAAATCGGCGTCGGTTCCGATCAGAACATCATTGCCTTCGGTGCCAAAGATATCCGCCATCGGTCGATCCTCCGCGCTTTGCTCAGGTGAGAGTGCCATCAATCCCGACTGAAGTCATTGACCTTTCTAGACGCATTAATGCTCGCGGAAGGACGACCAGAAGCTGCCGACCAGCGGCTCCAATGCATAATCGAGCGCCGTCCGTTTGCGCAGGGGAATGAGGACTTGCACGGGCATCCCCGCTTTCAGATTGAAATCCCGCCCCCGCACGGACCGGATGATCTGCAACTGGCTGAGCGGCACTTCCGCCTCGCCGGTGAAATAGCTCTGGCCCGTGCGTTCGTCGGTGAAACTGTCGGCCGACAGCCGCGTGAGGCGTCCTTTGAGATCAGGCAAAGACCGTTCATGCAGCCCGGCGAATTTCACCAGCAGGGTCTGCCCCACCGACAGGTCGTCGGCATCTTCCGGCGCGATCTGCATCTGGACGCGCAGTGGCTGTTTTTCAGGCAGGATGTCCATCAGCTTCTGTCCCGGCGAAATGACGCCTTCCGGCGTGAAGACCGCCAGCCCTACGACCGCGCCTGTTGCCGGCGCACGAACCTGGGTACGGGCAAGCTGATCGCGCGCGGCATGCCATTTCGGCAGGACATCGCCCAGCCGCAGTTCGACATCGCGCAGATCGGACGCCGTGCGTTCGCGAAAACTGCTTTGCGCCTCCAGCACCTGTATCTCATTTTCGCGGGCCGCCTCCCGTGCCTGCGCCACGCTGGCTACATATTGTCCCCGATCTCCCTCCAGTCCCGCGCGCATCCTCTCCAGTTCGCGTATTCGCGTCTTGGATACGAAGCCTTTTTCCGCCACGGGCTTCAGGGCCAAGATCTGCTCGTCGATCAAACGGAGCTGTTCACGCGCCGATACGGCCTGTTGGCTATAGCCCTGACCCTGTTCCCCCGATTGTATCACGCGCTGTCGCAACGCGCCGCGCTGTGCCGCCAATACAGAGGCGCGCGCCTGGAGTTCAGCCTGTTGCAGTTTCATCGCCAACCGGGCCTGCGCCTGGTCCTTCGGGGGGAGTGAGGCGAATTCTTGCGGCTGCGCGACGCGGGGCAGACCCATCTGCTCCGCCTCCAGCCGTGCGCGCTGTGCCAGAAGGCGAATGGCCTGCGACGCGAGCGCTCGTTCTTGGGCCTGCACGTCCGCCGCCGCCAGATCAATCAGCAAGGCGCCGCGTTCCACTCTCTGCCCATCCCTCACATGAATGGCACCGATGATCCCGCCGTCGCGATGCTGCACCGATTGGCGCTGGCCCGATACCACCAGATTGCCGGCGGCATAGGCAGCCGCGTCGAGACGCGCGAAGGCGGCCCAGCCAAGGAAGCCGATGAAGAAAAGCGCGGCGATGATCAGGCCATGCCGGATATCGCGGGCCGGGTCGGCGACGGCGGACAGGTCGACGTTCGACGCGAGAGGGAGGATATGCTGGCGCATCAACGGACGTTCGCAGTGAAGGGCGCGGGCACGCGACGCCTTTCGGGGGGTGTGATCTTTGCCAACACCTCGTCGCGTGGACCGAATATCTCGATGCGGCCTTCCCGCATGAGCAATATCTTGTCCACCACGGGCAGGATGCCAAGTTTGTGCGAAACGACCAGAACGGTCCTGCCCTCGGCCTTGAGCGCGCCGATCGCGGCGATTAGCGCGGCATCGCCCTCGGCATCGAGATGGGCATTGGGTTCGTCGAGCAGCAAAATGGCGGGATCGCCGAACACCGCGCGGGCCAGTGCGATGCGCTGCGCTTGGCCTGCGGAAACGCCTCTGCCGCCGGGCTTCAGGATATGGTCATAGCCATTGGGAAAGCGCCGGATCAACGTATCGGCGCCGACTTTCCTGGCAGCTGATACGATTTCAGCGTCCAGGACGGGTTTGTCACTGCTCAGTTCGCTGGAAAAGCGCCCGATATTGTCGGCGATCGAGCCGGCGAGCAGCGCGGACTCCTGCGGCAGATAGCCGATATGGCGCGCCAGCATCTCCGGGTCCCAATCCTGCGTGTCGGCGCCGTCGAAGCGTATATGGCCCCTATCCGGCAGCAGCGCGCCGGCGACGGCGCGAACCAGTGTCGACTTGCCCGCGCCGCTCGGGCCGACCACGGCGATGACTTCGCCCGCGGCAATGGCCAGCGAGATGTTGTGAAGCACGGCGCCGTCCCGCGCTTCGTTCATCACCGTCAGATTTTCGATGGCGATGTCGCCCTTAGGAGGAGGCAGCGTCGTCGTCATGCGGGCCGCCGGAGCGCTCTCCAACAGCGCCGCGATACTGCCATATTGCTGGCGCGCCTGGGCCAGGGATCGCCATGTCGCGATCAGCTGCTCGATCGGCTGAAGCGCGCGCGCGATGAGGAAGGATGCCGCGAAGATCGCGCCTGCTGATATGAGATTGTCCACCGCCAGCAAGGCGCCCAGTCCCAAGGCCAGCGATTGCAGCGCCAGCCTGATGAACTTGCCGATGGTAAGGAAGCTGCCGGCGGCAAGCCCCGCTTGCGTCTGCGTCGCGACCATGGCCTTGCGCTGGCGCAATTGGCGCGCGACCAGGGCGCGACGCATGCCCAAGGCCCTGATGGCGTCGGCCGCGCCCAGCAGGGCATCTTGGGCAGCATAGGAACTGTTGGCGACGCGCTGCGTCTGGGCGAGCTGTTCCTGTGTGGCTCGCGCTGTCGCGATGGCCACGAGCGGCAGGAGGACGCATCCGAGCAGCGCCAGCGCGCCGATCCAAGGGTGAACAAGAAAGCAGACGATCAGATAGATCGGGATCCAGGGTGCATCGAAAAGCGCCAGCACCGCCGGACCGCTCAACGTGGCGCGCAGGGCGTCGAAGTCCCGCAAGGCCTGACGGGCGGCCGGAAGATCGGGCCGCCCCAGGGTCGCGTCCAGCAGGACCGGCCCGACCAGCATGTCGAGCTTCACGCCGGCGCGCACGAGCAGACGCACCCGCACCCTGTCGAGCAGCGCCAGAGTGGCAAGCGCGAACAGCAGCACCAGCGTCAAGAACAGCAGGGTTTGCCGCCCATGCGTTGGCACGACGCGGTCGTAGACCTGCAGCATGTAGAGGGTGGGAACGATGTGGAGGATATTGACCAGCGCGCTGAAAAGCGCGGCCTTGGAAAAATATCTCCTGCCTTCTGCGAAGAATGTCCTGCCGATCGACGAGCTCATGGGTGCATTCACATTGATCGCTATTTGCTCGAACGAAGGCGCGATCTTCTGCCTCGACCGATCCGCGCAGGCAAGCGCGAGGGCACCTTACATGAAAAGCCGCCTCCTCTTCGCCATGGCGAGAAGAAGCGGCTGTGGCAAAGACTTATCTTTAGACCATGTGCAAGCCAGCCGGTGCATCGTACATCATCGAAATATATTGGGTCAGGACGGCATCGTTCGAAAGACCGGCGAGATCTGGATGCGCGGCCTGATAGGCATCGACGTCAAAACTGTCTGTCTGACGTCCTTCATCGAAACCGAATTTGATATAATGCCACTCGGCGGATTTTGTATCAGTGCCAAAGGCACGGATGAGATCGGCGTTCGACGCGATATATTCCAGCGCGTCAAAACTGTCGGTCTCGCGGCCCTCGTTGAAGCCGAAATTGATATAATGTTGCTGCCCGATATGGCCGTCGATAGGCAGAGCATGGATCAAATCGGGATTGGACGCGATATATTGGAGGCCATTGAAACCGTTGGTGTCGCGTCCTTCCCCGAAGCCGAAATCGATATAGTGGCGCCGGGCTTCATCCGTATCGTTGCCAAAGGTGCGGATCAGGTCGGGGTTGGAAGCGACATAGCTTACCGCGTTAAAGCTGTAAGACTGGCGAAATTCGCTAAAGCCAAAGCTGATATAGTGCTGCGCCGCCGCAGAGGTGTCTCTGCCAAGAGCCTGAATCAGATCGCTGTTGGACGCAATATATTGTAAAGGGTCAAAGGCGTGCGCGATGCGCCCTTCCTTGATGCCGAACCCAACATAATGATCCATCGCGGCCTTTTCATCGGTTCCGATCGCGCGGATCAAGTCGAAGTTGGATGCGACATATTCGAGTGCGTCGAACGAACGGGCTCCGCGTCCTTCCAGGAAACCAAAGCTGGCAAAATGCGATCCCGTGCCATTCGGATCAGTACCCAGGCTCGTCAGATCGGGATTGGTCAAAAGATAGCGTGCAGCGTCGAACGGCCTGGCTGACTGCATGATCGAAGCCCAGGAAGCGGTCTCATCCGCAAATTGCACCGCCTCGACATTGGTGACGCGAACGCCCTGCTCATAGCCGATCAGATACGTGTCCCGGCCGATAGTGAAGACCGAGTAAATGTCGCGTACATTGCCCAGCACTAGCGTATCGAAGCCCGAACCGCCATCGACGATGTCACGCCCGCCGGCAGCGATGATCCGGTCATTGCCCGCACCGCCCGACAGGACATTATTGGCTATGTTGCCGGTCACGATGTTCGCCAGTGCGTTGCCGGTGCCGTTGAGGGCGCTCAGTCCCTGCAACACAAGATTTTCGACATTGGCCCCAAGCGTATAGCTGATTTTCGAATAGACAGTGTCGATGCCGGCATTGGCGCTTTCTTTCACGACATCCTCGACATGATCGACATGATAGATGTCGTTGCCCAGCCCGCCTTCGAACAGATCCTTGCCCGCAGTGCCGAAAAGCTCGTCATCACCGCCGGTGCCGGCCCGGTCGCCATCGACAAGGGCGATGCGCACGATCTTGGTGTCGGTGCCGGTGTCGAAAATCTGTCCAGTGGCCTTGATCTGAATATCGATGGTCTTGTCGCGCTCTATCACCAGGTCGTCGAATATGGTGATCGCAGGCGCGGTAATGACATAGTCGCGCGCAGGTGACTGGGCCACGCTGTAGGATTGGGTAAAGTTCAGCCCGGACACGTCGCTTGCGCCAGCCGTGCTGCTGGGCAGCATCGTCATCGAAATCGTCCCGCTTGCTGCCGCGACATTTTTAAGCGTCACCGAGAGGGAGAAGCTGCCGTCGGCGCCTTCCGTGAGGATTGTCGGCGCGGTGACGGTGGCGGACATAACATCCCGTACCGACACGGCGCGCGGCGCCCACCCGCTCATATTTTCGGTCGTAAGGGATGCAGCATTGGTGGACTGGAGCGTCAGCAACGTAGTCCAGCCATGGGCGGTGCCGGCCGCGTCCCTATCGACCTGAAGCAACGTATCCGAGCCGACCTGCACGGCGCGCATGTAACCAGCGCTGGCGCTGAACGGATTGACGGTCCCGTTCCAGCCGGAAAGTTTGC
>JBEVMZ010000259.1:0-26940 GCA_040508335.1 Sphingobium sp.
CAGATCGCTGCCGATCGCGAGCGTCGCGATAGAAGCGCCCGACACGAGCCCTTCGACCATGTTCGCCGCAGCGGGGTCGGTGGCTGCTCCGGCCGCCGCCACGGCCAGCATCTGCGCGATAACAGGACCCGGCGCCGCCGCTTCTCCCACGACTTCGCTGACCAGCGCCGCCTCCAGCAGGCCCATGCCGCTGCCGGGCGCCAATATGCCGAACAGCCCCAGCCCTGCCAGCGCCTCCCAACTCTGCACATCGAAATCCTCGCCGCCGTCGGCGAACCCGTGCAGCCGCTCCAGCGGCCATCGGTCGGCCAGCGTGCCGCGCACCGCGTCCTGTATGGCAGCCTGTTCCTCACTCAGATGAAAGCGCATCGCCTATTTTTCCCCCATGAGCGCGAGATCGCGCGGCAGGCCCAGACCGCGTTCGGCGATGATGTTGCGCTGGATGTTCGACGTACCGCCGGCGATCGAATTGCCGAGGCTGCCCATGATCTGGTCGAGCCATTTGTTGGGCCCCCGAGGCGCGCGCGCGCCGCTGCGCGCGCCTGCGTCCGCCGGCTCTTCCAGCCCCTCCTCGCCGATCAGCTCCTGCGCCAGCAGCGCCATATCATGGCCGATTTCGGTCAGCAGCAGCTTCATCATCAGCTGCACCGGCCCCGCATCCTCGTTAGCAGCTTGGAGCGAGAACAGGCGGTAGCTCGAATAGCGGTGGGACAGAACGAAGCCCTCTATCGTCGCGAGCCGGTCGCGGATGATCGGCTCGCCGATACGCCCTGCCTCTTGTGCCAGCTCGACGAGCTTGGCGAATTGCCGCCCAAGCCCGTCCGCTCCGCCGATCGCCGCGCGCTCGTGCTTCAGGGTCGCGCGGCTGACCTGCCAGCCCTGCCCCCGCTCGCCAACCTGCCAAGATAGCGGTGTCACGGCATCGTCGAAGAAATATTCGTAGAAAGTGTCCGTTCCCTCCATCCCCGTCATCTGACGGATCGGGCGGCGAGTAACGCCCGGCTGGTCAAGGTCAATCAGCAGATAGGTGATGCCTTCATGCTTGGGCGCGTCCGGTTCGGTGCGCACCAGCATGAACATATGATTGGCCGCGCCACCCTGGCTGGTCCAGATCTTCTGCCCGTTGATGATCCATTGCGATCCGTCCGCCGACAATTCACCTCTTGTGCGCACGCTGGCAAGGTCGGAGCCAGAACCGGGCTCCGAATAGCCCTGGCCCCAGACCAGCTCGCCCTCCACCGTCCGGCGGATGAAGCGCTGTTTCTGTTCCTCCGTTCCTTTCTCCAGCAACGTGGGCACGACCATGTTCATGCCGTTGCCGCCGACCTCCATCGGCGCGCGGACACGCGCGAATTCCTCGCGGATCACCTGCGCGCGGACAACGTCGACGGGCTGCTGCGATCCACCATATTGCTCAGGGATCGCGCGATAGAGGTAGCCGCCTGCGGTCGCCCGCACGCGAAAGTGGCGAACATAGGCTTTCAGATCGGCGCCGCGCCGGTCGCCGGGCCGCCACTCGTCCTGCAGGAACGCGCGCACCTGCGCCCGAAAAGCTTCCGCCTCCTGCCCGTAGCTTAAATCCATGCGGCTCCCTCCTCCACGCGCGAATGTCGCGCGCGCGGCGCAGCGATGCAAGAACTAAATCGCCGACATAGCTAACTAGGTGATCTATGTAGGTTGGGGTTGGCGTTGCCGTGGCCTATGCAGCCCGTCGGGGACCGCCGTCATGACCGGGCGTGATGCCGGCGACCAGCAGCTCCACCATATCCTCGGCGATCCGCGCGGCGGGGCGGCCACCGCCCTCGCGATACCAGCGGGCCGGCCAGTTGAGCGCGCCGGCGAAGGTGAACGCCGTCAGCCAGACATCCTTCACTTCCGCCGACCCGTCGGCCATCGCTTCTTCGATCATGACGCGCATCGCCGCGTCGATCTCACCCTTCAGGGCACGGAACTGCGCCGCGCTGTCGGCCGACAACGCCTCTTCGGACGTGCGGATGACGCAGCGGCTGAAGTCCGCCATATTGGCCTCTGCATAATCGCGCAGGAATATCTTGAGCCGGTCCAGCCCGGACCCGGGCTGCTGACGCGCCCGCTCCGCCGCGTCACCCAGCCGCGACAGCCCGATGCGGACGCATTCGAACAACACCTGATCCTTGTTGCCCAGATAATGATAGACGACCGGCTTTGTGACGCCCAGGCTCGCCGCGACATCGTCCAACGATGTGGCGTGAAAGCCGCGCTCGTTGAACATGCGCACCGCCGCCAGCAACAAAGCCTGCCGCTTCGCTTCGCGCTGGACGCGCCGTTCGTCGGCGCTTGTGAAGGGAGAATTATTCGCCGAAGCCATGGCTGCATCCTTGACATATACCCGGCGGCACGACAACTACCCGCGAGTAAACAAATGGCGGGAACTACCCATGATCCTCTCCGACGTGCAGGCTTCGATCCGCGATGCGGTACGCGCCTTTGCGCGAGAGCAGATCGCCCCGCGCAGCCAGGCGTTCGAAGCCGCCGGCGCCTATCCAGACCAGTTGTTCGTCGAGATGGCGAACCTGGGTCTGATGGGCATGACCGCGCCCGAGGAGGTTGGCGGCGCGGGCGCCGACTATATCTCCTATGCGCTTTCGCTGATGGAGATAGCGGCGGCGGATGGTGCATTGTCGACCATAGTGTCGATCCAGAATTCGATCATGGTCTCGGGCATATTGAAGGACGGCACGACTGAACAGAAAGCGCGCTTCCTGCCCGAACTCACCAGCGGTCGCAGCATCGGCGCCTTTGCGCTGACCGAAACCGATGCGGGATCGGACGCCGCTGCCATCCGTACCCGTGCAGTCAAGGTGGACGGCGGTTGGAAGCTGAACGGTGCCAAGCAGTTCATCACCTCGGGCCGCATCGCCAAGCTGGCGATGGTGATCGCCGTCACCGATCCCGAAGCGGGCAAACGGGGCATTTCCGCTTTTCTCGTCCCCACCGATACACCCGGTTATGTGGTGGACAAGGTAGAGCATAAGCTTGGCCAGAACGCGTCCGACACCTGTGCGCTGCGGTTCGAAGATATGATCGTCCCCGACGATGCCGTCATCGGCGCGCCGGGACAGGGCTATCGCATCGCGCTTTCCAATCTGGAGGCGGGGCGCATCGGCATCGCGGCGCAGTGCGTCGGCATGGCCCAGGCGGCGCTGGAGATCGCAATCGGCTATGCCCGCGACCGCGTGTCGATGGGCAAACCCATCATCGAACATCAGGCGGTGGGTTTCCGCCTCGCCGACCTCGCCGCCCGGCTCGAAGCCGCCCGGCAACTCGTACTCCATGCCGCGAGCGTGAAGGATGGCGGGCTGCCCTGCCTCAAGGAAGCGTCGATGGCGAAGCTCGTCGCGTCGGAAACGGCCGAAGCGGTCTGTTCGGGCGCGATCCAGACATTGGGCGGATATGGCTATCTTGAGGAATTCGGCGTAGCCAAAATCTATCGCGACGTGCGTGTCTGCCAGATTTACGAAGGCACGTCGGACATCCAGCGCATGGTCATCGCCCGCGCGCTCTAAATAAGATCATAAAAAGGTAAGTATCATGTCGCAGCAGGACCCCGTCATCATCTCCTCCTTCGCCCGCACCCCAATGGGCGGCTTCCAGGGCGCGCTTTCGGCGGTATCGGCGACCGAACTTGGCGCCACCGCCGTCAAGGCCGCCGTCGAGCGCGCCGGCGTTGCGCCGGACGCCATCGACCGCATCTATATGGGCTGCGTGCTCCCTGCTGGCCTTGGCCAGGCGCCTGCTCGCCAGGCCGCGCTCAAAGCCGGCCTGCCGCAGTCTGTCGAAGCGACGACTGTCAACAAGATGTGCGGTTCGGGGATGCAAGCTGCGATCATGGCGCATGAAGCGCTTACCGCCGGCACTGCCGACGTCATCATCGCCGGGGGCATGGAAAGCATGACCAACGCCCCCTTTATCATGACCAAGCATCGCGCCGGCGCGCGCATCGGCCACGACATGATCTACGATCATATGATGCTCGACGGGCTGGAGGACGCCTACACGCCGGGCAAGGCCATGGGCGCGTTCGCCGAGGACGCGGTAGCGCTTTATCAGTTCACCCGCGAGGCGCAGGACGCCTTCGCGCTCGAAAGCCTGAGCCGCGCCACTGCGGCGATCGGCAACGGCGCCTTTGCTGAGGAAGTCGTGCCCGTCACCGTCAAGGGGCGCGGCGGCGAGGTGCAGGTCACGCAGGACGAGCAGCCCGGCAATGCCCGCCCCGACAAGATTCCCGGCCTCAAGCCGGCGTTCAAGAAGGACGGCACGATCACCGCCGCCAACGCCTCCTCCATTTCCGACGGCGCCGCCGCGTTGGTGCTGACGCGCCGGAGCGTGGCGCAGGCGCAGGCGCTGAAGCAGGAAGCCGTGCTGGTCGCCACCGCCGCGCACGCGCATGAGCCGGGTATGTTCACGACCGCGCCGGTGCCCGCGATCAAGAAGGTGCTGGCAAAGGCCGGCTGGTCGGTCGGCGACGTCGATCTGTTCGAGGTGAACGAGGCGTTTGCCGCCGTCACCATGATCGCGATGCAGGAACTGGGCATCCCGCACGACAAGGTGAACGTGAACGGCGGCGCAACCGCGCTCGGCCATCCGATCGGCGCCAGCGGCGCCCGCATCATCGCCACCCTGATTGCTGCGCTCAAGAAGCAGGGCAAGAAGAAGGGCGTGGCGGCGCTTTGCATCGGCGGCGGCGAAGCAACCGCCGTAGCGATCGAGCTGGTTTGAGCCGACCGCCACGTTTCAAAATTGACGGCGGGCCGCGTGTAGTGGGCCGTGACCGACGCCAAGAAAGGATGATTTATGAACGTTAGAGGATTGGGCGCGATAGTTACCGGCGGAGCTTCGGGCCTGGGCGCCGCGACGGCCGAAATGCTGGCGCGCAATGGCGCGAAGGTCACGATCTTCGATCTCAATGCCGATCTCGGTACCGCCAAGGCCAAGGAAATCGGCGGCCATTTCCTCAAGGTGGACGTGGTCGACGAAAACAGCGTCGAAAACGCGCTGACCGAGGCGGAAGGCCTGCACGGCAAGGCGCGCATCCTGGTCAATTGCGCGGGGATCGGCCCCCCGGCCAAGATCATCAGCCGCGACGGCAAAGCGCTGCCGCTCGCCGACTTCGCAAAGATCGTCAACATCAACCTCATCGGCACCTTCAACGTGCTCTCGAAGTTCGCGGCACGCATCCATGACGCCGAGCCGCTGAGCGACGATGGCGAGCGTGGCGTCATCATCAACACTGCGTCCGTCGCCGCGTTCGAGGCGCAGGTCGGCCAGCCCGCCTATGGCGCGTCGAAGGCCGGCATCGTCGGACTCACCCTGCCCGCCGCGCGCGAATTCGCCCGCTACGGCATCCGCGTGGTCGCGATCGCGCCCGGCATCTTCTGGACCCCGCTGCTCGGCAGCCTGCCGCAGGAAGCGCAGGATTCACTCGGCAAGCAGATTCCCTTCCCCAGCCGCATGGGCCGTCCGGAGGAATATGCCCTGCTGGCCGCCAGCATCATAGCTAACCCGATGCTGAACGGCGAGACGATCCGTCTCGATGGCGCGATCCGCATGGGTGCCAAGTGAGCGGCGAAGGCGCGGGTCCGCAGCGGACCGCCGAAATCGCGGCGAAGGTCGAAGCCTTCGTGCGCGACGTCGTCATCCCCTATGAAAAGGACAAGCGCCGCACCAGCCACGGCCCGTCCGACGAACTTATCGACGAGCTTAAGGAAAAGGCGCGCGCCGCCGGGGTGCTGACACCGCACATCCTGCCCGATGGCGACCACCTGACGCAGCGGGAAACCGCCGCCGTGCTCAAAAAGTCGGGCCTCTCGATCCTGGGCCCGCTCGCGGTCAACACCACCGCGCCCGACGAAGGCAATATGTACCTCCTCGGCAAGGTCGGCAGCCCCGAGCTTAAGGAGCGGTTTCTCAAGCCCCTGGTCGAAGGCCGCGTGCGTTCCGCCTTCTTCATGACCGAGCCGGCCGACGAAGACGGCGCCGGGTCCGACCCCTCGATGATGAAGACGACCTGTCGTCTCGACGGCAACCACTGGGTCATCAATGGGCGCAAGAAGTTCATCACCGGCGCAGACGGTGCCAAGGTCGGCATTGTCATGGCGAAGTCCGATGAAGGCGCCTGCATGTTCATGGTCGACCTGCCCGACCCGGCGATCCGCACTGAGCGTGTGCTCGACACGATCGACGATGCTTTGCCCGGTGGCCATGCCGAGATCATCATCGACAATCTGCGCGTGCCCGCCGATCAGATGCTGGGCCAGGCCGGCGAAGGTTTCAAATATGCGCAGGTACGCCTGAGCCCCGCGCGCCTGTCGCACTGCATGCGCTGGCACGGCGCGGGCGTACGGGCGCAGGAGATCGCAACCGACTATGCCAATCGCCGCAAGGCGTTCGGCAAGACGCTGATCGATCATGAGGGCGTAGGCTTCATGCTGGCCGAGAATCTGATCGACCTCAAGCAGGCCGAACTGATGATCGACTGGTGCGCCGACGTGCTCGACACCGGGTCGCTGGGCGTCGCGGAAAGCTCCATGGCCAAGGTCGCCGTGTCCGAGGCGCTGAGCCGCGTCGCGGACCGCTGCGTCCAGGTGATGGGCGGCACCGGCGTCACCCGCGACACGATGGTCGAGGCCTTCTACCGCGAAGTACGTGCCTTCCGCATCTATGACGGTCCTACCGAAGTCCATAAATGGAGCCTCGCCAAGAAGATCCGCCGCGACTGGAAGGCCGCGAACGACGACGCAGGCGCCCCGGCGCGCGAGACGGAAAAGCGATGAGCTTCGATACCGAAGCCCAGACCGGCACGACGCAAGTACGTGAAAAGCACCGCTTCGACGAGGCGGCGCTGGCCCAATGGATGGAGGCCAATGTCGAAGGCTATGCCGGGCCGCTGACGGTCGAGCAGTTCAAGGGCGGGCAGTCCAACCCTACCTATAAGCTGCTGACCCCCGGTCGCCATTATGTGCTGCGCCGCAAGCCTCCGGGGCAGCTGGTGAAGGGTGCCCACGCCGTCGATCGGGAAGCACGGGTGCTGACCGGCGTCGCCAAGGCGGGCCTGCCCGTCGCCCATGTCTATGGTGTGTGCGACGATGACGGCGTCGTTGGCACCCCATTCTTCGTCATGGAGATGGTGGAGGGCCGCATTTTCTGGGACGCCACCTTCCCCGGCATCTCGAATGAGGATCGCCCCGCCTATTTCGATGCGATGAACACTGTCATCGCGGAATTGCACGGCATCGATTATGAGGGCGTCGGCCTCGGCGACTATGGCCGTCCGGGAAATTATTTTCAGCGTCAGATCGGGCTCTGGACGAAGCAATATCTTGCCGACGAAGATGCGGGCCGCGATCCCTATATGGACCGGCTGATCGAATGGCTGCCGGGCGCCATTCCCGCCAGTGACGAAACCAGCATCGTCCATGGCGACTTCCGCACCGACAATATGATCTTTCATCCCACCGAACCGCGCATCCTGGCTGTGCTCGACTGGGAATTGTCTACGCTGGGTCATCCGCTCGCGGACTTTGCCTATCATGCGATGATGTACCGCATGCCGCCGCTGATCGTGCCAGGCCTTGCGGGCGCAGACCTCGCCGCGCTCAACATTCCCAGCGAAGCGGAATATGTCGCCGCGTACATCCGACGGACCGGGCGCGACGTGACGGCGGACTATGATTTCGCCATCGCCTTCAACTTCTTCCGGTTCGCTGCCATCATCCATGGCATCAAGGGGCGCTACATTCGCGGCACCGCCGCCAATGCGGAGGCCAAGACGCGGGCGGATGCCTTCCCGGAACTAGCACGGCTGGCTTGGGAGCAGGCGGTGCGGGCGGGCGCAGGCTAACACCTTGCCGCCGCTCGGCAGCAGCGACCACCGCAATGCCAGCAGCCGCCTGTCCTGCCAGATCATGATGACCATGGAACTCGACGATCTGCACATCATCATTGCCCCGGGGGACTAAGCCGCCATGGCTCCTTCATCGGCAAGCGCCGTCCTTGCCCGCTGAGCGCGGGAGTACGGCGCCCCGATCAGCTCAGCACATCGAGCAGCTTATTCCGGTCTTCCCGCGGCACCCAGCTGCGGTTGGCGTTGACGAGGTGCAGTTGCCAATGCGCCGTCGCACCCTCCGCGTCGCCGGCGCGGATCAGGTCGATCAGCTTGCGGAACGACCTGATGCCCCAAAATGCCCGCTTCTTTTGCGTCTGCTCGTCGATCGGCCGCCGCTTGAATAGTTCCACCTGATAGGTAGCGACAATGTCGTGCAGCATATTGGTTATCAGCAGCAGCGTGTTGTTGCCCGCCTGCTCCACGACCAGCCGGTGAAATTCGGCCAGCCCGATCATGAAGTCGATATAGCGCGCTTCCTCAACCAGCACCGTCAGCCGACCCGCCTCCGTCTCCAACGCCTCGATCGCGCGCGGGTCGCGCGACTTGGCAAGCCGCCAGGCGCAGAATGGCTCGATCGCGAGCCGCGAGTCATAGATGTCGCGGATCGTCGTCCCCTGCGATTGCAACACGAAACCGGCATAGCGGGACACGGCTTGGGCGGTGGGCGCATGGACGCGTGCGCCGGTGCGTGATCCGCGCACGACGCTGATGAGCTTTTCGGCCTCCAGGATGCGGAAGGCCTCGCGTAAGGTCGGCCGGGAAATCCCCAGCGTCGATTTCAGCTCGCCTTCCAGGGGCAGATAATCGCCTTCCTTGAGGTCACCGCGAATGATCCGCTTGCGGATGTCGTCGGCCACGATTTCAGCCGTCTTGGGGAAGCGCACGGGTGCGTGGAAGCCGTCTTCCCTTTGCGCGCCGGTGGCCGCGACGCCTTCATTTTCCATCTTCATCCCCCGCATCTACCATCGTCCCGCCCTTGTGAACAGCGCCCGCCGCGCAAGATCGGCGAAGGGCCATCCGCCGGCACTTACAATCGTTCTTGTATCACTTAGTGAGAAAGGTGGGCCTTAGCCAGCGCCGTGGGCTTGCGTCGGGCGGCAAGCTGGACCATTCAGGCCCAAATCCTATGGAGTGAGACATGACCGACGCACCCGATTTCGCGTTTAAGCCCGAGGACGACTGCTACCATCAGCTGTCCGACGATCCTTATGAAACGGAAACCAACTGGTGGTCGTTCAACGTTCCCGAGCGCAATATGGCCGGGTGGATCCACACCCCCTACTATCCCAACCGCAAGACGGTCACCTGGCGCATCTTCGTCTGGGACGACCAGGGCGTCGAGCCGGGCCGCCTGGCTTATTATAAGAAGGCTGAAGAAGTGCCGATGCCGGACAATCCGGACCTGCGCGACATCACCTTCCCCGGTGGCGGATACAGCCTCAAGATGCTGGTCCCCGGCCTTAAATATCATTTGAGCTATGCCGATCCGGAACGGAATTTCGCGCTGGACTTCACTCATACCGGCGTTGACCTTCCCCACCGCTTCACCGTGGGCGAGGCGCCTTTCATGCAGACGCCCCACTATGATCAGCTCGGCCTGATCGAGGGTTGGATGACGCTGCGCGGGGAGAAGATCAAACTCGGCTCGGTCGGCGTGCGCGACCGCACCTGGGGTCCGCGCGGCGGCCCCTATATGAAGAGCCGCAAGGTCTATGCGCCCGGCGAATCGCGCGTGAAGCATCCCGGCGGCCCGCTGTGGCGGCAGATCGAGCGCGAGCGCGGGCGCGGGCGCATCGATTATATCTACGGCCATAGCGAGGATCTCCAGACCGGCTTCCTCAGCTTCGTTCGCATGCAGGATGCCGACTCCAAAGGCTGGGCGCCGATGAACGCGGGCTGGCTGCTCAAGGACGGCAAGTTCGGCAAGATCGACAAGACCAAGTCAAAGATGCTGAACTTCCGCGATCCCGTATCGGGCTGGAACAGCCACATGCTGGTCGACGCGCACGACGATCTTGGCCGCTCGATGGAGGTCGAAGGCATGTCGGTCAGTCGGATGAGCGAGAGCGGCTACGGTCTCAACCAGATGATGCGCTGGGAGATGGAGGGCAAGATCGGCTGGGGCGAGGATCAGGACGTGTGGGTGGGCGACCATTTCACCCGGATGCTGGACGCGCTGCGGACCTCGCGATGAGCGGCGCGGCGTCCGGTTCCGCCGCCGATGTTGGCACCGATCCCCGGCTGTTGCTGCCGCCGGGGCTGGGCGCCGCCGTCGAGGCGGCATCGGGCGCCCGCATCACCGCCGTGCGACCGCGCGGCGGTGGCGGCGCGTCGCGCGAGGGCGCGGAGCTTGGTCTTCTGTGGCCGGATGGGCGCACGCTCGACTGCTATATGAACTATGATGTGAACAAGGCGGGCGCTGGCGACGACGCGGCCTTTCTGCGCGAAGCGGCGATCCTGCGCGAACTGTCCGGCCCGCTAGCCGACAGCGGCGTGCGCGTCGCGCCCTTCGTCTGCGCCCTGCCCGATCAGCGCGCGCTGGTCATGGGCAAGGCGGCGGGCGAGGCGATCTTCGGCCGGGCAGGCGACGCCGACGCGCAGATGACGGTCGCGCATGATTTCATGGCGCAGATGGCGGCCCTTCACGCCATCGACATCCGCCGCGTCCAGGGGCTGGGCACGCCCCGCCCGCTACGCGAGGAAGCCCTCGCCCGGATCGCCGACATCCGCGCCGCCGCGCGCCGCAACGGCGACGATCCGCTTATCATGCTCGCGCTGGACTGGTTGGAAGATAATGTGCCGGCCGAACCCGACCGGATGGTGATCGTCCACGGCGACGGCGGGCCGGGCAATTTCATGCATCTCGATGGCCGCGTCACCGCCCTGCTCGATTGGGAACTGGTGCATTTCGGCGATCCGATGGCAGACATTGCGATGCTGTGCTTACGCGACCTGTTCCAACCCTTCGTTGCCCTGCCCCCAGCCTTCGCCGCTTACGAGAAAGCACACGGCGTCCCTATCGACCTCACCCGCGTGCGCTATTGGCGGTTGCTGTTTCAGACCGGCTTTGCGGGCCGCACTCGGCTCGACGATCCCGACACCCCGCCTCCGCCGAACTTGGGCATGAACATGGTCTATCGCATGGTGCACCGCAAAGTGCTGGCGGAGGCGCTGGCCGAGGCGTCGGGCATTGCGCTCGCCCCGGTCGCTTTGCCCGAGGCGGACGAAAGCCCCTATGCACGCCATTTCGCGATCGCGCTCGACGACATTCGCGACGTGATAGTGCCGCGCCTGCCCGATCAGCAGGCGTCGGTAAAGGCCAAAGGCCTCGCCCGCCTCGTCAAATGGTGGCGCGATCTCGATCGCTACGGCCCCGCCTTCAATGCTGCCGAACTGGCGGAGATATCGACGGCGTTAGGCACCCAGTTCGAGGGGCTTGAACAGGCACGCGAGGGATTGGCACGTGCGGTCGCCGGTCGCACGGTCGAACGCGCCGTCGCGCTGCAACTGGTGCATGCGCAGGTAACGCGGCAGACGCGGGTCATGGCCGATGCCATGGGCTCGTTGTCCCGCACCAGCTTCGCACCGCTGGAATAGCGCCATTCCGTGCAAGGAAAGAACATATATTTGCAAGGGGCCGGACCCAAGCCGTGCAATTTCTGTGTGCCGCCTCTATAGCGCGCCGTGATCTCAAACTTAGCGGGCGGTGGCCGTGACGATTGTTGAAGCGCTGCTGCTGGGCCTGCTCCAGGGGCTGACCGAGTTCCTGCCGATCTCTTCGAGCGCGCATCTGCGCATGGCCGGGCCATTTTTGAGCGGGGGCGATCCCGGCGCGGCGTTCACCGCCGTGGTGCAGATCGGCACCGAGGCCGCCGTCCTCCTCTATTTCCGTCGCGACATATGGCGCATCGCCACCGCCTGGCTCGGCGCGTTCGCACGCCGCGGGGGCCGGTCGGAAGAGCAACGGACAGACGCGCGCATGGGGTGGCTGATCATCATCGGGACCCTGCCGATCGCGATCCTGGGCGTGCTGTTTAAAGACGCGATCGAAACCAATTTGCGCAGCCTGTACATCACTGCGACGATGCTGATCGGCTTCGGCCTGCTGCTCGGCCTGGCCGACCGCATCGGCGCCAAGCGGCTGCCCCTTTCGAAACTCAGCTGGCGCGACGGGCTGCTCTTCGGCTTCGCGCAGGCGATGGCGCTCATTCCCGGCGTATCGCGGTCGGGCGGCACGATCACGGCCGGCCTGCTGCTCGGCTATACGCGCGAAGCGGCGGCACGCTATTCCTTCCTCCTCGCCATTCCCGCCGTGCTGGCCTCGGGCTTCTACCAGCTGCTGCGCTACTGGACCGAGTTCACCGCCGACCTCGCCGTCCCAACGCTGGTCGCCACGGTGACGGCCTTCTTTTCGGGCTACGGCGTCATCATGCTGTTTTTGCGGCTGGTATCCTCGCACGGCTATACCATATTCGTGGTCTATCGGGTCGCCCTTGGCCTCCTGCTCCTCGCGCTGCTTAGCCAGGGTATCATCGCCGCCTGATACCGGGCAGCATATGTAAGAGTTGCCGCCGCTCATGGATGAGCTTGTCGCACGCGCCACGTTGTTCCTGAGCGTGCATGGCGCCTGGGCGGGGCCGATCGTCGGCCTGCTTTCCTTTGGCGAATCGCTCGCGGTCGTCGGGCTCTTCATTCCCGCAACCGCGGTGATGCTGGCGGTCGGTGGGCTAGTCGGAACCGGGGTGCTCGATCCGCTTTCGATCATCCTATGGGCTGTCGCCGGCGCGATATTGGGCGACTGGATATCCTACTGGTTCGGCCGGCGGATCGGTCCTTCGGTCTATCGCCGCTGGCCGCTCAAGGGGCAGCGGCCGATGGTCGCGCGCACGCGGCTATTCTTCCGCAAATATGGTTTTGCCGCCATATTTCTCGGCCGCTTCCTCGGGCCGATCCGCGCGACCGTGCCGCTGGTTGCTGGCGTGATGGACATGCCGCGCAAGCCGTTCCAGATCGCCAACATCGCCTCAGCAGTGCTTTGGGTGCCGCTGATGTTCCTTCCCGGCATCCTTGCCGTGCGCACGATCGGGCCGGGCATTCGCATCACCGAAGCGCATATTGCGTTGTTCGGCGGGGGCATTCTCCTGTTCACCCTGATCGCAACATTTATCACGTCGCGCGTGCTGGGCAGCGACCGCGCGCGTCGCCGTCGCCGTGAAAGGGCGCGGCGACGATCGGCAGGCAGGACAAGCGCTTAGGGGAAGCGGTGACTCAAGCGAGCATGGCTTGCTTACAGAATGTGCCGAGCGCCTGCCCATAGCCGCCTATCGCCGCGGATCGACCAACTGTCGCATCACTTTAATAAGATCGTCCTCATACTGCCGTGGGAACGCAGCTTGGCTGCCACACGCGCGCCCTAGGGCACCCCCAGTTTCATCGGGGGACGCAAAACCATGTCGAAGATATCGAGGTATTCCAAGCACTTGGCGACCGGAGTCGCCATGCTCGCCCTATCGGCTGGCACAGCCAGGGCCGAAGACAGTGCCACCGCCGCAGCGGCGGTCGAGGAAGTCGAAGAGATCATCGTCACCGGCTCGCCGATCCGTGAAAGCCTGGAAGCCAGCCTCGTCATCCAACGCAACGCCGACAATGTGCTGAATGCCATCACATCGGACGATGCCGGCCGCTTCCCCGACCAGACCGTCGCCGCCGCGCTGGCCCGCCTGCCGGGCATCGGCGTACAGCGCGACCAGGGTCAGGAACGCTATGTCCAGGTGCGCGGCGCGCCTACGCGCTGGACGGTCGTGTCGTTCGATGGCGTCAACGTGCTTGGCGCTGAAGAACGTGTCTTCCGCTTCGACTCCGTCCCCGCCGCGCTCATCAGCACGGTCGAGCTCAACAAAACGCTACTCGCCGACATGCCCGCCGAGGCGCTCGCGGGCCGGGTCAACATCAAGACATTCTCCGCGCTCGATAAGCCGGGCCTCCACGGCTATCTCGACCTCGGCTACGGCTTCGTCGAGTTGGGCGACGGGCCGCAGGAGCAGGCGGCGGGACGCCTCAGCTGGGGCAGCGACAATTTCGGCGTCACGGTCGCGGCGTCGCACAGCCAGTTCGAACAGCAGGCCGACAATGCCGAACCGCGTTATCGCGGCGGCGCGCTGACCGAGGTGCGCAACGCCAAATATATCACGCAGCGGCAGATAAATTCGCTGTCGGGCAAGGTCGAGTTCCGCCCTGCCCCCGGCCATCACATCAGCGCTACCAGCCTCTACACCGAATTTCTCGACCATGAGGAGCGCAACCAATATACGCTCTATTTCACCGGCGCAGGCAATACGGCGGAGCAGGGCAGCACGCGCGACGCGAATGTCGTCGGCGCTTTCCAGGACGGAAAGTACAAGACGTCGACCTTCGTCAACATCCTGCATGGCGACCATGAATTTGGCGACCGCTTCCGCGCAAGCTGGGACGCGGCCTATGTAAAGACCAAAAGCCGCACCGCGCTGCCGATCATCAACCAGCAGTCGTCCAACGCATCGCTGCGCCCGGACCTCAGCTACAGTGCGGGCAAATATGGTCTGCCCGTGGTTACCGTCCGCAACGCGAACGGAACGGCCGGCTTCCTGGACCAGCAGGCATTCGACCGGGAATCGCTCACCGCTTATTATATGGGTACGGACACGCGCAGCTATACCGGCAAGCTCGACTTCGCCTACGATCTGACGCCCGAGGCGACCATCCGCTTCGGCGGGCAATATGACGACCGCAAGTCGATCGACCCAGGCATGTCCGCGCTGCTCCGCCCCGATGGCTTCACCGGCGCCTTCAACCCGCGTGAGATCGCGGCAGCGACCGGCCTGCCCTGGACGCCCGGCGCATTCGTCACCGGCACCCGGATCGAAGAAGATATCGACCGGGGCTACGGCTATGATTATATCGACAATAAAGGCATGCGCCGGCAGCTCGACGCGCTGATCGCGGCGGCACGGGAAGCCAATGCCAATGGCGCCAATTTTGCGGTCCCTACGCCCAATCTGGCCCTCGCCAACCAGGTGCGCGAGCGGATCACCGCCGGCTATGTCTCGGGCAGCTGGAAGGCGGACGCCCTGTCTATCGTCGCGGGTTTCCGCGTCGAACATACGAAGATCCGTTCGGCCGGCGCCGCCAATCTCGGCGGCACGCTGCTGCCGATCGATATCGACAATGATTTCACCTTCCTCTTCCCCAGCCTGCACCTCAGCTACGACGTGACCGACCAGCTTAAGCTGCGCGGCGCGTTCGTGACCGGCGCGGCGCGGCCCAGCTTCAACGAACAGCGCGCCACGGTTTCGATCAACGACGTCAGCACGGTCGTCGGCGGCGGCAACCCCAATCTGAAGCCGGAGCGCGCTTGGGGCTTCGATGCGTCGGCGGAATGGTATTTCGCGCCCGCATCGCTGCTGTCGGTCAACGGTTTTTACCGCAAGGTGAAGGACACGCTGTTCGAATCCACCACGTTCGTGGGCGACGGCCGTTTCGACTTCGGCGAACGGGACCGGTCGGACTATCAATATACAACGACGCTGAATGGCGGCGACGGCAAGCTCTACGGCGTCGAGTTCGCCTATAACCAGCCCTTCACCTTCCTGCCCGGCGCTCTCGACGGCTTCGGCGCGCAAGCCAGCGTGACGCTGGTCGGCGGCGATTTCAAGACGCTGGGCGCGGGCGGCGCGGATGGCCGCACCGTGTCCTTCCCCGGCACGTCGAAACGGATCACCAACCTGTCGCTCTTCTACGAGAAATATGGCTTCTCCGCGCGGGTCGGCTATCAACATCGCACGCGCTGGCTCGACGATGTGTCGGCCGACGCGGCGCAGGACATTTACTGGGATGCGAACGAGCGGGTCGATTTGAGCTTCCGCTACCAGATGGTACAGGGCTTCACCCTCTATGCCGACATCGTCAACCTGACCAACGAACCAGGCATCCGTTACACGGGTACGCGGGATCGGCCTTATGAGGTGGAAATGTTCGGCACCCGCTTCCTCTTCGGCGTCAAAGCCAATTTCTGAAGGTTAGGAGGATTATTCATGAAAACCATCTCCCTCTCCATCCTGTCGTTGACAGGCGCGCTGATACCCGCCGCCGCGCTGGCGGCAGCGCCCGCCGAGCCGCGCGTCGAACGCACCGCGCCCGACCGCGTCCGCATCAGCTGGGCCACCCTGGCCGGCATCGACCTCTACATGGCCGACCGCGCCGATGCCGATGTGTCGGCCGCCAGGCTGGTGTCGCAAAATGACCGCGACGGCGTGCACGACATGGTGGTGCCCGCCGATCAGCGGCCCTTCTTCCTGCTGCGCGACCATAAGGGCGGCGAGACTGTCCGTGTCGCCGAACGGGTGCTGCCGCTGGCGCAGGGCTCGAACTTTCGCGACATTGGCGGCTATCCCGCCGCCGGTGGCCGCCATGTCAGATGGGGCATGATCTATCGGTCGGGCGCGACGCCGGTGCTCACCGACAGCGATCTGC
This sequence comes from Sphingobium sp., assembly GCA_040508335.1. Taxonomy (GTDB): domain Bacteria; phylum Pseudomonadota; class Alphaproteobacteria; order Sphingomonadales; family Sphingomonadaceae; genus Sphingobium. The sequence goes on from JBEVMZ010000259.1 coordinate 16,433, forward strand.
GCATGGTCGACGCGCTGCGCCTCGCCAATATGGTGGACCTGCGCTCCAGCGAAGAGCGCCAGCTCGCGCCCAGCAGGATCGCGGGCGTCCCCTACAGCGCGGTCGGCTATTCGATGAAGGCGATCGCCACCGCCATGACCCCGGCAACGAACGTGGCGAAAGCGCCGACCAATGGCGGCGCACTCTATCGCCATATGCCCGAGATGCTGGCGCCGCAGATGCGTCTGCTTTTCGCGCGGCTCAAGGCCGCTGAGGGACCGCTCGTCTATAACTGCTCGGCGGGCCAGGACCGCACCGGCTTTGCCACCGCGCTCATCCTGTCCGCGCTCGGGGTGCCGCGCGAGACGATCATCGCCGACTATCACCTCTCGACGCAATATCGCCGCCCGGCCAACGAGACGACCGCGTTCGATCCGGCCGCCTTCCCCGACAACGCCGCGGCGAAGATGTTCTCGCAATATCGCGGGCAAAAGCCGACGCCGCTGAAGGAGGCCGATGGCACGGCTTTTCTGACCTATGCCCTGAACGAGGTCGATACGCGCTACGGCTCGGTCGAGGCCTATCTCGACAAACGATTGGGCGTCAGCGCGGTGGATGTCGCCGGGCTGCGCGCGACGTACCTCGAATAAGGGACTGCGGGCGGCGTCGCTGCGACGCCGCCCCGTGCAAAATGCACGAACCGACACTATCTTTGCGATCGGGCGCAGGCGATATGGATTGCCGCCGCCGACCGGAAGGATGATGAATGAACGCGCTGCTCGACCCGTTGACGCTGCCCCGCTTTGCCGAAATCACGCCCGACCTGATCGCGCCGGCGGTGGACGCCGCCATCGCCGAACATCGCGCGGTGGTGCAGGCGCTGACGGACGAGCGCCCGACCGATTTCGCATCCGCCTGGCTCCGCTATGAGCGGGCCGAAACCGCGCTCGGCGCGCTCTGGTCGACCGTGTCGCATCTGCACGGCGTCGCGGACGCGCCAGCTCTGCGCGCCGCCCATGCGCAGGCGCAGGCCAAGCTGGTCGAAAACGGCCTCGAGGTCGCGCAGAATCGCGCGCTCTACGACGTCTTCGCAGGTCTTGCGGCCTCTCCCGACTTTGCCGACCTGCCCGTCGCCGACCGGGTAGCGGTCGAGCATGCAATCCGTGAATTCACCTTGTCGGGCGTCGCGCTCGAGCCGGAGGCCCGCGCGCGGTTCCGCGACATCTCCGTCGAACTGTCCGACCTTTCGACCCAGTTCGGCAGCGCCGTGCTAGACGCAACCGACGCCTGGAGCGAATGCATCACCGACGAGGCGCTGCTCGCCGGGCTTTCTCCGGGCGACAAGGCGATGTTCGCCGATGCCGCCGCCGCGAAAGGCGAGATCGGCTGGCGCGTCACGCTCCAAGCGCCGAGCGTGCAGGCGATCCTTGGCTTTGCCGAGAATCGCGACCTGCGCGAACGCATCTATCGCGCCTTCGGCACGCGCGCGTCGGACCAGGGGCCGGATGCGGGCAAGTTCGACAATAGCGGTCGGATCGCGCGCATCCTCGAACTGCGGCGCGAGGCGGCCGGCCTGCTCGGTTTTGCCGATCCGGTCGAATGGTCGCTGGCGACCAAGATGGCGCCCAATGCCGGCGAGGTGCTGACCTTCCTGCGCGATCTTGCTCGGCGGGCGCGGCCGGCGGCGGAGCGGGACCGCGAGGAACTGACCGCCTTCGCCGCAGTGCGGCTCGGCATCGCCGACCTACAGCCTTGGGACGTCAGCTTCGTGTCCAACCGGCTGCGGCAGGAACGCTACAGCGTCAATGAACAGGAAGTGCGCGACTATTTCCCGGTGGAGCGGGTGCTCACCGGCTGGCAGACCCTGCTTGGCCGTTTGTTCGGCATAACGCTGGAGCAGCGGTCGGACGTTCCGCTCTGGCATGCCGATGCGCGCTATTTCGACGTGCGCGACGAGGGCGGCGAAGTGATCGCCGGCCTCTATCTCGACCTTCACGCCCGAGCTGGCAAACGCGGCGGCGCATGGATGGACCAGGCGCGGCCGCGTCGTCGCGACGGCGATGTGTCGACAGTGCCGGTGGCCTATCTGGTGTGCAACTTCGCCCCCGTCAGTGCCGATGCGCCCGCGCTGCTGCGCCATGGCGATGTCGAAACGCTGCTGCACGAAGCCGGCCACTGCCTCCATCTGCTCTTCACCACGGTCGACCGGCCCAGCATCGCGGGCGTCAACGGTTTCGAATGGGACGCGGTCGAATTGCCCAGCCAGTTGATGGAGGATTTCGCCTGGGACCGCGACGTGCTGACGGGCATGTCGGGCCATGTGAAGAGCGGCGCGTCCCTTCCAAGCGACTTGTTCGACCGCATGCTGCGCGCGCGTCATTTCCAAGCGGGCCTGTTCATCCTGCGGCAGGTGGAGTTCGCGCTGTTCGACCTCTTGCTCCATCTCGGCACGATGGGCAGCGATCCCGTCGAGGTGATAGAGGCGGTGCGCGACGAGGTGGCGGTGCTGCGCCCTCCGCAGTGGCATCGCTTTCCCCACGCCTTCTCCCACATCTTTGCGGGGGGCTATGCGGCAGGCTATTACAGCTATTTGTGGGCCGAACTGCTCGCCGCCGATGGTTTTCTGCGCTTTGCCGAAGCGGGCCTTGTCGATCGCGCTACCGGCGACCTGTTTCGCCAGGAAGTGCTGTCGCGCGGCGCGACGCGGCCGGCGGCCGAAAGCTTCCGCGCCTTCCGCGGGCGCAACGCCGACCCGGCGGCGATGCTGGCACGCCACGGGCTGCTGGCCGACCCGGCGGGCAAATAGCCGAACAATCGCCTCACACTGATCGAGCGCGATGACCATCCGTGCCCAATGCGATTTTGGCAGCAGCAGTACCCCCGTATCGAACATAATCTTAACCCTCCTCGTCTAGCTTTGCGATTGGGGGTATTGGAGAGGGTGATGCCCATGCTTTCGACTTCGCCGCTGGGAGACAGCCGACAGCTGACGGTTGAGAATATCGTCGCTCTGACCCTCGCCGCCCTCGTCATCGCGCTTTGCGTCACGAACCGCTGGTTCGACGCCATCTGCTCAATGATGCAACATAATGAAATTCATCAGATGGACGAAATGATAGGCGGCATCTTCGTGCTTCTCGCCGCGTTCGTCTTCATGTTCGCCCGTCGCGATCGACAATTGCGGGAAGAGGCACGCTTGCTCAAAGCCAGCGAAGCGGAAAGTCGCGGCGCGGCGCGCCGAGACTTCCTCACCGGCTCCGCAAACCGTCTGGCGCTGGCGGAGTGGCTTGCGGCGCGGCGCGGCGAGGCTGTTACATTCATCACCCTCGACCTTGACGGTTTCAAGGCGATCAACGACGAGCTGGGCCATACGGCCGGCGACGCTGTATTGGTCGAAGTCGCAGCCCGTCTGCGCCGGGCACTCGATCGCATGCCGGGGGCACTGGTCGTGCGCATGGGGGGCGACGAATTTGGCTGCCTAATCGAACAGGGTGAGGATCGGAGCGGGGCGGCTGTGGCGACGATTAGGGATAGCCTGGACGAACCCATAATTTACCACGGCATCGCGCTTCGCATCGCCGCGTCGATCGGCATGGCGGCCCGGAATAATGGCGACCGCAGCCTCGACGCATTGTTGCAAGATGCCGACACCGCGATGTACCGCGCCAAACAAGAAAGGCGCGCGCGAAGCACCGATGGCCCTGCGCCGCTTCGTCCCGTCTCCGTCATCCGCTAAGCGGGACCAACAATAGGGCTATCGGGGCGCCACTAACCCGAAGGTCGCGCCGTGCGGATCGACCGCAGTGAATACGCGCTCGCCGCCAGGCACTTCCATCGGATCGCCTAGCGGAGTGCCACCGGCCACCCGCACCTGATCGAAAGCTGCTTCGATATCGGGCACGCGAAAGTAAAAGGTCCAGCCTACCGGTTGGTCGGCTTTTTCGCGCGGCATCGTCGCGCCCCAGACCTCTCCCTCGCCCCGATTGCGCAAAAAGGCATATTCGCCCCATGGCATCGGCATGCCGCCGGCCTTTTCCCAACCGAAAAGGCGATGGTAGAAGGCAAAGCTGGCGGCGGCATCCTCCGCCGTCTGCAATTCGTTCCAGCTGACATGGCCCATATCCATACGACCGAAGGCGCGGCTGTTCTCGTCGCTCGCACCACGCATGACGTAGAAAGGCACTCCTTGCGGATCGGACAACATTGCCATGCGTCCGACGCCTTCGATATCATAGGGGGCTAGATGGACCGCTCCGCCAGCGGACTTAAGCTCAGCGACCGTCGCATCGACATCGTCTACCACGACATAGCCGAGCCACCCTGCGCGCGCGCCTGCGGACAGCATGTCGGCGTCAAGCGTCAGAACGCCGCCAACAGGGCCATCTGATGCCGCGATCATGCGATATTCGGGGTCGCCGGCCATCGTCGGCACATCTTCTATCGTCCAGCCGATGACGGCATCGTAAAATGCCTTCGAGGCTTTGGGATCGGGCGTCATCAGCTCGTACCAGATCCAACTTCCGTGAGCGTTCGCCATAAAGTCGCCCCGCCTCGCCGCCGATGGGTCGGCGCTATAATATTGATGCGCCCCGCAGGGCCGAAATGCAATCGAGTAAGCAGCCGCAGCCTGATCGGCAGAACCGCGCCCACACCCTCGCCGTGCAGGCGGAACTGCCCTTCAACTAAGGGCGCAGCATTGGTTTCGTGTAGGCACATGCCCGGCGCTGCCCCGTCGTTGCGCGCCTAAAGCAGCGCGTCGACCGCCCCCGCCATGTCGATGTCGCGCCGGGAAAGGCCACCGGCGTCATGGGTAGTGAGCAGGATGCGCACCTGATTGTAGACGTTCGACCATTCCGGGTGATGATCGGCTTTCTCCGCGAGCATGGCGACCCGCGTCATGAAGGCGAACGCCTCCGAGAAATCGGCAAAGCGGAACGCGCGCTCAATGCCGTCGCGCTCCTGCGCAAGCGACCATCGCGGCAGGCCGGCAAGGGCGGCCGTTCGCTCATCTTCCGTCAGTCTGGCTATCACCGTCACATTCCTCCTTGCCTTAACCCTCCGCCGCCGAGCGGCGACCGACCACGCAGGCGACCGCGATATCGTTGGTGACGTTGCCAAACGTGCGGAACAGGTCCGGCACCGCCTCGATCGCCAGCAGCAATGGCAAGGCGGTCACGGGCACGCCCACCGCAAGGCAGACCGGCGCGATTGTCGCGAAGAAGGATATCTGCGCCGGCAGACCCACCGCGCCCAGACTAACAGGCACGGCGACAAGCGCGGCCAACAGCGCGCCGCCCAGGCCAATCGGCACACCATGAAGATGGGCAAGATAGACCGCCACCGCGACATTGGCCGCCGCGCTCGCCGCACGGAACAGGGACACGGCGAGCGGCAGGGTGATGGCGGAGCTTTGCGCGGGCAGACCCAGCCGATCGGCCGCCTGTACCATGACCGGCAGCGTGGCGAGAGAAGATTGAGTGCCGAGCGCCACCGCCTGCGCCGGTAAGGCTGCGCGGGCAAAGCGCAGCGGCGACACCCTCCCCGCCACCGTCGCCCAGCCATAGCCGAGCAAGGTGGCGGCGAGGCAGCAGGCGATGACGACCACGACATATTGGCCAAGCGTACCAAGCACCCCTGTACCCATAGTCGCGCCCGCACCGAAAGCCAGCGCGCCGATGCCGAGCGGTCCCAGCACCAGCACCCAGCCGACGATCACCAGCATCGCCTCTATCAGCGCCCGCAAAGGTTTGAGCAGCGCGTCGGCAAGATCGACTTCGATCCGCGCGATGGCGAAACCTAGGAACAGCGCGAAGATGACAAGCGGCACCATCGCGGTCTCCGCCGCCGCCTTGATCGGGTTGGCGGGAATGATGCCCTTGTACCAGTCGGCCGACCAGCCGGCGACCGGCGCTCCGCCTGTGGCCATGATCCCTTGCCTGACGGGCCAAAGTTCGAGCAGCGTCTGCGCAAGCAGGGCGGCGGTGACGCAGGCCGCAAGCAGCATCAGCGCGAAAAACAGGAGTGCGCGCATCGTCGTGCCGCCCGCCGCCGCGCTGCGCGATGCGGACGCGACGCCGACGACGAGCAGACCGAAGACCAGAGGCACGACCGTCATGGTCAGTGCGTCGAGCCAAAGACTGCCGATCGGGCGAAGCACTTGGCCAAGCAACGCCTGCGCCTGTCCTTCGAGCAGCAGGCCAGCACCGAGGCCGACGAGAAGTCCCGCGATCAGGCGCCATGGCCGCGCCCTGATCGTCGCCCCGGCCGGGTTCATGCTTCGCGCGCGATGATCGCGGCGACGAGGGCGATGCGCTCGACGTCGCGATAGGCGGGCGTTTCCAGTTCCTCGCCAAAGACGTCGGGATCGATTTCGCTGTAGCGCAACGTACAGGCCTCGGCGCGCGCCAGATCGGCGAGCCGCTCATGCAGCGCATCGCGCCCATTGACGATGGCGCTGCCGGTATAGAGGATGAAACGGCCGCCTTCGGCCAGGCGCGGCACCGCCTGGCGGGCCATGTCGAGCGATACCCCGGCGCCGTGCATGTCGCCGCCGTCGCGATAGGCGCGGCCCTCGCCATCGATGATATAAGGCGGGTTTGCCAGCGCGATGTCGAAGGCGCCGTCGATCGCGGCGAGGTCGCCGGTCTGGTGAAACGCGGCGGCGACGCCGGCCGCTTTTGCGTTGACGCGCGCCAGCCGCAGCGCGGTCGGATTGATGTCCGTAAGGACGATGTCGGCAAAGGGGCAGGCTTTCGCCGCAACGATTCCTCCCACGCCCGCACCCGTGCCGATGTCGACAAGGCGTGTCGACCGGCGCTGCGGGCAGCGGGCAAGTTCCGCCTCGATCAGCTGGGCGAAGCGATAGCTGTCGGGACCGAAGAAAACGGCATCTTGCCCGATGGTGGGATAGGCGGAGTGAAGGAAGAGATCCTGTCCGAGCGTGGAGACGCGCACATGGCTGATGAGCGCGTCGCCCGCCTGCCCGACCACTCCCGCTTCCTCTAGGCTGGCGAGCAGGCCGGGGTCGAGCAGCGATGCGTCGAATGGCATCGACCAGCCAAATATGTCGCGCAAGGAGCGCGCGCGCTCATGGTGCCGCCGGGCCAGCACGCGCGCATGGGTCGCGGGCGTCGGCGTGACGAAATCATAACCCTGCATCTTGAGGTTGCGCAGAAGGTCAGCCAGCAATGGCGCGGTGGCGTCCTGCAACGGCGGTTCGCCCCTTGGTTTATCCATCACCAGCATATAGTCTTTTCGTCCTCCCTGCACTCAGCCGGTCCAACGCGCAGGGCGGGACGAATGCTCCTTCCGGGCCGGGCGAATTATGGATGGGGCAAAAAAACGGGTGGGCGACGATCAGAGCAGGTGACGCGCGAGCATCTGGAGCGCGGCGGCATAATAATCAGGCGCTAGGCTGGTCGGCGGCGGCGCGATGCCCATGATGCGGGTCGCAACCTCCATGCCGCCCTGTGAAAGCGCGTAAGGCGCGACCTCGCCCGACTGCACGTCGACAAAGGCGGGGATCGGGCGCTGATTGGCGGCATAGGAGCGCCAATAATCACGCACCGGCGCGACGAGGGCGAGGCGCTTCCCCGCCTGCGCATAAAGCGGCGCGCGGATGGCGTCGAAGCCGAAACGGGGCGGCCGGTTGGCGGCGGGCACCACGCTGTCGCGCCCGGTGACGTCGATCCAGTCGGTCGGCAATGCCAACGGCCCGAAGCGGGCGCGGGCCAGTAGCGCCTCGCCATCGGCGATCACCCGGCCCCAGGCGGCGTCGCCTTCGAGCTGCCGGAACAGGTCGAGCGCGGGCCAGAGATAATAAGAGGGGTTGAGCGTCACCCCCTGCCCCCCGGCGAAACCGTTGAGGCCAGGCAACAGCAATTGCTGCCCGAACCGTTCGACGACGAGATGGGACCGGATCGCCGCGCGGATCGCCGTCGATCGTTGCGCATAAGCGGGCGCGCGCCACTGACGCGCGGCCTCCGCCAGCGCCCAGGCGATGGCGATATCGCCATCGGTGGCGTTGTTGGGGTCCGACACCGGATTGCCCGCGCGCGGGTCGTAGCGCCAGGAGAAGAGCGCCATATCCTGCCGGGCGAGCGTCCGCTCCGTCCAGCCGAGCACTGCGTCGAAGGTCGCGCGATCATCGTTCCAGAGCGCGAGGAGCAGCGCATAGCTCTGTCCCTCGCTATGGCTGATGCCGCCATTGCCATTATCGACGATGCGGCCAGAGGGATCGAGAAAGGCGGATTTAAAGGCGGGCCAGAGCGGATCGCTCTTCACCGCCCGGCCCCGCCGCTTTTCCGCACGCGCGCAGGCGCTCGCCAATGTAAGGCCCATGCCCAACAAGAGGGTGCGCCGGTCAAACGCCATGATGCAGTTCGATCTCCTGATCCGATGCGTGCAGCACGCGGGTCTGAAGCGCCGCGCCGCTGCCGAGCCCTGCGAACCAGTTGTGATAGGCGCTCGTCAGGAGCGCGTGCAGCAATGTCGCCCAATGACCCTCCACATCGCTTTGCCAGCCGCGCGGCAGGCCGCGATGACGCAGCAGAATGCCGTCGTCCCGCACCTCCATCCGCACTTCGCCCCAATCCATCGCGCGCCACAGCATGTTCGCTCGCGTCTCCATATCCTTGAGGTCGCGAACATCGTCCATCACCACCATCGTGGCAAGCCTACGGCCGATGGCAGCGAAAAATCCCTCCGCCTGGCTCGGACTGGCGGTCGCGAATATCTCTGCGGCGATGAGCGACAAAAGCAATTCAGCGTCAGGGGCCCGCTCGACGGCGCCCTCGCCCGTGAACTTCGCCATATCTTCGATCATAGCCCGCTCCCCAGAGATTGCTTGATGCCGATCACCGATTTGAACTCGTCATAATTGCCGAAGGTGTTGATGCCGATCTCGCCACCCACGCGGGTGCGGGGGCTGACGCGATAATAGAAGGACCCGTCCGCCGACAGCGCGAAGCCCGTTTGGCTGAGGCTGTCATAATAGGAACGCACGTCGCTATTTTGGGCTTTAAGCGCGTCGAGCGCGGCCTGCGCACCCGGATCGGTCGGATAGATCGACGCCTGATCCTGATTATAGCTCTGATAGCCGGGCGCGACACTGGCGCGGATCTCCATGCGCTCGTCAGTATAGCTGTACCGCACGGGCAGCGCGACCGAGAAGAAGCTCTGCGGGCTGAAATAGCCGCCATGGCCGAAGGTGAAGTAGTTCTGATTATTGGCGAAATTCTGGTAATTGATGTTGATGCCGCCGACCAGCGACGAACGCGGCCCGCGCACGAAGGGCAGGTAGCCGCCGACATTGACCTGGAAGCTGCGATTGTCGCGGACGTTGACCCCGGCATAGCGGTTGTAGGAAAAGTCGCCATATACGCCCGCGCCGTCGCGATCGTAGGAGAAGGAGACGCCGCCGCCGGTACGCATCACCTGGCCCCAGCGCTCGCCAGAGACCGGATCACGCGGATCGACCGGAACGCGCGTCCCGGCATAGGCAAGCACACTGTCGGTGACGGGCCGCCGCTCCACCCAGACACGCCCTGTGGCGTGCGGCGAAAAGCGTGGCGTGACGGCGGCCTGCCAAGTCACTTCGGTATCCTCGAATCCCAGCGGCGTCGTGCCCAGTTCGACTTTCAGCAGCGGCGTTTCATAGGCGAGCGACACCGCAACGCCGGCGGCATGCTGCGTCTTCGCCTGGGCAAGATCGGAGGGCTGTTCATCGACGATCCCTTCCGCTTCCGGCGTGGCGTTGCGGCCGAAGCGGGCGAGGCCCGAGCCCGTGGGGCGTCCCGAATCCAGCACCACCGCCTGCGCCTTGCCCGACACCCGGCCATTGCCAAGCCCGGTGGAGATTTCCGCCGTGCCGCTCAATTCCTTGAGCGCGCTCAAGCCCACTTCGCCCGACCGCTCACGATAGCCGGTGCGCAGTTCGGCACGGGGACCTGACTCGCGGGCGAGTTCGTTGATTTCCGACTGGATGCGACCAAGCACGGGATCGCCGATCGGGGCATTGCCCGGCGCAGCATAGGCCTGCCCTTCATAGCCCGTTCCCCCATAGGCCGGCGGCGGCGCGGCAACGCCGGTGCCCGTGCCGGCGGGCGCGCCATAGGAGGGAATCGCACCGCCACCCATCGGCGCGCCATAAGCCGGGTAGGACTGCGGCGGCGAAGTATAGCCGCCATCCTGCGCGATCGGTGCCGAGGTGGCAGGCAGCCGTGCGCCGCCGCGCAGCGCGAAGGGATTGGCCATGGGCGCCTGCGCCGCCGCCTGTTGATTGCGAAAGGGGTTGTCGCTCATCTGTGCCGCGCCGAAGGGATCGGCCGAGGTCAGCGTCATGCCCTGGCCGCTGCGCCGGGCATAAAGCGCCTGCGCACGCTTCAGATAGCGCAGCGCCGCGCCCCCGTCGCCGCGTGCCCGCTCCATGCGCGCGGCGGCCATGTAGATTTCATGGTCGTTAGGCGCGACCTGCAACGCGCGGTCGATCGTGCGGCGGGCAAGATCGCGGTCCCCCGCCGCGCCAGCCG
>JBEVMZ010000017.1:0-12909 GCA_040508335.1 Sphingobium sp.
GTCCGGTCGGGGAAAGGTTCGGCGTCCAGCTGAAGTCCCCTTGAAGGGATGGAACCGGTAAGGGGTTTCCCTTGGCATCGATCGGAACGATCAGGCTCGCGTCGCTTGTGCGGACATGGTCAACCGCTGAACCGGAAATAACGACCGTAGCGCCCAGCGAAGTGATCGCAAAAAGCTCGCGTGAGAAATCATAGGGGAGGTGAACACAGCCATGGCTCTCGGGGTAACCTGGAAGGCCGCCGGCATGCAGCGCCACCCCGTCCCATGTCAGGCGCTGCTGGAAGGGCATCGGCGCATCGTTATACTTGCTCGACCGGTGCTTGGCATCCTTCTGCAGGATCGTGAAAACGCCCGTTGGTGTTTCGTGGCCCGGCTTGCCCGACGAGATCGTAGAGACCGCGATCCTGACCCCGTTTCGATAGACCGTGGCTATCTGTCGGGACAGGTCGACATAGACCAGCAATGGCCCGGATGGAGAAATCGCCGGGGACCAGACCCATTGTCCCGGTTTCAGGCGATCCGCCATCCGCGCGAATTCGGCCGGCGAACTGGCGGTAGCACCTTGGGCGGCTGCCAACGAAGCGTTGAAAAAGCTGCCGGGTCCCAGCGCCAGCATAGCCAATGCTGCGTGTAGTTTAGGCACTCGCACTATCTCTCCTAAGCCATGGAGCAACAATGCTATTTCTTCTCGATGAGGCTGGCTTAATCCGCAAGCTTCATTCCATGTCGCACTAAAATTTGAAGGCCCGGTCCCTTTTCATGCAGGCGCCAGTCGCCGTTCACGGCGCAGAACTGCGATGACCGCGACGAGTGCCACGATATATGTTCCGAACTGAAATACCGGGGACAGCAAGGGCGTCTGTCCGGCCGCCTGAGCGCCGAACGAGGTAAAGTCCCATGCGCCATGCATGGTCATTGGCAACCAGATGCTGCCGCTGGTCCGGCGCAACACGTAGAATACCCCTCCCATCAAAGATGCGAACACGCACTGAATAAGGCCAGCCAAGAGCGGTATCCCGAACAGCGCATTAGGAATGTGCATCGCCCCGAACAGAAGCGACGCCCATAAACAGACCCTGATCTCACTCGCGTTTGTACCCCGTATGCCCGTCACAAGCACGCCGCGCGCGAGCAGCTCCTCGTTAAACCCGACAAGGACGCCGGCGACAGCCAGCATCATCAGATGCGATGGTGAAAATGCCAAAAAGTTCGCGGCAACACCGTTTACGGTAATCATACCGACCATGCCAGCGAGCACCAGCGGGAGGGGGCCATTTGGGCCCGCCACGACGATCTTCTTGCAACGCTGGCCCCCACCAACCAAGCCATGTGACCGCACCCGCCATGAATATGGCGCCAAGGCCGAGGGGCAGGAGAAGGCTTTTGAAGGCGACGGGTTCGGATACCATGTCAGTGTATCGAACGCCGCCACTCGCCCAGATCGCGAAGATGATGGCATTGTAGATCAGGTAGACGCAAACGGCGGGTCGCCAGTTCGGCTTTACGCGCACCCGCCTATTTCGTCCAGATCAGATGAGTCGCTTTTGCGCTAGCACGTTCCTTAGTGGCAGCCTGACAAAAGGCTTGGTGATCGTTCGCGGAAATGGCGATCTGCGCGCCGAAGGCCATGCCCATTGCAAGTGTAGCCTTGCGTTCGATCTCAGCGCGCTGGCCGGCATCCAGACTGCGCGGCTTCCCGGTCGAATCATCATAGATGAGGTCGAACTCCGTCGAAAAAGCCTTGGGATCGATCTCGAAACCGGAGCACGTCGATGCCACGGCCTGCTGGTGCCCAAGGGCTTGCAGCATCGCGATATGGCCTTCGTCGAAGGTGCCTTCAAGCACCGAGCGGATCGCGTCGGTCGTAGCCAAGTCCATTTTGATCGTATTTGACACAGATGCTGGCGACTTCGTCTGCGCCGAAACAGCGGGGGCAGCCGCGAGCGAGGCGAAAATCCATAGATGACGAATGATCATGATCAATACCCCCTGCGATAAGGATCATAGCCGAACTGACTATCCGTCCATTCGTAGGAAAATTGACCTCGAACGAAACAGCGGCGCTCGCCCCGATAGCAATTGACGTCGCGTGCAGGAGAGAAGGCATCTCTTCCGTAGCTGTCGCCATACCCATATCGATAGGCGTCGCGCCGCTTCTCGGCCTCTCGCTTTTTCTTTGCAGAAACAGCGGCCGCGATGCCAATCAGTCCGATGGCCAGGGCGGCGCCTGCTGCAGCATCCCCGTCATGATCGCGGCCATGATGATGATGATCGTGATGCCAGTCATCATGACGCCTTGCATAAGCCGGCGCAGGAAGAACAAGAGCGGCGACCATTGCCGCACCAATGATCCTCAAATGTAGCATAAGGCTGAACCTCCCACAGTTGTGGTACGAGTAAGCCACAGTTATAGATTATGAGAAAGAAAATTTTATATTGGAGAGTGGGAAACGCTGCCAGGTAACCCCAGATCACTCTCGCTCATTCATAGCCAGGGCTCGTCCAACAGGCTATGGAATGTCATCAACGACAGATATCGTCCAAATAAGCCGTTCGCGGCTTGATCTTTGAACGGCATAATTGACCCACAGTCTACCAGCTGGCAACTCGTGACATACCCAGACAAATGCACTATCGTTGCCCTAGCTGATACCATCGACGATGCTATGCGGCCGCGTTTGCCACAGGCTGTGCAGCCTCCTGCTCGAGCGCCGGCGTGAAGACTTCGGAACATCGTAAGCATATGTAGCGCGCCTGCCATTCGGCCAACGCGGTTGGGAAGTATTTCTGGTTCCTTCGGTAGCTTCTAAGTGCGAGCAAAGTTCCAAGTATTACCCCAATCTCGATAGCGGTGGAGCCTACGAAGATGGCAGCTATAACGGCAAACAGCATGACCAGGAAGAATGCGCCAATCACTGGCAGCTTTTCTGGCGCCGCGTATCGTTCAGCCAAATGTGACTTAGAAGACCCGGACGTAGACGCGCCGAACATGCCGCTCCCGTTTCGCGAGCCTCCCGCGCCGATGGAAAAGCTGCTGCTGCTGAACGTTCCTCCCTCGACGGCAAGCGAAAGCTTTGCGTGTTATCACTGCCACATTTTGGACATTTCAATTCGAGCATAAAGCCCCCTGGCATAAGACATTATAGACATTTTGATTGAGCTCTTCACGGCGGCAACGGTCGGCGCCGACATGGCCCAGCTTGATAGTTTGATCTCGGGCTGATCAATCCAGACAGGCTGGAATACGTTGCGAGAATATCTCGTTGATAAATGGCCAAGCCGCTTCATGGCGAAATATGCGACTGGGAGTGTGTATTTCATCGAGCATTTCGATGGGCGGTCGTCCGACCTTCGTAAACCTTACGATCATGAAAATAATTGGCGCGTCCCCATCGCGACTGAGCCAGTAACTATAGAGGTGCTTCGCCTCAGTATCAGCAGTGTTTTTGTATTCGGATTTTACCGTCACATCCCAGCCGTCGGCAATAAGCGGACATAGCAAGTTGCCCATTGTGTGATGGGTCGCCTGGGGGCCTTTATTTGAATTGAGCGCCAGCAGTGCGGATGGATCGAGGCCTGCGGGGTATTTCAGGCCAGCATCTGCGGCGAGCGTCATATCCTGAACCGAAAATCCGGGGCTGCCCGTGCCCGGGCATGCGTATCGATCGACGATCGCCATTGCTTTCGATGTTTCTCGTTCTTGAAGCCGCCTTCGAGCGAATCCATCAGATCAGTAGCAACCTCACCGAACGTAGTCACATGAGCTGGCTTGGCCTTTGTAGCCCGCCTGACTTCAGAGGGATCGCGCCCCTTAAGCTGGATCGCCCTGAGCTGCTATGCCGCCTTCCTAGCCTCTGCCAGTGAAACATCGAGAAAAGAGCCCAGGCCAATTTCTCGACGTTTGCCATTTAGCATGCAGATGAACACCCAGGACTTGCTCTTGCTCTTGCTTTTGCGCACCCGGAGATAAAGACCGCCTCCGTCCGAATAGACGTTCGGTTTGTCGAGCGACGCGACTTTCTTAGCGTTCAGCTTATTGCGCAGATGCATATGGGCTCCTGTCGCCCACGCTATGCCAAGCCTCTCTTGCGCTCAAGCCATAAAATTGGTCATAAAATGGGCCGCGAATTGCCGCGAGCACTGACGGACTGGCACGATTATCTCACGCTCTCCAAACCGCCAATCCATTGGATAAGCAACGGTCACGGCCGTCCGCCCATGTTCGCTATAGAGTGATAACTGGCGGAGAGGGTGGGATTCGAACCCACGTTACGGTTTCCCGTAAACCGCATTTCGAGTGCGGCGCATTCGACCACTCTGCCACCTCTCCGCAGATGCCTAAAGTGCGCTCCCGTGCTGAACGGTATGGCATTCCGGCGGTCGAGCGGCGCCATTAGCCGATGACGTCGATCTTGCCAAGCGGGCGGGCTATTTTTCTTGTGTCGTGGAGCGGGGACCTTACATTATAGCTTATGAAAGATGCGATTCAGATTTTCGGCGAAGGCGTGACCGCCCCTCCGATCGCCCATGCACGGTTCAGCATCGGCGACGTTCTCCAGCACCGGCACCATGGTTTTCGTGGCGTCGTGTTCGACATCGACCCGGTCTTTGCCAATAGCGAGGAATGGTATGAAGCCATTCCCGAGGAGCGGCGCCCCGACAAGCACCAGCCTTTCTACCATCTGCTCGCTGAAAATGGCGAGGCCAGCTATGTCGCCTATGTGAGCCAGCAGAATCTGGTGGAGGACGACAGTGGGGAGCCGGTGGATCATCCTGCGATCACCGGCATGTTCGGCGCCTATGCTGATGGCAAATATCGCCTGCGTCCGCTCCATCGTCACTGATCGGCGCTCGGGCGCGCGGCAGCCGGGTAAACCAGTGCGCCTGACGCTTGCGCTGGTCGCACTGATGGCCGCGCCGGCGCTGCTGCGCGCGGAAGCGGCGCCCAAGCCCGATCCGAGCTTCCCTTTCTCGCGGGAGATCGAGGCGTTCGCCAAGGCGAATGACGCTGGCCCGGCGCTGACGGGCGCGACGCTTTTCATCGGCAGTTCGAGCATCCGGCTCTGGGACATAAGCGGCAGCTTTCCCAACATCGCAACGGTCAATCGCGGTTTCGGCGGCGCGACGACGCCCGATGTGCTGCACCATTATGCCCGCCTGCTGCCGCGCGCCCGGCCTGCTTCTGTGGTGGTCTATGTGGGAGAAAATGACCTGACCGCCGGACGGACGCCCGCACAGGTCGCGGGCGACATATTGACGTTGCTGCGCCGGCTGCGGAGCGACTATCCGCGCGCGCGCATCGCCTTCCTCTCGCTCAAGCCGAGCCCGATCCGCTGGACGCTGTGGCCCAAGATGGCTGCAGTCAACATGACGGTCGCGGCGCGCGGGCGGGTCGTGGGGTTCGACTATATCGATGTCGGTCGGGTGCTGTTGGCGCCCGACGGGCTGCCGGACGCTTCCCTGTTCCGGGCCGATGGCCTGCATATGAACCCGAGCGGCTATGCGCGCTGGACACGCATCGTCGACGATTATCTCGATCGTTCGCCCGTAGGAAACGCTGCCGCGCGCGCATCCTGAGCGGGTTCCGACAGTCCATCCTGCACTTAACGATTGAACGCGGCTCGCGTAATATTATGACAGTGGCGTGAAACGAACTGACAAGGGGCATGCGGCAATGACGGATCAGGGCAGGACGCCGGCGCCGATGGCCGAACTGACGCTGCGCGGGATTATCCTCGGTGGCCTCATCACGCTGCTGTTTACCGCCGCAAACGTCTATCTCGGCCTCAAGATCGGTCTGACATTTGCGACCTCGATCCCTGCCGCCGTCATCTCCATGGCGGTGCTGCGGCTGTTCTCGACCGGCACGATCCTGGAAAATAATATCGTCCAGACGATCGCGTCGGCGGCAGGCACGCTCTCGGCGATCATCTTTGTCCTGCCCGGTCTCGTCATCATCGGCTGGTGGAACGGTTTCCCCTACTGGCTGTCAGCCTGCACCATCGCCTTGGGCGGCATATTGGGCGTCATGTATTCGGTGCCGCTGCGCCGCGCGCTCGTCACCGGATCGGACCTGCCCTATCCCGAAGGCGTGGCGGCGGCCGAAGTGCTCAAGGTCGGCGCGGGATCGCGCGAGGGGCTGGAGGAGAATAAGCGCGGCCTGACCGCCATCCTCGCCAGCGCGCTCGCCGCCGCCGGCTTCACCATCATCGCCAAGACGCGCATCCTGGCGGAGGAAGCGGCGACCTTCTTCCGGTTCGGCGGGGGCGCGTCGGGTATGTCCGCAAGTTTCTCCATGGCGCTGATCGGCGTCGGGCATCTCGTCGGCGTGTCGGTGGGCATCGCCATGTTCGTGGGCCTGCTCATCAGCTGGGTCGGCATCGTACCCTTCCTGACCGCTCCGCTGCCGGCCGGCGCGGACCTTGCCACCATCGTCGGCGATACATTCCGCACCAAGGCCCGCTTCATCGGTGCCGGCACCATCGGCGTGGCGGCGATCTGGACGCTGCTCAAGATTCTCGGCCCCATTGTCGGTGGCATCCGCTCGGCCATCGCCGCCGCCGCGCAGCGGCGCGCGGGCAATGCCGGGCTGCTTGAACTAACGGAACGCGACCTGCCTATCGGCATCGTCGCCGGCACGATCGTGGCCGCGCTGGTGCCCATCGCCTTCCTGCTCTGGTATTTCGCGCAAGGCGGGCCGATCGCGGCCAATCCCGTGCCGATCATCGGCCTGACGCTCGCCTATATCGTGGTCGCGGGCATCGTCATCGCGTCGGTCTGCGGCTATATGGCGGGCCTGATCGGCGCGTCCAACAGCCCGATTTCGGGCGTCGGCATCCTTGCCGTCCTCGGCGCCTCACTGATCCTTGCGGCAATCTTCGGCTCGGGCGGAGATCCGGGGCAGAGCGAGGCGCTGATCGCCTATGCGCTGTTCACCACCGCGATCATCTTCGGCATCGCCACCATTTCGAATGACAATCTTCAGGATCTCAAAACCGGCCAGCTCGTCGGAGCGACGCCGTGGAAGCAGCAGTTGGCGCTGATCCTGGGTGTCATCTTCGGGTCCCTTGTGATCCCGCCCGTGCTCGACTTGCTCAACACCGCCTTTGGCTTTGCCGGGGCGCCGGGCGCAGGCCCGAACGCGCTGGCGGCGCCCCAGGCCGCGCTCATTTCCGCGCTCGCCAAGGGGGTGTTGGGCGGCGATCTCGACTGGGGCCTGATCGGGCTGGGCGTTCTCATCGGCGCGGTTGTGATCGCGCTGGACGAGATGATGGGCAGGGCAGGGCGCATGCGCCTGCCTCCGCTCGCGGTCGGCATGGGCATCTATCTGCCGATGAGCCTCACGCTATTGATCCCGGTCGGCGCGGGCATCGGCTATTTCTACAATCGCTGGGCGATGCGGCAGGCCAATCCCGACTTTGCCGAGCGGATGGGCGTGTTGATGGCGACAGGCTTCATCGTCGGCGAAAGCCTGTTCGGCGTCGCCTTTGCCGGGATCGTCGCGGCCAGCGGCAGCGACGCGCCGCTGGCGCTGGTCGCGGAAAATCCCTGGGCGGTGCCGCTGTCGCTGGTGGTGTTCTTTGGCGTGATCGCGGCGCTCTACGCCCGGCTGCGGCGACAGGTGGCGATGCCGCTGCGTTGATGCCTCATGAAAAAAGGCGGGGCCTGGCCGCCCCGCCCTTTCGCGTTACCATCGACGAATGTGGCAATCAGAAGTTGAAGCGCACGCCCGCGGCATAGCGGCGTCCGAACCGCTCCCACTCGATCGTGCGGCCGGTGCTATTGTCCACGGTCTGGCCGGTCGCCTTTTGCAGATCGCCTGGCTGGACGAAGCGGCGGCCCGGATTGTTCAGCACATTCGACACATCGACATAGACTTCGAAATTCCGGGTGAAAGCATAGCGCGCCGAAATGTCCATTTCATCGTCGGGCGCCCAATATGTGTCGCCCGCGTCGGTCAGATCATCGGCGATGGTGTCGAGCCATTTGCCGCGATTTTGATACTGAACCCGCAAAGAAAGGCCATATTTCTCATAATAGGCTCCCAGATTATAGACATAATCCGACGTGCCGGGCAGGCGCACCTTGCGCGCCGGAACAGAACCGGATGTAGGCTTTTCCACCCTGCTGTCGTTGAGCGTCAGGTTGGCCGAGACGCCGAAGCCGCCCATCCAATCGGGCAGGCCCAGATTCTGCGTCCAGGGTTCAAGCTGCAGCTGGGCCGCAGCCTCCATGCCGAAGATGCGACCGTTGCCCCCGTTGGCGATGCCGGTGAAGAAATAGCCCGAACGATCGATGCCGTTGCCGTTGAGCGCGCCCGATCCGAAGCTGCGCCGCTGCGTATAGAGCACGTCTTCGACCTTTTTGTAGAAGGCCCCGATCATTAGATAGCCCTGCGGTCGGACATACCATTCGAAATAGCTGTCGACGCCATAGGCGCGTTCGGGCCGGACCGCCGGGTTGCCGCCGGAGATCGTCTCGTTGGTGTCGTTGATGACCACATTGGGCCGCAACTGGTCATAGTCCGCGCGGGCCGCGCCGCTGTTGAAGGACAGGCGCAGTTTCTTGCTGTCGTCGACATCGTAATTGATGTGCAGGCTCGGGAACGCGAGCGTCTGGCTCGCCTTCGCGGTGACGGGCGCGGTCGTTGTGCCGACGGTGGCGACGGCAGTGCCGCGATTCTTGATATGCTCGAGGCGCACGCCGCCGACGACCGAACCCCAGTCGTACCGGGCCGTGCCCATCAGGAAGCCGGCGAAAATCTCTTCCCGCACCTCGTAATTATTGCCGGTGACGGGCGTGAAGGGGAAGGCATCCTTGGCCGCGTCCGACGCCGCACGCATCTTGTCGGTATCAAAATAGCGGAAAGTGTAGCCGAGCGGAATCTTGCCCTGGAATTTCCGGTCGACCGAAAACTGGTTATAGTCGGTGGGCAGGCCCACGGCGGCGAACTGGGCCGCGGTATTGAGGACGATATTGTTCTCGTCGGCAACCTTGGTGCGGCGGTCATATTGGAAGCCAGCCTTGATCGTCGCGCTGTCGAGTTCGCGCGCGATGACGATGCGGCCCGTATAGGCCTTGGTCGTGTCCAGCGCGTCGAGCACCGTGAAGCTCGACAGCGGCTTGGTGAAATCGTTCACCGCCGTAACCTGAGCGCCCGCCGTGTAGCGGGTCGGACCGCTCAATTGCGTCGTGCGGAACAGGGTAAGGCGCGAGAAATCGGGGTTGGAGAAATCGTAGCGCACGCTCGGGCGGGCGCCGCGCGCACTGGGACTGTCCCATGTCGCCTCACCCACGATCGAGCGATCGTCCTTCGATTCGGTATAGTTGCCGGTCCAGGACAATTTCCAGCCGTCGGCAAAATCATGGTCGCCCGCCAGTGTGTTGGTGAAGATCGACTGACGATAGGCGCGCAGCGTGGAGCGCTGGCGGATGTCGATGCCATAGACAGTGCCCTGCGACGGCGTGTTGCCGGTGCAGACATCGGCATAGCCCGACGTCGTGGGTGCCGTGTTGACGGCGGTGGAACAGGCGGCGGTGCCGGCAACGAGATCGCCCTGACGATCGTCGAGGTCGAAGCGATAATTGTCGCGCGCCTCGTCGTCGGAAAAGATGGTGTAGACCGAACGAAGCGAGATCATGTTCGCGTCGTCGGGCTTCCAATCGAGCCGACCGGACACCGACCAGTTTTTGCGCGTCAGCCGGTACAGCTTGTTTTCGGTTTCATGCGCCCAGAAACGCGCATCGCCGCCTGGACGCTGATCCTGCGCGACGCGCTCATAATCATTCTCGAAATTGTCGGTGATCATGTTGCGTTCGTAATAGCTGCCCGCGACCAGCACGCCGATCTCGCCCACGCCCGTCTGGAAACGGTCCGAAAGGACGAGCGCGCCTTCATATTCCTTCTTGTCGCCTAGTTCCGCCAGGCCCGCGCCCGCCTTCCCCGCGACATGGAGGCCAAGATAGTCGAAGGCCGAACGGGTGATGACGTTGACGTTGCCCGCAACCGTTTCGCCGGGCATGTCCGGTGTCACCGCCTTCGACACGATGATCTTGCCCGCAATGGCGGAAGGGATCGAATCGAAGCGTGCCTTGCGCCCTTCCGGGCTGACGACATTGATGCCGTCGAACGACAGGGTGGTCCAGTTTTTGGGCGATCCGCGCAGGTTGATGTAGCGTGCCTGGCCCTGGTCGCGCTCGACGCTGACGCCGGGCAGGCGGCTGGTGGCCTGGGCGATATTCTGGTCGGGCAACCGACCGACGGAGTCGGAAGCGGCGACGGCGACCAGCGAGTCAGAATTTTTCTGTACCTGAAGAGCGGCGGCTTCGGATTCGGCGATCGGGCGCGCGCCGGTGACGACGATTTCGCCCATCTGATCGGTGGTCAGTTGCTGATCGTCGGCCGGCGCCTCTGCCGCAGCCGCCGAGGCGGTCATGACCCAGCAGGCCGCGCCGCAGCCAAGCGCAAGACGAACGAGCGAAATGCCGGCGCGCGGCCGGACGAATGGACTATGCATGATGACCCCCTTGGAAGAGCCACCTTCCGGCGGCTTGAGCGCCCCCCTAGGCAGGAGGAAAGTCAGACCGATGAAAATCCCGTGACGGGATCGTGACGCAATGCAGCAAATCTGTCCTTTTACCGTCACCATAGCGTCACCCGGGATGGCCACGGAGCGGCGGCGAACAAAGGGGACGACCACATGATCAAATATTCTCTGGCCGGAAGCATGACTGCCGCCCTGCTGCTCGGCGGCTGTGCGAGCGCGCCGACCGAACCACCGCTCGCCGTCCGTATCGCCAATGCCGCGCCCGCCAAGTCGGTCACGGCGCGCGGCGAAACGACGCCCGTCGGCACCGCCAACGCCGATGCGGCCGACGATCCGGCGATCTGGCGCAATGCCGCCAATCCCGCCGCCAGCCTGATCCTCGGCACCGACAAGAAGGCCGGGCTGTACGTCTATGGGCTGGACGGCAAGGTGCGCGACTTCATCGATGCGGGCCGGGTCAACAATGTCGATCTGCGCGACGGCGTGGTGATGGGAGGCGGGACCGGCATCCTGGCCGTCGCGTCGGACCGCAATGACATCGCCAATGCAAAGCTTGCTCTCTTCCGCCTCGACCCCGTTTCGGCAAAGCTGACGGCGCTCGGCAGGATCGATGGTGGCAAAGGCGAAGCATATGGCATCTGCCTCTACCGTCATGCGGCGCAGGTCGATGCCTTCATCGTCATGAAGGACGGGACGATCAATCAGGTCGCGATCGACGCGGCGGGCGCTGCGCCTGCGGGCCGGATCGTGCGCAGCATGAAACTTGGCACACAGGCGGAAGGCTGCGCGGTCGATGACCGCACCGGCATCCTCTATGTGGCGGAAGAAGATGTCGGCCTATGGCGCGTCGATGCGCGGGCGGACGGTTCGTCCACGCCGACGATGATCGCTGCCGCAGATGGCCGCAACATCGTCGCCGATGCCGAAGGCGTCGCCATCGCGGCCATCGGCGAGAAGGATGGTTATGTGCTGGTCTCGAGCCAGGGCGACAATGCCTATGTCGCCTATCGCTTGTCGGACCATGGCTATGCCGGCCGCTTCCGTATCGCGGACGGCGCGATCGGCGGGGCGGAGGAGACCGACGGCATCGACCTGATGCTAGGCGATTTCGGACCCGCCTATCCGGGCGGGCTGTTCGTGGCGCAGGACGGCCATAATGCTGCGGCAGCGCAGAATTTCAAGCTGGTGGCATGGGACGACATCGCAAAGGCGCTGAGCCTGCCGCACTGAGCCTATCGATGCAGAAAAAGGGGGCAACGAATCATTCCGCCGCCCCCTTTTTTTAATCTCAGCGCTTGGCGAACCAAGCGACCAGAGCAGGCTTCAACCGCGCGCGGGTTTCGGCGCGGGTCTTGATCGCCGAGATGGCGCGATCCGTGACCTTGCGCGATTCCGGCGTCAGATATTGGGTCGCATAGGCGTCGAGCTTCGCCGCCATGGCCGGGTCCGCAGACCCGCCGCCCAGCCGTGCCAGCGCCTGGCTGCGCGCCGACACGTCGATCAGCGCGTCATATTCCGCGCGGCGCGCCAGCACCGTATCGACCGCCAGCATCGGATGGGCGCGGCCTACTTCGCTGACGATCGCTGCGGACGTCGTCTTGCCCGGCTCGTCGGTGAAGGCGAGGTCGAGCGCCTTTCGGCCCAGCGCCTCATCCTGCGCTGCGCCGAGCAGCCCATAGAGCGTGCTCTTTTCCAAGTCCGTCTTCGCGCCCTTCGCCAAGCCACGCAGCTTTTCCCAGGTCGCGGCATCGGCATTTTCGGCGATGATGCGCAGCCACACGGTGCGCAGCGGCCCATCGAGCGCGGCGGGATCGCTCGCCTGTGCGGCGAAGCGGCGGTTCGCCTCGCCGACCACGGCCTTGTCGTTCATGGCGCCGAGCGAAGACACCAGCGCCGAGCGCAGTACCGGCACCTGCGGCCCTTCGCCGGGCTTGGCGTCATAGCCGATCGCGGTCAGCGCCGGCGTCAGCTTGACCGAGGCATAGGCCGCGACCCGCGCCTGCGCCGCCTTGTCGCCCTCCAGCATGTCATAGCTGCTCTCGATATAGCCGGGCACATCGGCCAGCACGGCGGGGCTCGCCGACGCCGGCACCGCGTCGACCAGATCGAGCGCGAGACCGATCGGCTGATAGCCGCCGAGGCCAAGCTGATAATTGTCGGCGAGCAGGCCGACCTGATCGATGCTGGCAAGGCGGGTGAAATCCTTCGCCAGCGCCTTCACATTGGCCTGCGGGTAGAGCGAGCGATAATAGCCGGTCTGCCCGGCGTTGACGACATAGGCGCCGCAGCCCGGCAGCGTCATCTGCCCCTTGCCCTGAAGGATCAGGCGCTGCGCCTCGCCGCCCAGCGTCTGCGCCTTGAC
>JBEVMZ010000022.1:0-16237 GCA_040508335.1 Sphingobium sp.
AGAAGGAAAAGAACAAGGACGACGACGCGCCATCGCCGACGGCGGCCTATGTCTTCGCCGGACTCTTTGCCGCTCTTTATATCGTCGGGCGTATTCTCGAGGATCGGCTGATCAAATCGCTCTTCCGGAAAAAGCTCTTCGGCGGCTAGTCGCCTCGGCCGGGCGGTCAGCCCCGCCCCGCCGCTTCGCGCCGTCCGAAATCCTGCTGCACCCCGTCGCCAGGCGAGACGAGAAGGCCCGCCGCGACCCGCCTTTTGAGATAGGCGAAGGTTTGCGCGGTTCGCGCGAAAAGATGCTCCCCGCTATGGAGAGGCGCGTAACGCGGCGCCTCTCCGCGCACCAGCGGCGCGACGACATAATCATAATCGCAGGCAAAGAAGGTCGGAAAGGAATAGCGTTCCTCGCGCAGCTTTTTCACGCGATGGCGGGTCGCAAGATAGCGGCCATTGGACAATATCTCCATCATATCGCCGATGTTCGTCACCATCGCGCCATCGATCAGCGGCACGTCGACCCACGCGCCTTGGGCATCGACGATCTGCAAGCCGGGCGCCGTCGCGAACAGCAGGGTGAAGCATTCATAATCGGTATGGGCGCCGATGCCCGGGCGATCCTGCACAGCGTCGTCGTGAGGGTAATGAATGAGCCGCATCTGGCTCGGCGGATGGCGCAGATGCGCGTCGAAATACTGTTCGTCGAGGCCCAGCGCGAGCGCGAACGCGCGAAATATCTGCCGACCGATCGTCATCATATGCGCATGGCAAGCGGTGACATCGGCGCGGAAGCCGGGGTCGCCAGGCCAGAGATTGGGGCCAAGCAAGGGCCGGCGCCCCTCCGCCGCCAGATAGTCGCAATTGACGTCATAGGCTTCCTTGAGGTCGCCGATCCCCGTGCCGAACTGCTCCTCGCCAACGGGCACATAGCCGCTGTGATTATCCGAACGGCCGATATAGCTTTCCATCTTGCGCGCGAGATCGAGGGCGAAATAGGCCTTCGCGCGGGCGCGCAGGCGGTCCAGCAGCGGCCAGTCGATCTGCGCCCCTTTGACATGGAGAAATCCGCCGTCGCGGCAGGCGCTGTCGAGTTCGCCCGCGACCTTTCGACGCGCGTCGAGCGAGGATTGCGCAAGCGGCGTGATGTCGATGAGGGGAAGCATGGTCATCGCCCGACGCTAATGGTCCCGCCTCATAACGCTAAGTCATCGGATCATGATGCTGGCCATTGATATCGTTTATGACCATGGCATGATGGCCGGATGGATCGACAGCCACCCAATGACAAGGCGCGGTTGATCGACCGGCGTTTCGCGAGCCGGATCGACTGGAACCTGATGCGCACCTTTGTCGATATCGTCCGCGCCGGCGGCATCGGCGCGGCGGCGCGGCAGCTCAATCGCCAGCAGCCCAGCATCAGCGCGGCGCTCAAACGGCTCGAAGAGCATGTCGGGGCCACACTTCTGCATCGCACCGCGACCGGCGTGGAGATGACCGCGGCGGGCAAGGCGATCATGTCGCTGTGCGAGGATATGCTCGAATCGGCCCAGATGGTGCCACATCATATCGCTCAAGCGACAAAGCGGGTCGAAGGCATCGTCCGCATCCAGATAATCTCCGGCCTCGTATCGCCCGAATTCGACGAGGCAATCGCGAGTTTTCACCGCCGCAATCCCGCCATCCACATCGAAATCCGCGTCTCCCCCTGGCGGCAGGTGCTTCATGCGCTCGAGCAGGGCGAGGTCGAGATCGGCGTCGGCTATGACAGCAGCGTCAGCGGCAGCCTGATGTACGAACCGCTGCTGGTCGAGCGCCAGCAGCTTTATTGCTCCCGATACAGCCCCTATTTCGGCTATCGCCTGAACCGCCTGCATGACCTTAAGGATGAAGGCTTCGTCCTGACGGGCGACGATGAGATCGAACTTATCACACATCTGCGCCGCCGCTATCGCCTGGGCAGCAACGTAAGCGGCATGGCCGAGGATATAAACGAAGCGCGGCGGCTGATCGTTCAGGGCGTGGGCATCGGATTTCTTCCGGTGCCGGCCGCGCAGCAGGACGTGGCGAAGGATCGTCTCTGGCCGATCCTGGATGCCGAAGCCGAGCCCGCCTATGACATCTTCCTCCTTTCCCGCATGGAATCGACGAGAGACACGGCAACGCAGCTTTTCTGGGACGAAGTGGTGCGCCGCCTGCGCGCCCAAGTGAAGGCATAGGAAAAATCTATGGGCGGCATTGGCAATTTGCCCCTGCCGCGATGACGCACCGCAACACAGTCTCCAGCTTGATTATGGAGCTGCACCATGCGAGCAAAAAGCAATTCGCCATCGCCGACCTTAGCATCTAACGTTGCGCTTCAGGGCCGTTCGCTTCTGTCAGGCCTGGGCCGCGCGTTTATTGCCGCATTATCGGCCCGTGCGGACATGATCGCCCCGCCGTCGCGCAAGGCGCCGCTGCGCTGATGGCCGCTACATGACCACCGCATACGCGCCACCGCCGAGCGCAGCCCGCAATGCCCTGACGCGGGGCGACTTCGCGGCGGTGCGCGATCTTGCCTCCAGGATGATGGCGCGCGACCCGCAGGATGCCGAGGGCTATTTCCTCTTTGGCCTTGCTGAATCGCAGGTCGGTCGCATCGCCGCCGGCATTGCCCATCTCGGCGACGCCGTGAAGCTCGATCCCAAGGGCGAATATCGCGCCCAACTCGCCCGGCTTCAGATCATGGGCCGTCAGGATGGCGAGGCTGCCGCGACGTTGCAGGCGGCGGAGGCCGTGCCGCCCGCCGACGCGCTCAGCCGCGACACGATGGGGTGTGTCTATGCGCGGCTAGGGGATCATGAACGCGCGCTTCCGCATTTCGAGGAGGCGGTGCGGCTTGTGCCCGAGAGCAGCAGCTATCGCTACAATCTTGCGACCACCCTCAATTTTCTTGGGCGGACCATCGATGCCGAGGCGGCGCTCGAAGCACTGCTCGCCATCGCGCCGAACGAGGCGCGCGCGCACCATCTGCTGTCGGCGCTTCGCAAGCAGACGCGCGCCGATAATCATATCGACCGCCTGACACGCAGCACCGCCCGCGCGACGGACGGGCGAGACAGACTGTTGCTGGGCTATGCCCTCGCCAAGGAGCTGGAGGATATCGGCGAGCCGGATGCGGCGCTCGACAAGCTTCACGCGGCCAATGCGGCGCATCGCCGCACCCTGCCCTACAGCTTCGCGCGCGACGCGGCCCTGTTCGACGCCGTCGAGGCCGCCTGGCCGCTTGCACCCGCGCGCGGCGCGGTGGACGAACGGCCGATCTTCATCATCGGCATGCCGCGTACCGGAACGACGCTGGTCGATCGCATCCTCTCCTCCCATCCGCTGGTGGAAAGCGCCGGCGAATTGCAGGCGATGCCGCTGGCGGTGAAAAAGGCGGCGGGCACGCGGACACCGATGGTCATGGACGCGCAGACGATCGCCGCTGCCGCATCCGCCGACCCCGCCGCGATCGGCCGCGACTACCTCGATCGCGCCGCGCATCACCGGCGCGACCCCCGATTGCGCTTCATCGACAAGTTTCCGGGCAATTTCTTTTATGCAGGCTTTATCGCGCAGGCGCTGCCCGCCGCTCGGATCGTCTGCCTGCGCCGCAGCCCCATGGACACGGTGCTCAGCAATTTCCGTAACCTTTTCGCGGTCGGGTCCCGTTATTACGACTATAGCTACGACCTGCGCGACATCGCCACTTATTATATACGGTTCAACCGGCTGATGACGCTGTGGCGCGAACGGCTGGGCGAGCGCCTGATCGAAGTCCGGTATGAGGACATCGTCGCCGATCAGGAAGGGCAGAGCCGGCGTATGCTCGCGCATTGCGGGCTGGACTGGTCGGACGACTGTCTGTCGTTCCACGCCAATAACGCGCCGGTATCGACGCCCAGCGCCGCGCAGGTCCGCCGCCCCATCTACGCCGATTCGGTTGGCCGGTGGAAACGCCATGCCGCTTTGCTCGAACCGGTACGCCGCATGTTTGAACAAGCGGCGATCGCCATCTCATGAACGAAGGGAAAAGGACCATGGCAGGATTTTTTCGATGGTCGCTGATCGCTCTCGTTGCCGGTGTCGCGGGTTTCGCCACGCCCGCTTCGGCCATGTCGGCGCCCAGCACGCGATTGGTGTCGTGCGTGTCGGGCGACTGCCTGCAAGTCAGCGGCCACCGTGCGGATCGCAACGCGCCCGTCACTTTCAACGGCCGTCCAATCGCCGTCGAGGGGGAGCGACGCTGGCAGTTCAGCCTGCCCGTCTCAACGCTTCGACTGTGGTGCGAACCCAATGTGCGCGCCGTATCGATCGGCGTCGATGGCGCCGAAACGCGCACGCGGCTTCCCATCGGCATGATGGTCCGACCACACGAACTGACCATGTTAGTAATACGGACCAAGTAATATTGGAGTAGATATCGAGTAATAAAATAGCGATATTGATTGTTTTCTTGAAATAATCATCGTTCGTCTCTATGTGATCCGCAGTCGCCGGAGAGCGGCGCTCGTCTGACGCACAGGAGACATTGATGAAAATTGGCCTCGTGGCTCTCGCCACCTTCGCATGCGCGGCCCCCGCCGTCGCTTCCGCCGCCGAAAATCCGTTCGCCCAGGATCAGGCAATCCTCGACCTCAAGGGTCTCGACCTCGCATCCGCCGCCGGTCAGCAGCGCCTGGCGATCCGTATGGACCAGGTGGCGAGCAGCGTGTGCGGCGATCGCATGGCCAGTGTCCATCTCAGCGCGCAGGCCAAGACGCAGGCATGCCGCACGGCGGTGATCGCCGACGTGCGTTCACAGATCGAGTCGCGCTTGGCGATGTCGACAAAGCCCTTGCGCCTTGCGGATGCGCGCTAAGCCCGTTTTGCACAGGCAAAGCATGGAACATGAGCGGACCGACAGCTAAATCGGGCCGCTCGCCGTTCCATGGCTGATTCAACCGCGCCTTACCTTTAACGGCACGGTTTCGGGCATCAGCCAGAACACCGCAATCACGCAGAGCGCTACGCACGCAATCATGGCGCCGGGCGCGCCGGCCCAGCTGCTCTGCGTCACCAGCAGGTGTGCGACCACCGGCGTCATGCCGCCGAACAGGGCCGTCGCGGTCGTCGCGCCAAGCGCAAGACCGCTGAGGCGGCCCTCGCCCGGAAACTGCTCGGCGGTGGTAACTGCGCCTACTGCGCTGACCCCGCCGCCTAGCGCCGCCATGACAAGTGCGCCAACCCATGTCGCCGCGCCGCCGCCCGTCATCATCGCGAACAGGCCGATCGGCAGCACGATCCCGCCAAGCGCCAGCGCCAGCAGCACCGGCCGGCGACCGGCATGGTCGGATAGAAGCCCGGTCAAGGGCGTCACCAGGATCACCGTCAGCGCGGCCAGGGTCGAGATGGACAGCGCACGCGCTTCGGTCATGGTGCCGGTGGCATCGAGGAAGACGGGCACATAAGTGATGCCCACATAATAAGTGATCGACCCCAGAGCCGAGATCGCAAAACCGCGCAGTATGGCGGGACGGTGGCGCGTGAGCGTTTGACGGATCGGCTGATCGGGCACCACGCCTTCGCGCTGCTGGCGGGTAAATTCCGGCGTCTCCTCCAGTGCCGCGCGCGCTATCAGGACCACAATCGCGAGCGCCGCTCCGAACAGGAACGGCACCCGCCAGCCCCAGCTGACGAGCGCCGCTTCCGGCATCGCCCACACCGTCAGCGCCGTCGCGCCGGCCGCCAGAAGGGCGCCGATCTCGCTCGCGGCCGACGCGCAGCTTCCCACCAGTCCTCGGCGATGCGCGCTGGCACCCTCGAGCAGGTAGGCGACGACACCGGTATATTCCCCGCCAACCGAAAACGACATTACGCAGCGCAGGCCGATCAACAGCAGTCCGGCCAATGGGCCTGCCTGCGCATAAGTGGGCAGCATGGCCGTCGCCAGCATGGCGGCCGTCATCATCGCCATCGATCCCAACATGGATACCCGCCGTCCGAACCGATCCCCAAGATGGCCGAACACCAGCGCGCCCACGGGCCGCATCAGATAGGCAACGGCAAAGCCACCCAACGTCTCGATCATCGATTGCGCGCCGGTGCCGAAGAAGACCCGTGCCAACACGGTTGCAAAGTAGAGATAGAGCGTGAAATCATACCATTCGACGACCGTGGACAGGGCTGCCACGATCAAGGAACGCCGTTTCATCGGCACGAGGGATACAGGCGCACCGGGCGCATGGCTGATGGCTTCGGACATGAATGGAAGGTGGAGGAGATAGCCAAGTGGAGCAAGGCGCTAGGGGTTTTCGGCGTCAGATCGGATCGTAGCTGAACAACCATAGCGACGACGCCTGCTTGCTCGCCTTGTCGCCCGTGCTCTGCAAGCGGCCCACCATCGTATAGGCCTGCCCCGCCCGGAGCGCGCCGCCCGGCATCAGGGGCGCAAGGCGCGGCGAGACATACAGGATGACGTCATGACCATCGTCGGTGGTCATGCTGACGGCGGAGTAGCCCAGCTTGCCGCCCAGCAGCCGTTCATTGGCCTGCCCGACGCCGACCGGCGCCTTGAGGCTGGTGACACGGCCGGTCACGCGGACGAGGTTGCCGTTGGGCTGGTCGGTCTTGGGATCGAAGGCGCGCTTCGTGCGCAGCCGCTCCGCATTGACCTGGCCATAATGGTCGAGCAGCGCGCCCAGCGTCTGATACTGAATCGTCCATTTGGTGCGCTCGGCCCAGAACAAGGTGCCGTTGAAAACGCTGAACAGATTGTCGGTCCAGCCCGCGCAGCCATCCGCGTCCTCGCAATAAGGCCAGGCCTTGTCGATCCACTGGAGCAGCTGCGTCTGCGGATCGGAAAACTCCGCTTCCTTGGCGAGGCCGGGGCCGAAGGCGACCGCCGCCCGCTTCTGCCTGGGTGCGACGACGACGACGGCGCCATTGCCGACGTCGAGCTTGCCGATGCGCAACTGGCGCATCATCGCCCAGGCATAATCCTGCGCGCTCATCCCCTTGAGATCATTGACGATCAGAAAGGCCATCTCGACACCCGGATCCTTGGCGAGGGCGAAAAGCTTGCGCTCCATCGCCTTGACGCGGGCGGGATCGAGCTGTCCGGTTTCGTCGACGATGAAGCGGCCATATTTGAACGGGATCGAACCCAGCTCCGGCAGGGCATGCCCCGGCACGGAGGCATTACGCACGGGCGGCGGCGCGGTGGTCGGCAAGGGGATGGTGCCGGGCGCAGTGTTGCGCGCCGCGCTACCTGCCGGGGCCGGCGCGCCGCTGGCGCAGTCGGCACCGCCCGCCTGCGTGCAGGAGTGCACCCAACCCTGCTTGATCGCGTCGGCGCGATCGGCCTTTGCCGGATGGGTGGGCGTTCCGTGGCTGGTGCCGACCGCCATGATCATCTGCTGCGCGGCGGTGAGCGGCGCGCCCATCTTCTGCAGGACATAGCCGCTGAACTTGTCGGCTTCGAGCTCGATATCCGGCCGGCTGCCGCCCGGCACGATCGTATGGCCCGAGAGGTGATGCGCGATTTCATGCGCCATGATGCTGATGGGGCCCCAGGGGCTGCCGCCTACCTGCGCTTCTGCCGCCTTCATGAATTGCGGGTTGAAGGCGATGACGCGGCGCGGCACGCGCTGATTGTCGAGCAGGATGACCGCGGCGGCATTGGGCACGGGTCCTGACACGACGACGAAATTGGCGGGAAGGCCGGTATAGCCCATGATGCGATTGACGGCGCTCGCGCAATCCTGCGGTGCGTCGCCGCTCAGTGCGGAGGGCTTCGCTTCGACCGGCTTGCCGTCATAGGAGCAGGCCTGCAATGTAGAGGCGATCGCCTCTACCCGATCCGCGCCCGCCATAGCGCCATCTGCGCCGGAACCGTCGCAGCCGCTCAGCGCCAGTGCAGCCATCGCACTGGAGGTTGCCAGGAATGTCCGTCCCATGCGTGCCTCTCCTTTGCCTAGCGGCTGACCAGCCACAGAATGAAAAATGCATAGATGCGCAACAGTGCCCAGTTGAGCACGGCAAAAACAAGGCAGGCCGACAGCAGCCTGAGCCAGTCCGACTTAAGATCGAGCAGGAAGAACTGCCGATAGGCGTTGGCGACGATCACCATCTTGATGATCGGGATATAATATTGCGACGCCGCCTTGTGCCATAGAATGAAATCTGGACTGCGCCAGATCAAGGTTGGCAACAGATTTATCATGATGATCGACAAAATGATCGATTGGCAGTAAATGGCGAGGATAGCGATTTCGACGAGATTATAGCCCAGCCGTCTGCGAAAGACGGTCGCCGCGCCGGCAAAGATCGCGACGATGCCGAGCGAGAAGCTCCAATTGGCATAGGCCATCACGCGCTGCGCCATGCGGTCGACCACCGCGTCGCGCCCGACATGCGTATAATGGGTGAAATATTGGCTGGCGGCGAGCAGCAGCACCAGGATCGTGACCAACGCCAGCAGCAGCTTGAGCGGATGCGTCAGCGTCGTCCGGCGGCCCAGCACATAGTCGCGCGCGACCGCGCCGGGCGTCAGCAACAGCCGCCAGAGCGTGCGCACGAACGACAATTCAAACAGGCGCAGCCGGTCCCACCCCTCCTTGCGGATATCGCGCCAGACGAAGCGATGCGCCGCCTTTTGCCCGCACTGGCCGCAATAGGGCGTCGTCATCGCCGCGCCGCAGTGACGGCAGTCGGTCTGCGCGAACCAGCCGTCGGTGACAGGCCCATCGAGCAAAGGCGGGTTCGTCGGATCTGCTGCCACGGCTTCAGCCATCCTGCGGCGTAGATTGCGCACTCCACCCCCTGTCCGATCTTCGACAATCGTTCTGCAAAACGCGGTAGGGCTTGACGGGGTTGCATGCAGGACGCCGCATGGTTGCGTTTGGAGCAATCGCCTTGCCAGCATGCGCATTTGTGTGCGCCGGCCCCTTCCGTCAACAGGGCGGTGCCTTTCAGGCATCCTCTCCTAAAACTTCAATGGGCTGGTCTTCCGATCGGCCCATTTTTTTCAGCCCGCGTGCCGCAACAGATGCGTGAGCGTCATGTCGAGCGCCGAGAGGAAGCGGGAGCGGTCTTCCTTGGCGAAGGGCGGCGGGCCGCCGATCCGGTCGCCCCCGGCGCGCAGGTCGCTCATGATCGCCCGCACCGCGATGGCGTTGCCGATCGAACTGCTGGTGAAGGGCTTGCCATTGGGCGCGATCACCGCCGCGCCGGTCTTCAGGCAGCGGTCGGCGAGCAGGATGTCGGCGGTGACGACGACGGCATGGGCGTGGGCACGCGCCGCGATCCAGTCATCGGCGGCGTCGAACCCGTCATCTACGACGACGCGGGTGACGAGAGGATGGACGGGCACGCGGAAGGGGGCGTTGCTGACGACCGTGACCGGGACTTCCAGCCGCCAGGCGACGCGGTAAATCTCGTCCTTGACCGGGCAGGCATCGGCATCGACATAGATATGCGGCCGCGCGGAGGCCCCGCCGCTCAAGCCTGCTCCTCATCCTTCAGCCGCTGGGCCAGCACCGCGATCTCATCGGGTTCGAGTATCCAGGTGCGCGTCTTGCGCCCTTCGCGATGCACCGGCTGCGTCAGCAGAACGCGCGCCTGCGCCTTCGCCTCGGGCTTGTAGAGCGCGTAATGAACCGCGCAGTCGCGGATCGTGCCGATGAGCGGCGCCTTGCCGTCAAGGTCGATCATCGTGGCCGGCTGGTCCCAGTCTATCGTCTGCATATGCCAACACCCTTCATCGGCTGCCAAATCATGGGGAAAGCATCGCTGGGCGCCGCGGTCAAGCGGCGTCCCCTGATCGACCAGGCCCCGCGCCGCTCGGGACGGCGGCGCGCGCGAAGTCCGTCCAGCGACAGCGTTCACTGTGACGTCACGGGCGCTTCGACGGCGTCGGCTTTGCCTCCGGCGCGGTGCCGGCATCGGGCTCCACCACCGTGACGGGCCGCTTGAGCGCCTGCAACTGCGGCAGGACCTGCGCCTTGTCGCCGACGACGATCCAGTGGATCTTGGCGGGGTCGATGACCTTGCGCGCGGCGGCGTCGAGCTGTTGCGGCGTGAGGGTCGCGTAGCGCCGGCCCAGCGTTTCCACATAGTCGAAAGGACGGCCGAACAGCGCGTCGACGCGCATCTGCGACAGGATTGCGGAGGATGTCTCGAACTGCGCTGGCAATTGCGCGATATTGCCTTTGACGACGCGGTCGAACTCGACCGGCGTCACGCCCTTTGGCCCCAGAAAATCAGTGATGTTGGTCGTGATCGCCGCGATAGCCGGGCCGGTCTTATCGGCCTGTACCGGCGCGGAGATGAGATAGGGGATGCGCCCTGCACGCTCGGACAGCGACGAGCCTGCGCCGTAGGACCAGGCCTTCACCTCACGAATGTCGGTGTTGATGCGCGAGAGGAAATCGTCGCCCAGCACCGTGTTCGCCGCGCCGAAGGCGATGCGATCGTCCGACCCGGTTAGATCGGTGACGAACCCGCCGAGCAGCACCGATTGCGGCGATTGCGGCCGATCGATGAGCGTGATGCCGGCCTTCGCAGGCGGGATCGGCGCATCGAGATTCTTGGTTCCCTTGAGGTCGCGGGTGGAGCGCCAGGCGGTGAAGCGCGCCTCCAGCAGTGGCAGGATCGCGGCAAGGCTGCTGTCGCCCACCACGAAAATCTCGACATTGTCGGGCCGCAGCCATTTATTTTTGTAGGCGAAAAGGTCCGCAGGGGTCATCGCCGCGACCGCCGCCGTGTCGCCAAGCCCGCGCGAGGGCACGCCATAGGGATGCGCCGGACCGTAAAGCAGCGGATAGATGGCGCGGCTGGCAAGGCCCTGCGGCTGCGCCTTTTCCTGTGCGATCGCGGCAATCTGAATGGCGCGGACCCGCTCCACCTCGCGTTGGGCGAAGGCGGGGTTCTTGACGATGTCGGCGAGCAGGTCGAGCGAGGGCGCGAGATTGGCGGTCAGCGCCTGCATCGTCACCACCGACCGATCGAGCGTCGCCGCCGCGCTGATCGACGCGCCCAGCCGCTCCTGCGCCTCGGCGATCTGAATGGCATTGAGGCTGGTCGTGCCCTCGTCGAGCATCGACATGGCGAGCTGGCCGATGCCCTGCCGGTCCTTGGGATCGGCGGCAATGCCGGCATCAAAGCTCAAGGACATGAGCAGCATCGGCACCGCATCACGGCGCGCGAAATGCACCTTGATACCGTTGGAAAGCGTCGCGCTCTCCACATCGGGATAATCGAGCGCTGGCGACGACGTGACCGCTGGCTGTTCGATCTTCGGCTTGGGCAGCGACGCTTCCACAGCCTGCTCGGACGCCACCTGCGCGGCCCCTTGCGCTTCCTGATAGGCGTCGCGCGGTCCCGGATCGACGCGCAGCGCATAGACCGGGCGGGTCAGCCACTTGGCCATCGCGGCGCGCGCATCTTGCGGCGTCACGGCGGCGATCGCGGCCAGCTCCTTTTTGTAGAAAGCCGGGTCGTTCTGGTAGAGCAGCCCTTCGGCCAGGGTCGATGCCTTGCCGCCAAAGCCGCCCACGACTTCAAGGCCGGAGATTTCCGCCGCGATCTGCCGTGTGGCGACGCGGCTCACCTCATCGGCGGTCGGCCCCTTGGCGATATAGTCCGCGATGATCGCGTCCAGCCGCTGCGACACTTTGGTCGCGTCGACGCCCGGTTTGACATCGACCGTCACCTCGAGTTGGCCAAGCTGCTCGAAGGTCTGGACCGACGCACTGACCGAGACGGCGAGTTGCTCCTCACGCACCAATATATTGTCGAGGCGCGAGCTGGCGAGGCCGCCCAGCACGGCCGCGGCGACCTCCAGCGGCGCATTGTCGGGCGCACCCATACCGGGGACGACCCAGTTGCGGTAGAGGCGGGTGGCGGCGACCCGGTCCTTCATGACCTGATCGACCCGCTTGGGCAGCGTCGGGACCGGCGCGGCCACCGGGGCCACCGGCTTGCCCGCCGCGATGCCGCCGAAATATTTCTCGACCCGCGCGCGCGCCGTCGCGACGTCGATATCCCCCGCGAGCGAAAGCACGGCGTTGTTGGGACCATAATGATCGCGGAACCAGGCATGGACGTCGGCAAGGCTGGCGGCATCGAGGTCCGCCATCGATCCGATCGTCTCATGTCCGTAAGGATGCCCCGCCGGGAACAGCGCGGCGGTCTGGGCATAGCTGACGAGGCCGAAAGGCTGGTTGTCGCCTTGGCGCTTTTCATTCTGGACGACGCCGCGCTGCGCGTCGAGCTTTGCCTTCGTCACCGCGCCGAGCAGCCGGCCCATGCGGTCGGCCTCCATGAAGAGCGCCAGGTCGAGCGCGCCGGTCGGCACCGTTTCGACATAGTTGGTGCGGTCGTACCAGGTCGAGCCGTTGGTCTGCGTCGAGCCGGCGGCAGACAGCGGCTCGTCGAAGCTGGGGACGTTTTCCGAGCCGCCGAACATCAGATGTTCGAACAGATGGGCAAAGCCGGTCTTGCCTTTGGGCTCATGCTTGGACCCCACGCGATAATAGG
This sequence comes from Sphingobium sp., assembly GCA_040508335.1. Taxonomy (GTDB): domain Bacteria; phylum Pseudomonadota; class Alphaproteobacteria; order Sphingomonadales; family Sphingomonadaceae; genus Sphingobium. Next base: position 12,531 of record JBEVMZ010000022.1, read on the forward strand.
TGGTGACGGCGATGACCGGCGCCTTGCGGTCGGTATGGACGATAACGCGCAGGCCGTTTTTGAGCGTGAAGGTCTCGTAGGGAATATCGACGGTCGAGACGAGGCTCGCGATCGGTGCCGGGGCCGCCTGCCCGCTGCCCGCCTGCGCCGCCTTGCCCTGCGCATGGGCGGCAGGCGCGAGCGCGATCAGCGATACGGCAAGGGACAGGGCAACGAGGGAGCGGCGCGACGATCGGGACATGGGGGACTTTCGCGGAAAAGGAGCAGGAGATGCAGAATAGCGGGGCGCGGCACGGGCGCAATCCGCTTTCACCTACGCCCTGCTTGCGTTGGAGGCTAGGGGTGGACAGCGCAGGCAGGCGCGATAGGGTCATAGCATTGGAAAAGACAAAAAGGGTTCAGACTTTCCCATGACCATCCGCTCCCTCGCCAGCGCGTCCCTCCTCGCTTTATCGCTCGTCGCGCCTGCCGTCGCACAGGAACCGCGCTTCTCTCCGCAAGCCATTCAGGCCGATGTCGGTTTTCTCGCCGACGATCTGCTCGAAGGGCGCGACGCGGGCACGCGCGGCTATGATATCGCTGCCAAGTTCGTCGCCGCGCGTTTCGCCGCGCTTGGCCTGACGCAGGCGGTCAAGGACAGCTGGTACCAGCCTGTCACGCTGTCGGTCGCCAGCCTGGCAAAGGGCGCGCCCCCTGCCTTCATCATCGGCGGCAAGCGTTTCGAGGCTGGCGGCGACGTTGCCATCGCCCCCTTCGGCCGTGAGCCCAGCCAGGCACTGGAAGCGGGCGCCGTATTCGTCGGCTATGGCCTCAAATCCACGCGCGAGAAGATCGACGATTATGCGGGCCTCGACCTGCGCGGCAAATATGCGGTCGCGCTGTCGGGCAGCCCGGAAGGCATGCCGAGCGAGATCGGCGCGCATCTCGCCGCCGAAAAGGCTGTCGCCGCGCAGGAGGCCGGGGCAATCGGCCTGATCACCATCCCCAGCAACAGCATGCTCGCCCGTCGCCCCTGGGCGCGGATGAAGGAGATGATCGGCGAACCGACCGTCAGCTGGATCGAGACGGACGGCAAACCCTATGCCCGGACGCCGGGTATCCGGGGCACCGCGACGGTGAACGCGACCGCCGCAGAGGCACTGCTCGCCGACTCGGGCCGCACCCTTGCCGCGTTGCGCACCGAGGCGGCGAAGAAGGGCGGACGCCCCAAGGGCTTTGCCTTGAAGCCCATGATCAAGCTGGAGCGCAGCAGCGCCGTGGAAACTGCGCAGAGCCATAATGTGCTGGCGCTGTTGCCGGGATCGGACCCGACGCTGGCCAATGAATATGTGCTGCTGATGGGGCATCTCGACCATATCGGGGTCAAGGAGAGCGCCAAGGGTGCAGACAAGATCAACAATGGCGCGATGGACAATGCCTCGGGGGTCGCCACCATGCTGGCAGTTGCCAAGGCGTTTGTGGAAGGGGGCGAGCGACCGAAACGCTCCATCCTGTTTGCGGCGGTGACGGCCGAGGAAGATGGCCTGCTCGGTTCGCAATATCTGGCCAAGCATGGCGTGTTGCCGTCGGGCGGCAAGCTGGTCGGCGTCGTCAATCTCGACATGCCGATCCTGACTTATGATTTTCAGGACGTCATCGCCTTTGGCGCTGAACATTCGACACTGGGGCCGATCGTTGCGCGCGCGGCAAAGGCGCAGGGCATCGCCCTCTCGCCCGACCCGATTCCCGCCGAAGGGCTCTTCACCCGCTCGGACCATTATCGCTTCGTGCAGGAAGGCGTGCCGTCGGTGTTTTTGATGACCGGCTTTGCAGGCCCCGGCAAACAGGCGTTCGAGCATTTCCTCAAGACCAATTATCACCAGCCATCGGACCAGATGGACCTGCCATTCGACTGGAAGGCGGCGGCGAAATTTGCGCGGGTCAATTATGCGATCGCGCGCGAGATCGCGGACGCACCGCAGGCGCCGCTCTGGTACACGGGCAGCTTCTTCGGCGACATCTTCGCGCCGGCCGCGCCCAAGGCGCCGAGACCCTGATAGCCTTGGTTCCCTGACGCACAAAAATCAGCGGCGGCGCCCTTGTGTTGCTTTTAAGCAACACCATATGGATGTCATCAGTTTATCGCCGTCAGGGGACCATATATGAACCTCGAAAAATTCACCGATCGCGCCAAAGGCTTTCTTCAGTCGGCGCAGACCGTCGCCATCCGCATGAACCATCAGCGCATCGGCGCCGAGCATCTTCTCAAAGCCCTGCTTGAGGACAAGGAGGGCATGGCCGCCGGCCTGATCCGCGCAGCCGGCGGGTCGGCCGAGATCGCGACGCGCGAAATCGATGCCGCGCTCGCCAAGGTGCCGGCCGTTTCGGGCAGCGGGGCGCAGGCGACGCCGGGTCTCGACAATGATGCCGTGCGCGTGCTCGACCAGGCAGAACAGGTCGCGCAAAAGGCCGGTGACAGCTTCGTGACGGTCGAGCGGCTGCTGCTCGCGCTCACCCTCTCCACCACCACGGCTGCGGGGAAGGCGCTCGCCGCTGCGGGCGTTAAGGCTGAGGCGCTCAACGCCGCGATCAACAGCTTGCGCGGCGGACGCACCGCCGACACCGCGGGCGCCGAGGATCGCTATGACGCGCTCAAGAAATTCGCCCGCGACCTGACGCAGGCGGCGCGCGACGGCAAGCTTGATCCGGTCATCGGCCGCGACGAGGAAATCCGCCGCACCGTCCAGATTCTCGCCCGCCGGACCAAGAACAATCCCGTCCTGATCGGCGACCCCGGCGTCGGCAAGACGGCGATCGCCGAGGGCCTTGCGCTGCGCATCGCCAATGGCGACGTGCCCGATACGCTCAAGGACCGCACGCTGATGGCGCTCGACATGGGAAGCCTGATCGCAGGCGCGAAATATCGCGGCGAATTCGAGGAACGGCTGAAGGGCGTGCTTGACGAGGTGAAGGCCGGCGAAGGGCAAATCGTCCTCTTCATCGACGAGATGCACACGCTGATCGGCGCGGGCAAATCCGAAGGCGCAATGGACGCGGGCAACCTCCTCAAACCAGCGCTGGCGCGCGGCGAACTGCATTGCATCGGCGCGACGACACTCGACGAATATCGCAAATATGTCGAGAAGGACCCCGCGCTGCAGCGGCGGTTCCAGCCAATCTTCGTCGGCGAACCCACGGTCGAGGACACGATCTCGATACTTCGCGGCTTGAAGGAAAAATATGAGCTGCACCATGGCGTGCGCATCACCGACGGCGCGATCGTCAGCGCGGCGACGCTTTCCAACCGCTATATCACCGACCGCTTCCTGCCCGACAAGGCGATCGACCTGATGGACGAGGCCGCCAGCCGCCTGCGCATGGAGGTGGAGAGCAAGCCCGAGGAAATCGAAACGCTCGACCGGCGGATCATACAGCTGAAGATCGAGCGTGAGGCGCTGAAGAAGGAAACCGACAAGGCGTCGGCCGACCGGCTGGCGACGCTGGAAACCGACCTCGCCAATTTCGAGCAGCAATCGGCCGAACTGACCGGCCGCTGGCAGGCGGAAAAGGATAAGATCGCGGGCGAGGCGAAGATCAAGGAGCGGCTGGACGCGGCCCGGCTTGAACTGGAACAGGCGCAGCGCGCGGGCGATTTGGGCCGTGCGGGCGAGCTGTCCTACGGCACCATCCCGCAGCTGGAAAAGCAGTTGGCCGACGTCGAGACGGCC
>JBEVMZ010000035.1:0-3286 GCA_040508335.1 Sphingobium sp.
GTTTCAGGACATCACCCAGCGCAAGGCGACCGAACTGGAACTGGTCGAGGCGATCGAGGCGGTGATGAAGGACACCAGCTGGTTCAGCCGCTCGATCATGGACAAGCTGGCGCGGCTGCGCGCGCCGCAGGCCCAGAATGACGGGCCGGGGCTCGACGATCTGACGCCGCGTGAGCGCGACGTGCTGGCCCTGATCTGCCGTGGCTATGACGACAAGAGGATCGCGCGGACGCTCGATGTCGCGAGCAATACGGTGCGCAACCATGTCGCGCGCATCTACGCCAAGATCGGCGTCAACCGCCGCATCGCCGCCGTCGCCTGGGCCCGCGCGCGCGGTTTCGACGGCGAGGGCGTCAAACTCGACAAGATGGATCGGGAAAAATCGGCATGACGGCAGGCATACCAGACCCCAGCGGCGGGACGCCGAACGACGACGATCCGGCTACCGCCGAAACGCAGGCCGCCGCGACACGCGAAGCCAAGGGTTCGGCGCAGGAAGCGATCGGCAAGCTTATCGGCGACGATGCGGCGCGCCTGCGCGGCGCAGCCGAGAAGGAAGCGGCGCGCGCGAACGGCCCGACCCGGTCAAAAGCGCCGCCGCGTCCGACGACGGAATCTGACAGCTAAGCACATTAAAACAAAGCTTTTTAACAGGAGGAATTATGGCGACCAATCTCAATGCCGGCCTAACGCCGGTCGATCCGGCCTATATAGGCAAAACACCCACGCGGCTGTCCTGGGGCGCGATCTTCGCCGGCGTCGTCATTGCCGTCGCGGTCCAGCTGGTGCTGGGCATCCTGGGCGCAGGGATCGGCCTCACCATGGTCGATCCGGTCGAGGGCACGACGCCGGGGGCGGCAGGTTTCGGCATTGGCGCTGGCATCTACTGGCTGCTCACCACGCTGATTGCGCTGGGGGCAGGGGGCTATGCCGCCGCGCGCGTCGCGGGCGTGCATGAGCGCTTCGACGCGCTCGTCCATGGCCTGACCGTCTGGGGCGTCACGCTGATCCTCACCCTCTATCTCCTGACCTCGGCGGTCGGCGGCATCATCGGCGGCGCGTTCCGCACGGTGGGCGCGGTCGCTGGCGCGGCGGGTGCGACGGTCGGCGCAGCGGCCCCCGAAGCCGCCTCGATCGCGGGTATCGATAAGACCGATGTGCGCGAGCAGGCGGCCGCCTATCTCTCCGACGCGCCTAACGACCCGGCGCTGATGACGCCCGAACAGGCGCAGAAGGAAATCGCCAAGGAACTGCCCGCGCTTGCCGCCGGCGGCGCAAAAGGCGTCCAGGCGGAAAGCCGCATCGTCGATATCGTCGCGGCGCAGCGTAAGATCGGCCGTCCGGAGGCACAAGCCCAGGTGACGCGCGCCAAGCAGCAGTTCGTCCAGACCAAGAATGAGACGATCGAAACCGCCAAGACCGCGACCGACAAGGCCGCCGGTGCAGCGGCGGGCACGTCCTTCATCCTCGTGCTGGCGCTGCTGGTCGGCGCGGCGGCATCGAGCGTCGGCGCGGCCGCCGCGGCGCGTCGCCGCCCGTACACGGTGCTTTAAGCGGCTGTCCTTGCCCAAGATGCGCGAAAGGGCGCATCTTGGGTGCGACAATGGCACATCGCCGCGAACGAACGGGCCGGGGTCATCTTCGGCCCGTTCGTCTATCCAGATAGCTTTCTCGATATCCTATAGATATCCACTTGCCTTGGTCGCTATCTGGTAGCTAGATGATATCCCGAAAGGATATCGTCCATGCCCACCATCGCTTTCGTCAGTCCCAAGGGGGGCGTGGGCAAGACCACCGCCGCCCTGCTGCTCGCCTCGCAACTGACGCGCGGGGCCAAGGTCACGATCGTCGACGCCGACCCCAATCATCCGATCGCGGCCTGGGGGAAAGAGGCGGAACTGCCCGCCAACCTGTCGATCGTCGCGGACGTGGACGAGGATAATATTCTCGACCGGATCGAGGACGCGGCAGCCGCCACCCCCTTCGTCATCGTCGATCTGGAAGGAACGGCGGCCAAGATCGTGCTGCTGGCGATCAGCCAGGCCGATCTCGTCATCATTCCCATGCAGGGGTCGCAGCTCGACGCCGAACAGGCGAGCCGCGCGATCCGCGTGCTCAAACAGCATGAAAAGATGACGGGCCGCGCCGTGCCCTATGGCGTGCTGCTCTCGCGCACCAGCCCGATCATCCGCACCCGCACCATGGGACATATTCAGGGCGGCCTCAACGATGCGGGCGTACCTATGTTCAAGGCACAACTGCACGAGCGCGAGGCGTTTCGCGCGCTCTTCTCCTTCCGCCAGACGCTCGAAAAGCTCGACGGCAAGGATGTGCCCAATCTCGACAAGGCGATCGCCAACGCCGAACAGTTCACCGTCGAGGTGATCGAGCGGTTGCGCGAAGGGCGCGGGGGGCAGGGCACCGCCAGCGCCGCCCCAAGCCCAACCAAGGCGGAGGCGCTGTCATGAGCCGCGCCAACCCCTTTGGCGATCTCGACGATTTCGCGCCCGAACCCACTGCCCGCCCAATCACGCCGCAAGCGATCGACCAGCTCGCGCAGGCGAGCGGCTTCCCCAGCCGCAAGGCGCTCGGGGCAGGGGAGGGTGCCGCGCCGCCACGCCAGCCGCGTCGCCACGTCACCGGCCGCAACCGCCAGATCAACATTAAAGCGACCGAGGAAGTGATCGCCACCCTCTACCGCATCGCCGACGAACGCGGCCTGCCTTTGGGCGCGGTGCTCGAACAGGCGCTGGCGACGCTGGACGAGAAAAAGGACGCATAAACTGCTATTTAGCTATAGGATATCCATAGGGTATCTTATAGCTATCTGGTTGTCTGATGGTGGAGGGCGGAGCCGAACGAGGCGGCCCGGCGTTACCCGTTTCTGTTCTTGCAGGAGCCTGACCGATGCCCGACGCGCCCATCCGCTACCATGACGATATCGAGGATATCGCGCCCGACGAGCAGGCGGTGATCGGCGAGATAAACGACACCTTCGACACCATTCTCGAACGCACGGCCAAGGATTATGGCCATGCGGTCCGCTCGGTCCATGCCAAGGCGCATGGGCTGCTGACGGGTGAACTCACCATCGACGCAGACCTGCCGCCCGAACTCGCCCAAGGCCTGTTCGCGCGTCCCGGCACCCATAAAGCGCTCATACGCCTTTCGACCAACGCCGGCGACATCTTGCCCGACGCGGTCAGCCTGCCACGCGGGCTGGCGCTGAAGGTCTTCGACGTGGCAGGCGAACGGCTGCCGGGATCGGAAGGGACCGCGCAGGACT
>JBEVMZ010000063.1:0-5274 GCA_040508335.1 Sphingobium sp.
GCCCGCGACGTCCGCCTTTTAGGGTCCGCGCACGAATAGCGGCTTGTGCGCGTCGATACAGGTCGTGAGGCACGATCGGCGGGAAGTAGTCAGTTAACGGAGGGCCCTGTGGTACGCGCCGCCCCGCTTGCAGGCTGTGCAGTTGCGCTTCACCCAGGACTGCTCTGCCGCTCAATATTTTTTGTACATAGGACGGATGCCAGCCGTTGGCGCGCTCGCTTATAGGCGGAACGCCTTCCTTATTAAGGGTCTGAGCGACCAGGCTGCGTCCACGACCCGAGGCAGTCATCTCAAATATGCGACGAACGACATCAGCCTTATCGATGTCGATCAAATATCGCGTGCCATCGTCGCTCTTATATAACCAAGCGGGGCATTTTGACGTGAGCGGCACGCCATCGGCCGCAAGACGACGCTTGCGAGCCCAGGCTGCCCGCAGGCGCTCTGACTTTTTCTCACTTTCCTCGTTCGATAATTTAGCCGTGACAACCATATCAATTAGTTGGTCAAAGGGCACGTCGCCTACATAAAGCCGATCATTGCTGGCTATGCCGATAGCTATGTTCGCCTCTAACATGCTCGACACGAACCGCACCACAGCGTGCGGCGATTCTCGGCTAATACGGTCAAGGCGCTCCACGACCAGGACGCTTCCTTCTGGTATCTCACCCGCATGAGCCATCCGTTCGAATTTTGCCAGCGAGCTATGACCGGAGCGGTTTGAACCGTCGTAGGCGGAGATACCCTCGTCCACTAGTTCACGCGATGTGGAATGGCTCCAACCTTTCGCTTCGCAGAACGTGCGGCAGTTATGCAGCTGACGTTCCAAAGAGCTGCCTTTAGCTTGGTCGGCCGACGAGAACCTGGCATAAATATAGGCATACATGCCGACAGCATACCGTCAGGTGTAATGCGATACAACCTGCTGATGATCGGGCCGCCGGGCGCGGGCAAGTCGCTGATGGCGAGCTGCCTGCCCGGCATATTGCCGCCCCTGACCCCGGCCGAGGCGCTGGAAACCTCGATGGTCGCCAGCGTCGCGGGAACGCTCGAAGGCGGCCGCATCAGCCGTACGCGCCCGTTCCGCGCCCCGCACCACAGCGCCTCCATGCCGGCGTTGGTGGGCGGGGGCCTGCGCGCGCGGCCGGGCGAGGTCAGCATGGCGCATCTCGGCGTCCTGTTCCTCGACGAACTGCCCGAATTTCAACGCGCAACGCTCGATTCGCTGCGCCAGCCGCTTGAAACCGGCGAAGTGACGGTGGCGCGGGCCAATGCGCATGTCACCTTCCCCGCGCGCGTGCAGCTGATCGCGGCGATGAACCCGTGCCGGTGCGGCCATTGGGGCGATCCCGCGCTCGCCTGCGCGCGCGCGCCGCGCTGCGCCGCCGACTATCGGAGCAAGGTTTCCGGACCGCTGCTCGACCGCATCGACCTGCATGTCGAGGTCGAGGCCGTGACTGCCGCCGATCTCGTGCTGCCGCCCCCTGCGGAAGGATCGGACGAGGTCGCCACCCGAGTCGCCGCCGCGCGCGCCGTGCAGACCCGGCGCTATGCCGATGTCGCGACGCGCACCAACGCAGAGGTCTATGGCGACATGCTCGAACGTGTCGCCGGCCCCGATGAAGCGGGTCGCGCCTTGCTGGCGCAGGCCGCTGTCGCGATGAAGCTGTCCGCGCGAGGCTATACCCGCATCCTGCGCGTCTCGCGCACGATCGCGGATCTTGCGGGCGCGCAGACGGTCGGCCGCGTCCATGTCGCCGAAGCACTCAGCTATCGCCGCCGCGCGCCCGTGAACTGACAGGTCCACGGGGCCTGCGCCCTTACAGAGCGCGCGCCCCGGCGCCATGCGCCAGCAGCATCGGCACCGCATTGGCGGGAACCGCCGCGCCGAAATGAAAACCCTGCCCCTGATGGCAGCCGCCGGCGCGCAGATAGTCCATCTGCCGGCTGTTCTCGACCCCTTCGGCGACCGTTGCGATGTCGAGGCTGTAGGCAAGGTTGAGCACCGCACGCACAATCGCGGCATCGTCGGGATCGGTCTCCAGATCGCGCACGAAGCTCTGATCGACTTTGATGACATCGATGGGAAATTGCTTGAGGTGCGACAGAGAGGCGTAGCCCGTCCCGAAATCGTCGAGCGCGATCGACAGCCCGGCCGCCGAGAGTCGCTTAAGCCCCTGTCCGACCCGCTCGGCATTGCGACCGAGGAACACCGATTCGGTGATTTCGAGCTGGATGCGCTCGGGCGGGACGCCCGCCCGGCCCAGTGCGGCCAGAAAGCGTTCCGGGAAGGCCGTGTCGTGCAACTCCACGCCGGGTACGTTGACCGCCACATGGCCGATGTCGAGTCCGCGCTTTTGCCAGCGGGCACAGTCCGCGAGCACCGCGCCGACCATCCGCTCGTTGATCGCGCGACCGATCTCGGGATGTTCGAAGGCCGCGGCGATATCGCCGGGCATCAGTATGGCGCCGTCGCGCCCGACGCCGCGCAGCAGCGCTTCGAACCCGACGATGCGGCCCGACGCCAATTCCACCTTGGGTTGATACCAGGGCACGATCAGGCCGCTCGTCAGCGCGTCGCGCGCTCGATCGAGCATTCGGTCTTCGCGCTGCCAATTGTCAAGCAGGCGCGTTTCGAAGATGCAGGCCCGCCCACGTCCGCCATTCTTCGCCTCGTAAAGCGCGATGTCGGCATGTTTCATAAGGTCGGTGATATCGTCCGCATCGCCTGGATACAGCGCCACCCCCATGCTGACGCGGCATTCGATATGCCGGTCCTTATGGGTCAGCGGTGCATGCAGGGCGGCGCGCATCCGCTTCAATATGGCGGTGAGGTCTTCGGTGTCCGACACACGCGTCAACAGCACGGCGAATTCGTCGCCGCCCATGCGCGCGACCAGATCGCCGGGGCGCACGGCGGCGCGCAACCGGTCGCCTATGGCGCGCAGCAACGCGTCGCCCATGTCGTGACCGGCGCTGTCGTTCACCCGTTTGAACTCGTCGACGTCGATCAGAACGACCGCCATCGTGCCGCCGCTGACGCCGGTCGCGGCGGCTGCTTGGCTGAGGCTGGCAAGGAAATGCGCCCGATTGGCGAGCCGCGTCAGCGAATCGGTCATCGCCAGCCTGGCCAGGTGCCGCTCGGCATTTTTGCGGTCGGTGATGTCGATGGCGCAACTAAGGACGCAATCTTCGTCCTGAAGCAGTACGGGACGCGCGGACAGCAGCACGTGTCGGACCTCGCCATCCTGACTATCGACGCTCAGTTCGAGATGATCAATGATTTCCCCTGCCGCGACGCGAGCCGATACCCAACCATATCCCTGGTCGACCCGGTCCGCCCGTATCAGGGCGAGGAAATCGCGCGAAGCCGGATTCTGGTGAATGACCGTTCCGTCCGATCGGGTGACCAGCATCGGCACCGGCACCGTCTGGAAAATCCGCATCAGGCTCTCGTTGGAAAGCGCCAGCGCAGCCCGCGCGTCGATAGCGAGGCGGCTGGCCGTCCACTCCATGCGCTGCAACCGGTTGTTGCGCGCTACTGCGATCCACAAGCCGCAGTGCAGGATGAGCGTGGCGAGGGCCATGCCCGGCGTAGTGGGGGATAGCGGGGCCGGCGCCATATAGCCGATCATCATCGCCATACCGCAGAGCAGTCCGCCACCCGCATTGCCGCGGAAGCTGGTGGGAACGACGAGGTAGAAGACGAGCGGCAGCATCACCATGACGAACAGCGCGATGTCGCTGCGCGAACTGACGAGGAACGTCACGCCCAAAGCGGTGCCCGCCTGCCAGACTCCGCAGATGCGCACCACCGCCTTGAAGTCTCTCATCTCCCGGCGGCACAGCATGATGCAGAAAATCGACCAGAGTATGACGAAGAGGCGTGCGGGTACCGCTACCCAGAAATGCGGCGTCCCCAGGAACCGCCAGTCGCTCAGCAGAAAGACCGAATTGAGGATAACCGAAAGCGCGAAGAGCAGACGCGCATGGCGCCGCGACTCGGGCAGGCGCTTGGCCTGAAAGGTGGCCTCGCGCGCGGGGTCTATAAATTCGCCGGATAGTCTGGAAAGTTGGCTCACGATCGGTCCATAGCGACGACGGAACTGTCGCCGGCGATTTCAGTAGCCAAAGTGCGTTAGCAATTTGCTAAGCGATTTACCTCGACGCCGGCCAGCCCCGTGATTTTCCGCGCCGCCTTGACCCGTCCGTCGGGCGGAGCTATAGGCGCGCTGCCCGATGTTCCGGCGATCACGGTCGTCTTTGCCCGGGCATATATATGAGCTGAACATTGCCGGGTGCTCTTGCAGCTCCAGGGGGCGTCATGCCCACCGGGGCCTTTGTCGTTGGAAATGACGACGAAAAATGCAGGGGCTAACGGCAAAGTAACTGAAAAAAGGTGAAGGGCTTCATGCCAACGATCAACCAGCTGGTCCGAAAGGGCCGCGAATTGCAGAAGACCAAGTCGAAGGTCCCTGCAATGGAGGCGAACCCGCAAAAGCGCGGCGTTTGCACACGCGTTTATACGACGACTCCGAAGAAGCCGAACTCGGCGCTCCGCAAGGTGGCCAAGGTTCGCCTGGTCAACCAGCGCGAAGTCATCACCTATATCCCGGGTGAAGGCCATAATCTTCAGGAGCACTCCGTCGTGCTCATCCGTGGCGGCCGCGTCCGCGATCTTCCCGGCGTGCGCTATCATGTGCTGCGCGGCGTCCTCGATACGCAGGGCGTGAAGAATCGTAAGCAGAGCCGTTCGAAGTACGGCGCGAAGCGTCCTAAGTAAGAAGGGGAGACTAAAATATGTCCCGTCGTCGTCGCCCCGAAAAGCGCGTTATCCTGCCCGATCCCAAGTTCGGCGATATCGTGCTGTCGAAATTCATGAACAGCATCATGCAGGACGGCAAGAAAGCCGTCGCCGAATCCATCGTCTATGGTGCGCTCGACACCGTCGAAGCACGTGCGAAGAAGGATCCGATCGGTCTGTTTCATGACGCGCTCAACAATGTGAAGCCCGGCATCGAAGTCCGCAGCCGCCGCGTCGGCGGTGCGACCTATCAGGTGCCGGTTGAGGTTCGTCCCGAGCGTTCGCAGGCTCTTGCGATCCGCTGGCTGATCACTGCGTCGCGCAACCGCAGCGAAACCACCATGGCCGCCCGCCTGTCGGGCGAACTGCTGGACGCCGCCAACAACCGCGGCAATGCGGTCAAGAAGCGCGAAGACACGCACCGTATGGCGGAAGCGAACCGCGCCTTCTCGCATTACCGCTGGTAAGCA